>NZ_JBEXUX010000002.1:0-304197 GCF_040629175.1 Embleya sp. NPDC005971 | reverse complement strand
CAGATACGACAAACGCGGCTACGTCTACCTCGGCACGGCAACCGCCGCAGCCCTCGTCATCTGGCTCCGCACATGATCGACCGGACAAGTCCTAGCCGGCAAACCGGATCGCGAGTCGCAGCCCATCTCAACCTTCACCTCGCGAACTCTCTCGTCGATGACGCGAAACACGCGAACACCCTTGAAGAGTTCGACGTCGACAGAAAATCGGTCGACCAGTACGCCGCAGCCACACAATCCACCACGCCCCTGCCGGATGGGCACCGACCACCTCTGCCACCGGCGCACGCAAACCCTGATCCGAACAGGCTGTCCACATGAAGGATCGCATAACCGCCGACCTGGCGAGGCCGTCGGAGGTCTGGGCACAGGTTGCGCTGCCCCAGAATCGTTGCTCCAGGAACCGGTTCAGACTCGCGCCAGCTGCAGATCGCCATCCGCAGGCGCGGCAGAATCGACGCGATGCGAACGCCTGCGCGAGGCAGGCTGCTCCTGCCAATCGGAAGAAGACGAAGAGTACGAGTTCTTCGGGCGCCTCCCACACATCACCCGGCGCCAGGGCAAAGCATGGCGCAAACGGGTCGCTCGGGCCTGCGACAACCTGGCACGCGACATCGAGAACGGCAACTCGCTGCAACCCACCTGCACGGCAGAGGAGATCGTCCTCCACCTCGCCCTCGAAGACGCACCCGATCTCCTCGACACCGGTAGTCACGGTGGCGGCAGCATCCCGATGCCCCAGCACGAAGACGACTACGACTGGGATGCCTGTTCCGAGTTCTTCTTCCAGGACCACGATGTCCTGTGGCTCTACGACTCCAAGTTCACCGGCGTCGAAGCCCCATCCCATCCGCTCAACCAGACCCTCGGCATCGGCGACGCACAACCACTCGCGTGGTTCGAAGACTTCGGCAACGTCCCACCGCGCGACCCGAACTGTGGCTTCCGGTAGGCCGACTCGAGTCATCGAACTCCGATGCGCAACCGCTGCGCCCAGACGAACGCACAGCACCAACGCTCGGACGCTGTGGACCAGTTGTGGACCACACGCCATGCACGAAACGGCACGATATACTGGAAATCGAACGTCGTATTGAGCAACAAAGTGCCCCTGACCTGCGGAAATAGCCCATCTCCTTGACTGGGGGTCAAGGGGTCGCAGGTTCAAATCCTGTCGTCCCGACGGTGTTCAAGAGGCGCTGACAGGGGCAAAAGCCCAGGTTGGCGCCTCTTGCAGGTTTAGACCACTTACCGGTTGGAAGAGATCCCGAAACCCTCTTGGGGACCACTTGGGGACCAGCCGGGGTTCAAATGCACCTGAAGCGCCTCCGAAGCGCTGGTCACCAACCGCAGTTCCGGGTGCAGATATCGCTGCGTCGTCGAGAGCGATCCGTGCCCGGCGATCTTTCTCAGCACGTGCACCGGGACCCCCGCATCGGCCATCCACGTCAGCCCGGTATGCCGCAATCCGTGCCGGAGCAGGAACTCGTAGCCCTGCGCGGCGACTACCTCGTCCCAGTGGGTCGCGTCCCGCAGGATCGCGGTGGTGATCCGCCCTCCGCGCGGCCCGGTGAACAGCCGCGTCATCGGGTCGGGGTCGGGCCCGGCGAGCGCAATCCGGTGGAGCACGAGCGGGCGCACCTGCGGGATGATCGGCACCCATCTTCGGCGCTTGCCCTTCGTGCCCTTGTCCACGAGGCCCCCGGGTGAGGTGGTGGTCTGGCGACACAGGTTCCACATCCACGTCGTGGTGTCGATGTCCTTGATCCGCACCCCGGACACTTCCCCGATGCGGGCCGCGGTGCAGCCGGCGAATCGGACCACGTCACCCCACCCGCGGTAGCGCCCGTGCGAGCGGGCGACGAGGGCGTCGGCCAAGCCGTCGAGCGCCGCCCAATCCCTCAAGGCGAGCACTCGGGGGTTGTCGAGCTCGTCCTCGGCCGTGCGGTAGGAGTGCTGCCGGCCGGTGACCCGGGCCGGGTTCGTCTCGATCAGCCCGTCCCGCTGGGCCTGTTGCATCACGCGCACCAGGATCGCGATCGTGTTCTTGACGGTCGACAACCCCGCACCGTCCTCGATCCACCCGTACACGGCCCGGTCCACCGCACCGCACCGCACCGCAGGTGACGGTGTGCACGGGCAGGTGTCCCAACCACGGCTTCACCCGCATCCGCCACCCGGCCAGATACGGATCGGTGGTCTTGCGCTCCAGCCCGCGCATGGCCATGTCCATGACCAGGTCGCCGTATTCGCCCAACGGCATCACGGCCATCGCGGGTTCCACGCCCGCCGCGGCCAACCTCTTCAGCCGCTCGACCCACGCCTCCGCCTCGTCCTGTGTGTCGTGGGCTTCAGAGACCGACAACCGTCCCCGACCCGCCGGATCGACCCACCGCAACCGGGCCCGGAACGGCGTCGGCCGGCCTTCACGAAACTCGATGTCGGAGGGCAGGTTGAGGCCAACGGCCGGTATTCGCGGCGGTGGCATCAGGCGGCCACCTGCGGATCCGCTCGACGACCCGCCAACCACGCCTCCACATCGGCCACGCTGTAGGCGGTCGTGCGTGCCGAGAGCGGCACGAACGGCGGCCCCTGCACCGGCTTCCCCGTCCGCCACCGCCGCAATGTCGACGGATCGACGCCGAGCAGCTCGGCGACCTCCTCGGTGGACTACCAGCCGCCCTCCAACATCCCCGCCCCGGCCATCTCCCGCTCCACACTCTCCGGCCGAATCCGCGTCCGATGCAGATGACGCACCAATACCACCCTTGTCCTTACACGTCGTTCCACATCGGCCCGTTATGGATGCATGCTTCCGAAGCGCACGCGCGCTCCGCTCCAACGATTCGGTCGATCGCTCGCGCCGTCGACCGACGCGAGCTCCATGAGCCACACGGGCCCTTCGCGATGTACTCCCGCGAACCACCTTCACCGAAGGCGGCGTCGCATCAAGCCGACAACTCCCCCACGCGCCGCAACCACCCAGAGCGCAGCTCACCGACCCGGAGAACCGCCCGCTCCCCCTCCAGGCGACCGTCGCAACGGCATTGACGTGTAGGGCCTTTCACGCGCCGGACGCCTCCGTCACGACCCCGTCGTCCACATGAGCGAGCCCGGCGGGAGGCACGGGCGGCTGCAGTCCCCGATCGCGCATCCGCACCCGCAGATCGCGCAACGCCAGGACGTCCTCGAACGCCAACCGCTCGTACTGCGCAGCAACCCGCCCCAAGCGCTCGTGCTCCACCGGATCGAGATTCACGGTCGCCGGCCGACGCCGATCCTGCGCCAACCGCCCCGACGCCAACGCCGCCTCGACCGCGACCGCGTGCTGCCGAAAAGCCTCGAGCCGCCCACGCGGCGAATCCGACGGCGGCAACTCCGACAACGCCGTCTCCCCCGTGAAGGCCGCAAGCGCATCCCACGTATCGACGACAACGCCAGGGGTCGGCGAAACCGTGGCAACCTCACCCACGGGGAACAGGAGGCTGATCGCCGGCACCCCCAACGCCTGCGCCAGGGCCACCAGTTCGGTCACATCAAGCGACTCCCGCCGCCCGATCTCCAGATTCGCCAACACCCCACGCTGCATCTCCACACCCAGCGCGGTGCACGCGTCCGCGAGCTGCTGCGCACTCATCTTCCGCGCCTTGCGATGGCGCCGCACCTCCCCCGCGACCGCCGCCGTTACCCCGGGCCTGTTCTTCATCGAACTCGCCGGCGGATACGAACTCGACGCCACCGACTTCGCCGACCCATGGGTCCGGGGACTACGGGAGATGGTCGTCGCACTCGTCGGCTGGGACAACGACATCACCTCCTACAACAAGGAGCTGTACCGCGCCACCCACTACGGCTACCCCAGCCTGCAGAACCTGATCACCGTCCTCGCCCACCACCACACCTGGCCCACCGAACGCGCACTCGCCGAAGCCACCGCCATGCGCGACCAGGTCATGGAACCCTTCCTCAGCCTCCACCACCAACTCCACACCCACGCACACGAAAACCTCCGCCGCTACCTCGACGGACTCACCCAATGGGTACGCGGCTACCTCGACTGGAGCAGCCACACCCCCCGCTACTCCGACCCCCACACACCCAACGACCACCGCACCACACAACCCGACTTCACCATCACCGCCCCCACCCACACCAAGCACCCCCGGCCCCCACGCCCCCACGCCCCCTCACCATCCCAACCATCGCGTACTGGTGGGAACTACCGACCAGCCGGGACTGACAGACACCGCACCAGAGCCACCCATGACTCCCGGCCGGATCCCACCGAGCACACCGGACCGACTCACCGATCTCGTTCGGGTGACGATTCGATCCGTCGGGTGAGACACCTGAAGGATCATCGGCTCCATGGGCAGCGCCGAGCCAGGGCGTGTCTCCCTGACGCCTCGCTGAGCGGGACGGATGGACGCATGTGAGCGGCTGCCGGACACGCCGGAGGCACGCACATCTATTGACTGATTACCCTCCGTGAATGAATGATCACCAAGTGTTCCAGCTGACCGGCCCATTTTTGTGGGCCTCGACGACAGGGCACATCCATGTCTTCTGCCATGCGTGCGACGAACTCCCCAGTGGCACGGCGGCTGGCCGCCGCGGCCGTCGCGCTGGGCAGCTGCCTGGCGCTCGCCGGACCTGCGGGCGGTGCCGGCGCGGCTCCGACCGACCCCGTACCGACCGTCTTCTTCGGCGACTCCTACACCGCCAACTTCGGCATCGCCCCCGTGAACAACCAGGACAGCGAGAGGGGCTGGTGCTTCCAGGCGAAGGAGAACCATCCCGCCGTCGCCACCCGGAGCCTCGCGGACAAGGGCATCACGCTCGACGTCCAGTCGGACGTCTCCTGCGGAGGCGCCCTCGTCCACCACTTCTGGGAGAAGCAGGAGCTGCCCTTCGGCGCCGGCGAGCTCCCGGCGCAGCAGGACGCGCTCAAGAGGGACACCCGGCTGGCCGTGGGCAGCATGGGCGGCAACACGCTGGGCTTCAACCGCATCCTGAAGCAGTGTTCCGACGAGCTCCGAAAGCCCTCTCTGCTGCCGGGAGACCCGGTGGACGGGGACAAGCCGGCCGCCAAGTGCGGTGAGTTCTTCGAGACCGGTGACGGAAAGCAGTGGCTGGACGGTCAGTTCGATCGGGTCGGTTGGGAGCTGGAGGAACTGCTCGAGCGCATCGGCTACTTCGCCCCCGACGCGAAGCGCGTCCTGGTCGGCTACCCCCGCCTCGTGCCCGAGGACACCACCAAGTGCCAGACCGCGGCGCCCGGTCGGACGCAGCTGCCGTTCGCCGACATTCCCCAGGACGCCCTGCCGGTCCTGGACCGGATCCAGAAGCGGCTGAACGACGCCATGAAGAAGGTCGCCGCCGACGCCGAAGGCGGCGCCGACTTCGTCGACCTCTACGCCGGCACCGGCGCCAACACGGCCTGCGACGGCGCCGACCGGGGCATCGGCGGCCTGCTGGAGGACTCCCAGCTCGAACTCCTCGGCACCAAGATCCCCTGGTACGCGCACCCCAACGTGAAGGGCCGCGACATCCAGGCCAAGCAGGTGGCCGACAAGATCAAGGAGGTCCTCAACCGGTAGGAGGGGACATGGCCCGGCGGCCGTCCGGGGGTGCGGGGCCGAATGCCGACGCGGCGCAGGTGATGGACCGAAGTCCGGAACCGCCGGTCGTCTGCGGCTCCGGATGAGAATGGCGGCAAGGTGGAGTGCGGCCTGGTAGGCGATGGCGAGTTTGTCGGTTCGCATGGCCGGGCCGCGCCACTGCTCGAGCCGATCGATGCAGCGTTCCACCGCTTTGCGCTGCTTGTACGCCTCGGCGTCGAAGGCGGGCGGCCGACCACCGGCGCATCGACGTGCTCTTTGCCATGCTTCGCGACGGCGCCCTCTACGAACCACCAACAACCGTCGCGGCTTGACGAAGACCATAGGGGCACCTCTTCCTGGCTCCAGAGGCATGCCGATGGGCCCGGCAGACGGTGGAGTCCACCGAGACGGTCCAGCCGATGTCGTCACTACCATCCGCGACTCCCGACACCGCGGCCAGGATCCGCTCCCAGGTTCCGTCCACCGCCCATCTGATCAGTCGTTTGTGTGCGGTCCGGAACGGTCCCAGTTCATCTGGGAGATCGCGCCAGGGCGAGCCGGTCCGGTACTTCCAGGCAATGGCCTCAAGGGTGCGGCGGTGATCAGCCCATCGCCGCCCGCGGGCCGGATCGACCGGCATCAGCGGCTCGCTCCGAGCCCACATCGCATCAGAAATCACTCATCGGACAGAAACATCCGATCAACGGGCCGGCCGCTCAAAGAGACACTGCCTGGGACAGGGGCCGGCGATGAGACACCAACCGCCTGAGACACGTGAACTGATTGTGGCCCCGGGCGACGGGACGGTCCGGTTGCGGTCTCGGCGTGGTGTCGATGTATCCGCCACGTATCCGGAATCGGCTGGCCTTGGCGATGGGCTGGGCTCGCGGGCGGTGGTCCTGGACGGCGAGGTTGTTGCCCCGGGCGGGGACGGCATGCCGGACTTCGGCCTGTTGCAGAGACGCATGGGCGTGGGCGACGCCCGTCGCGCGACCGCGCCGGCGGGCGTGGTGCCGGTGCGGTTGATGAGTGGAGTACGCACGGGTTCGCCGTAAGGCCACGCGCTCGCGTGTAGCCGTGTTTGGGCTGGTGGGCGGGGTGATGTTCGAGGGTTCATCAGGTCGTTTGGGATTTCCGCGATCACACGCGGATTCTGCGAGTGATCGCCGTAATGTGCGTGCTTGTGGTGGATTCCGAAACCCGACATCCGACGCTCGCGACGCCGGCCGACCCGGTCCACCTGATGCGGCTGTTCGGCATCCGCGCGGGCACGGCGGTCAAGTACGTGCGGGCCGCTCGTCTCGACAAGGCCCTCCCTCGCGTGCGGTGAGGACCGGCGGTGCCCCGGCCATGGTCCTCTCGGCGGGCCGCGGACCGTGCGGTGATCGTGACCGGGACGGGATCGGCAAGGGGTGGCCCGTGCCCGCCCGGAAGCAGTTGGGGTGAACCGTTTCCGGGCGGGCACGCCGGTCGTGTCGGGGCGGGGGTTACCCGCGGTTCATCCGGTACAGCACGTTGCGGTATTCGGCCAGGGCGGGACCGTGGTGGCTGTAGGCGTCGGGGATCCTGGTGTCGGGGCTCCAGCGGGTGCCGTCGAACGAGGTCTGCCACAGCGCCTCGTCCTGGTAGCCGCCGCGGTGGACGCAGTGCAGCCTGCCCTCGAACACCACGAGCGCGGGGTCGCGGTCGCAGGTGGCGTTGAGGATCTTGGTGTCCGGGCTCCAGCGGTTGCCGTCCAGGTACGTCACCCACAGGCCGTTGTCGTTGCTGTGTCCGCGGTGGACGCAGTACAGCTTGCGGTCGAACACCGCCACCGCCGGCGCGGCCGAGCTGTAGGCGTTGGGGATGGGGGTGTCGCCGCTCCAGCCCCTGCCGTCGAACGTGTTCACCCACAGCATCTCGTTGGTGTGTCCGCGGTGAACGCAGTACAGCCTGCCGTTGTAGGCCGCCGCCGACGCCCCGCTCACGCTGCGGGCGTTCATGGGCGGGTCCGCGAAGACGTCGGTCCATCGGGTGCCGTCGAAGGCGATCTGCAGGAGATAGGCGTCGCGGTCGGGGTATTCGCCGCGGTAGAGGCAGTGAAGCCTGTCGCCGAACACCGCCAGCGCCGGTCCGCTCTTGGCCTCGGGGACGCCGGGGATGAGGGTGTCGGGGCCCCAGGAGGTGCCGTCGTACGTGGTCGTCCACAGCCGGTTGTCGTTGCGGTTGCCGCGGTGCACGCAGACGAGTCTGTCGCGGAAGACGGCGAGTGCCGGGGTGTGGGAGGTGAAGTGGCGGGGCAGCAGTGCCTGTCCGGTCCAGGCGCCGCCCGCGGCACGCCGGCTCCAGCGCAGGTTCGTCCCGGCGAACTCGATCACCAGGTTGTGCCGGCCCTCGGTGCCGCCGTCGAAGGAGAACCCGACCCTGCGGGCCCCGCTCGCGTACGCGAGCAGAGCGGAGCGGTCGAAGCCGTAGGACCGTTCGCAGATGAGGTCGTCGTCGTTGGTCAACCACCCCAGCAGGGCGTTGAGCAGGCCCGCGCCGATCGCGAACCACGCGGCCCAGCCCGCAGCGTCGTTGTCCGCCTTGGTCAGGGTCGTCGACAGGTCCAGGGCCGCCTCGGCCCACCGTCCCAGCGCCCTGCGCAGCTGGTTGTAGAAGTCGCCGCCGCTGTTGTCCTCCTCCCAGCACTGGATCTCGCACGACACGTGCCGGTCGAGCGCGCCGGAGAACAGCAGGGTGTCCCAGTCCACGACGTGCCGGGTGCCCCTGACCGTGGAGCCGTAGACGCGGGTCTTGGACGACTGCTCGGCCCGGCGGTCGCTGCCCGCGGCCAGGCCCCAGTAGATCTCGTCGGTGCCCGACTCGCCGCTCTGTGCCCGCTCGCAGGTGAAGGAGTCCAGACGCAGCTCGATCTCCAGGTCCCCGGACGCGGCCTCCCCCTGCGGCTCGGGGCCACCGGTGACGATGGTGGTGCCGCGCCCGTACTCGGCCAGCGCGGTCAGGAACCGCTCGTCGTCGATCGGTTCGTTCTCGGCGATCGTGCCCGCGTCGACGATCCGCACGTTCGGCTGGGCCACGACGTGCGCGGTGATGGCGGGCAGGTCGGCGGCGAGGTCGGCGAGGCTGTAGCCGGTCTCCAGCGCGAGGCCGGTGATCGGCTCGGGAAGGATCCCGATCGGCCCCAGCGCCCTCGCCTCCGTGTAGACCCTCCCGAACGCCGCGAGTTCGTCCTCGGGCACGAACTCGCCCACCAGCTCGAACAGCCGCTCCTCCAGGTCGCTGGGCTCCAGCCCCTTCTCCCGCCGCTCCGCCCCGTGCAGCAAGGCGCCCACCAACACGTTCGCCGGACGGTTCATCCGCAACCGGCGCCCGCCCGGGCTCTCGGCCCGCGCCCCGGACAACGAAGCACGCACCCGCTCCAACCGCGCCGCCGCCACCGATGCCTCGGACACCGTCCACCACACCCTTCCCGCGCTCCGACCCGGGCCCCACGCCCGCGCCCCCGCCAACTCACCACGCCGGAGCACACCGGGGAACCGCCTCCGCCGACGATTGACCGAAAGTCGCACCACCACGTCCTGAGTACGACCCGCCCCGGACCGCGCGGCGCCCGCGCCGGGGTCGGGCAGCCGGCCGGCACGGCGTCCCGCCCCGGAACCCGGGTTCGTGCCACCTGCGCATGGACCGGCATCGACCGACCTGGGGGCGTAGCAGATGCCACGCTTTCGACGTCGCGGGATCTTGGTGATCCTCGGTCGACACTCGCCCGTGGAAGGCGAACCGCAGAGGGTGCGCGGCAGACTTCCTCGTACTGTTGGCGGCCCGCTCCGCTGCCCACAGCGCCGGAACCACCTGGGCAGGGGCCTGGCGCGCCGCGCATGCGTGTGGTGGCCATCGTGTGCCTCAATCAGGCGTATCACAGCGGTTCGGTCGACTGTTCATAGCCGTTGGAGTTGCCGCGTGGCCGCTCCATACCCGCGCACGGTGTGTCGAGGTGGAGTCAGGCCCGTGCTGCGGGTGTGGGGGCAGCGGTGCCCGGGTGGGGGCGGGGGGTCGTGGTGAGGACTGCCGCGGTGGCGGCGATCAGGAGGGAGACGCCTGCGGAGATCCACCACACCGTCTCGTAGGCGGTCTCGGAGGGGAACCGGCCGCCCTTGACGGTCATGCTGGTCAGTACGGCGGCGAACACGGCCCCGGAGAGGCTGCCGCCGAGGGTTTTGGCGGTGCTGTAGATGCCGGTGTCGACCCCGGTGCGGTCGGCGGCGCTGGAATCGAGGACGAGGACGGGCAGCATGCTCAGTCCGAGGCCCAGGCCGAGGCCGAGCGCGACGTCGGCGACGATGAACTGCCACGGTTCGCCGTGCGCGAGGGCGAGGAAGACGAATCCTGACGCTATGGACGCGCTGCCGACTACCAGGACCGCGCGGGAGCCGATGGCACGGGCGATGCGTGGTGCGAGCGCCGATCCGAGGAACGCGCAGAGCGCGGCGGGCAGGAGCATCCAGCCGATGGTGAGGGTGTCGTAGCCGAAGCCGTAGCCGAGCTTCTTGGGCGGCGCGGCCAGGAACAGTGCGGCGGCGGTCTTGGAGGCGTACAGGGTGACGCCGAGAATGAGGGCGGCGGTGTAGACCGGCCAGAGGCTGCGGCGGGTGGCGGTGCGGATGTCGACGACGGGGTGTTCGACGCGCAGTTCGACCATGACCCAGGCGGCGAGCAGGATGGCGGACGCGGTGAACAGGGCCAGGGTGTCGGGCTGGTTCCAGCCGTGGTCGGCGCCGCGGGAGAAGCCGAGCATCAGGGCCGCGAGGCCGCCGCTCAGCAGTGCGGCTCCGGCCCAGTCGACACCGCCGGGCGCGCGCGTGTCGGTGTCGGGCACCAGCACGAAGGTCAGGGCGGCGCAGACGATGGTGGCGATCGCGGGCACCCAGAGGATGGCGTGGACGTTCGACAGCGCTTCGCCCAGCAGTCCGGAGGCGACGAACCCGATGCCGGTGCCGCAGGTGAGCGCGCCCACGAGCATCCCGACGGATTTGCGGGCGCCCTCGGCGGTGAGGCGCCCGCGGACCAGGCCGATCTCCAGGGGCAGCAGCGCGGCGAGTGGGCCTTGGAGGACCCGGCCGAGCAGGAGGACCTCGAAGGACGGGGCCCAGGCCACCAGGACCGAACCGGCCACGACGCAGACCATCGCCACGCGCAGCAGCAGTCGGTGGCCGTACAGGTCGCCGAGGCGTGCGAACAACGGGACGCAGACGGTCGCGGCGACCAGTTGCACCGCGCCGATCCAGTTCAGGTCGCCGGTGCCGATGTGCAGGTCGGTGCCGAGTCTGGGCAGCAGCGGCGGGATCATGCTCTGCACGACGCCGCTGAGCAGCTCGACGACGACCAGGAATCCGACTACTGCTGCGACTCGCCCGGTGCCCGGTGACGTTTCCGGGGGCGAGGCCGTACCGCGTTTTCCGGTGGCGCGGTGGTTGAGGGCACGCGACATCGAGGGCTCCAGGCGGGATTGCCGGGCGGGGGCCCGGGAGGAAGGACCGGCACGTGCGGGAGGCGATGCGGAGCGGGCGCTGGGGGCGGCTGCGGCACCGCGGGTCAGGGCCGGGCGTCGCCGAGCAGGAGTCGTCCGGCGATGGCGTTCTTCTGGATCTCGGAGGACCCGGTGAGGATCCGGAACATGCGCAGGCGGCGGAAGAGCGATTCGGGTTCGGAGCCCTGGACGAGGCCGGCCTTGCCGTGGATCTGGACGGCTTCGTCGGCGATCCGGAAGGCGTTCTCGGCGACGAAGAGCTTGCACATGAACGCTTCGGTGCTCGGCCGGCGGCCGGCGTCCAGGGAGGCGAGCGCGTCGTAGGTCATGGCGCGTGCCGCGTAGTAGGCGGTGGCCATGTCGGCGAGTTTGTGCTGGATGGACTGCAGCGCGCCCAGCGGGGCGCCGCCGACGTGGCGGGTGCGGGCGAAGTCGACGGACAGTTCGAGCGCGCGGCGGGTCATGCCGAGCACGGTCGGGCAGTGCAGCAGCCGGTTGACCGTGACGCGGCCGAGCCCGATCCGCAGGCCGTCGCCGACCGCGCCGAGGAGCTGTTCCGGGCCGACGCGGCAGTCCTCGAGCACGATGTCGGCTTCGATGTGCTCGCCGGACATCGGGGTCCGGCCGTCCAGGACGGTGACCCCGGGGGCGTCGAGGTCGACGAGGAACGCCGAGAACACCGGCTTCGCGTCCGGCTGCCGGGCGTCGTCGGCCATCCTGGCGATGAGGACGGCGAAGTCGGCGAACGGTCCGGCCGAGGAGAACACCTTGTGGCCGGTGATGCGCCAGCCGTCGCCGTCGGGAGTGGCGGTGGTGCTCATGGCCCGTACGTCCGACCCGGCGTCGGTCTCGGTGAGCGAGAAGCAGCAGGCCCGTTCGCCGCGGGTCACGGGCAGCAGGTAGCGGTGCAACTGCTCGTCGGTGGCGTATTCCAGGATCGAGCCCGTGCGCAGTGGTCCGCCCATGTCGCCGAGCACGCTGTGTTGCAGGATGCGGCCGGACGCGCCGACTTCCTCCTTCAGCGCGGCCAGTTCGGTGTACGTGAGCCCTTGGCCGCCGTGCTCGACCGGCAGGTGCACGCCGTAGAAGCCGAGTTCGCGGCTGCGTCGCCACACCGGTTCCAGGTCGGCGCGGGTGTAGCGGGACTCCTGGGCGAGGCCGAGGCGGTTCTCGTAGTCGGCGAGTTCGCCGTTCAGGTAGTCGCGGAGCCGCGTGACGAGGTCGTGCAGGCGGGAGTTGTGGTCGTACGAGGGGTCGAGGGTGAAGGGCATGGTGGTACTCCTGACCGATAACTGAGGCGCCGGCCGGCGCGCTGGGCGGTGCGGGAGGCCGGTCAGTGGACGCGGCGCTCGGTGCCGTGCCAGTAGCGTTCGCGGATCGCGCGGCGGTCGATCTTGCCGTTGGGGTTGTGCGGGAGCGCGTCGGCGAAGTCGACCGACCGGGGCTTTTTCATTCGGGCCAGGTGGGCGGCGCAGAACTCGATCAGTTCGGCCTCGGTGGGCGCGGTGCCGTCGTGCGGGACCACGACCGCCTTGACGGCCTCGCCCCAGTCGGCGTCGGGGACGCCGACCACGGCCGCCTCGAACACGTCGGGGTGCCGGTGCAGTACGGCTTCGACCTCGACGGCGTAGATGTTGAAGCCGCCGGAGATGATCATGTCCTTCTTGCGGTCGACGATGAAGACGTATCCGTCGGCGCGGCGCCGGGCCAGGTCCCCGGTGTGAAACCAGCCGTCGCGGAACGACTCGGCGGTCAGGTCGGGCTCGTCGAGGTAGCCGGCCACGACATCGGGGCCGCGGACGGCGATCTCGCCGATCTCGCCGTCGGGCACCTCCGCGCCGCTCTCGTCGACGATCCTGACCTCCGCTTCGGCCGGCGGACGCCCGCACGAGAGCAGTAGTTCCGCGTCGGTGCCGTCGATCGCGCGCCGGTGGTCCTCGGTGGACAGGAACAGCACGCCCGAGGTGGTCTCGCCGCAGCCGTACCCCTGGGACAGCACGGGGCCGAACAGGTCCCAGGCGGCGCGGATGCGGGCGGCGGACATCGGCGCCGCGCCGTAGATCAGCTGCCGCAGGCTCGACAGGTCGTACTTCCGGTTGTCCGGCAGCGCCAGCACGGTGTTGACCATGGTGGGAACCAGGAACGCGTGGGTCGCCCGCTCGCGTTCGACGGTGGCGAGGAACGCCTCGGCGTCCCAGCGCGGCATGACCACCGCGCAGCCGCCGGCGAACAGGATTCCCGTCAGCGGCATGCCGGACGCGTGCGTGACGGGCCCGGCGAGGATCTGCCGGGAGCCCGGCCCGACCCGGGTCTCCGGGTTCATCACCGTCTTGCGCATGAGCGCGAGCCGGTTGCCGTACGTCTGCACCGCGGCCTTGAGCTTGCCCGTGGATCCCGAGGTGAAGTGCAGGACGGCCGTGTCGTCCTCGCGGCAGTCCACGTCGACCGGTTCGCGGGCCGCCGCCGCGAGCGCGTCCGGGTAACCCTCTCCGAGGTTGCTCGGGCCGTCATAGCCGAGCACTGTGGCCACGTCGGTGCCGGGCAGGGCCTGGCGTGCGGTGTCCAGGTGCGCGGCGTCCGCGAGCAGCGCCTTCGCCCCGGACTCGCGCAGCAGGTGCGCGACCTCGGCGACGCCGAGGCGGGCGTTGACCGGCACGCGGGCCAGCCCCGCCTTGTACAGGGCCACTTCGGTGACCACGAGCTCGGCGCGATTGGCGGCGAGCGTCGCCACCCGGTCGCCGCGCCGCAGACCCGCGGCGCGCAGGACGACGGCCAGCCGGTCGCTGCCCTCGTCGAGTTCCGCGTAGCTCATGCGCACGTCGCCGCAGACGACGGCTTCCGCATCGGGTTGGTGGCTGCTGGTCCGGCGCACGTACCGGCCAAGGTTCATCGGGACTCCATTGCTGCGCGATTGCCGCGGGACGGCGGCGCGCACGCCGCCTGCCACTGTCGATCGGCGCTCCCAGTCGACCACGTTAGTGAACAGTGAGTCTGGAAACGTCTTTGGTGTCCGGCAACGTAATATGGCGGGGCCGCCAAGTCAACGGTCCGCGTACGGGAGATACGACAGAGATGAGTCCGGCCATGAAGCCCGCCCAGGACCGCCGCGTCCGCCGCTCCCGCCGCGCACTGCGCCAGGCCCTGGTGGACCTGGTCCTGGAGAAGGGGTTCCAGCCGATCACCGTGGAGGAGATCACCGCGCGGGCGGACGTCGCCCGCGCGACGTTCTACGCGCACTACCGCGACAAGGACGACCTGCTCGTCGGCATCGTGCGCGACCTGGCCGAGGACCGCGAACGCCTCCTGCCGGCCGTGGTCCAGGCCCAGACCCGCGGCTTCACCGGGCTGCCGGTGCGCTACATCTTCGAGCACGCGGAGCAGGAGCGCGACGTCTACCGGGTCATCCTGCGCGGCGAGGGCGACGGGCGGGCGCTGCGGGAGTTCACCGCGATCATCTGCGACCGGGTCGAACAGGTCTTCCGGGAGCGCGCCGAGGAGCACGGCGCCACGCCCCGGGTACCGCTCGACGTCGTGGCGCGGGCCTGGACCGGCGAGCTGGTCGGCGTCCTGACCTGGTGGGTGGAGGCCGACACCGGTTACAGCGCGACCGAGATCACCACGCACCTGCGGGACCTTTCGGTGTACGGCCGCGTCTGGGCCTCCGGGCTGGCCCCTGCGGACGTGCCCGGCGCGTTCGACGCCCCGACCGCCCCCGTAGCGGGCGGAGCCGGGTCCCGGGAGACGTGAGCGCGCATGCGCGCCGATCTCCCACTGGCCAACGTTTCCGGACACGATGTACGGTAACGGCTCTCCACTGAGTGCCAAGGAGTGCCACGATGCCCCAGCCGACCACCTCGCTGACGGACCTGCCCTGGGCGCGCGGGTTCACCGACCCCGCCTGGGTGCGGGTGCACGCCACGTCGGGCCGCGAGACCCTGCCCAGTCGCCGCGTCTGGCGCGGCCCCGAGCCCGCGCGGCCCCTGCCCACCGGGTCCGCGGACCTGGACGCGCTGACCTTCGCCGCGGGCGGCGGGCGCCACACGCTCGCCGAACTGTTCGCGGCGGCGCAGACCGACGCCCTCCTGGTGATGCACCGCGGCACCGTCGTCTACGAGCGGTACCTGCACGGATATCCGCCCCACGTACCGCACTTCAACGCCTCGGCGACCAAGTCGTACATCGGCCTGCTGGCCGCGATGGTGGAACACCAGGGCCTGCTGGACCGCACCGCGCGGGCGGCGAAGTACGCCCCCCACCTGTCGGGCACCGCGTTCGGCGACGCGCGGGTCGACCACCTGCTGCACATGGGCACGCTCCCGAGCTATGCCGCCCGCCCGTACGACAAGGCGCTGGAGGCGCAGCGCTACTTCGCCGTCCTCGCACCGCAGTTGCGGCCCTACGGCTACACCGGCCCGGCGACGATCCGCGAACACCTGGCCACCGCCCGGGCGACCGGAGCTCCCGGCACCGAGTTCCGCTACGAGAACGGCAACGTCGAGGCGCTCGCCGACGTGCTGCGCGCCGTCACCGGAACCGGCATCGCCGAGCTGCTCGGTGAACTGCTGTGGTCGAAGCTGGGGATGGACGAGGACGCCTACTTCGTCCTGGACGCCGAAGGCAACGAGGCGGCGTGCGGCGGGTTCAGTGCCACCGCGCGCGACATCGCCCGGCTCGGCGAGGCGATCCGCTGCGACGGCGCGGCCGGCGGCCGGCAGATCATCCCGGCAGCGGTCGCCTCGACGATCGTCTCCGGCGTCCCGGACGGTTACCCGAAGCGCGTGCGCTTCCCCGCCGCGCCGCCGACCGCGCCCGCCACGCTCTCGTACCACGACCTGTGGTGGATCCTGAACGACCGCTACGGGTCCTTCATGGCCAGCGGCATCCACGGGCAGCGGCTGTTCATCTCGCCCGGACTCGAACTCGTCGTCGCCCACTACGGATCACAGATCGTCTCCCCGTCCGCCCCCGTCGCCCCCTTGGTGCCGACGTTCGTCCGGATCGGAGAACACCTCAACGGCGCGCTCTGACCCGGCCCGCCCGGCCCTCCACGACAACGGCTTCCTCCCCGAAGGGGCCCGCCGAAGGCTGCGAGCCGAGCCGCAGCCCCGGCGTCCACCCGCTGGAACGCATCCTCGCCGTTGCCGACCGCCTCGCCCGCCGCGACCCCGCCGGCCTGGCCGCCCCAACGTTCGCGCGTCAGGTCGGTGCGGACGCGGACCGTTGCATGCGGGGAATCCAGCGCTTCATCAGGTCCTCGCCGAAGGTCTGTTCGCGGGCGTGCCAGGAGACGGGGACGACGAGGTTGTCGAGCCGGGCTTCGAGGTCGTCGGCGAGGTGGCCGCGGCCGGTGGCTCGCAAGTGCCGGGCGTACTGGGCGGGATCGGCGTATTGGGGCCCGGTTTGCAAGGTCGCCTGCATCGGATCGGGGAGGCAGCCGGGGCGGCCCGCGTACGTGTGCCACCACTCGGCGAGTCGGGAGCGCATGGCGGCGGCGAGTTCGGGTTCGTCGGCGAGCAGGTCCCGGGTCAGGTGCGGATCCTCGGTGACGTGGAAGAGCTGCTCCCATTCGGCCCGGAACGCACCTGGGTGGTACGTGCGCATGTAGAGGTGGTCGCGTGTCCGGACGGCCCGCTGGTAGGTGTGCGCGCCGTGGCCGAGGACCAGGTATTCGCGTGACTCGACGATCTCGCCGCGAACGGCTGCCGCGAACGACTCGCCCTGCCATCCGTCGGGCACGCCGAGCCCCAGGAGGTCGCACAGCGTGGGTGCCAGGTCGATGTTGTAGAGGAGGGCGTCGTTGCGTCGAGCCTCCTCGGGCAGGTCGTCGGTCAGGCCGGGCCAGTAGAACACCAGCGGCAGGCGGTGCGTCGGCTCGTTGGCGAGACCGTGCTCGGCGTACGACCCGTTCTCGCCGAACGACTCGCCGTGGTCGGCGCTCACGATGACCGCGGTCTCCTCGGCAATGCCCAACTCCTCCAGGACAGCCATAAGTTCGCCGAAGTAGTGGTCCCAGTAGGCGATCGCCCCGTCGAAGCCGTTGATCAGGTGCTCGAAGTCCGCGCGCGAGGCAATCCGGTCGGGCATGTTGTGCGGCACCGGGGATGTGCGCGTGCCGCCGAAGGTGTAGTGCAGGTCGAGGGCGCTGCGCGGCCCGTACGTCTCGGCGCCGTGACGCGCGATGGTCTCCTCGTCCGGCCATTCCTGCACGGGCCCGGACGCTGCCATCCGTTCGGTCCACTCGACCGGCTGGTGGTAGTCGGTGTGCGGCTCCCAGTAGGTGATGTGCAGGTACCAGTCCTCGTCCTCGGCGTGCCGGCGTATCCAGTCGGTTGCGGCGCGGTTGACGTCGGGGGCTTCTTCGTCGCCGAGGTTCGGCGTGGCGCGGATGGATTCGCGGAAGTTGGCGTGGAAGAAGTACGCCCGGTGCCGTTCCGCGAACACGGACACGGCCGCGGTGTTCATGCCCCCGGCCACCAAGTGCTGTCCCAGCATGGGCCGGTCGGGGTCGGGCAGGTGACCGGCGTCCAGGCGGAACCGGGCGGCGGCGCCGAAGTGTCCGATCACGCCGTTGCTGATGCCGAACTGACCGCTTGTCAGCGCGGTGCGGGAGGGCAGGCACGGGGAGTCCGAGCAGTAGTAGCGGTCGAAGACCACGGACTTGTCGGCCAGTGCCTGGAGGTGCGGGGTGGTCGGCCGGTGGTATCCGTACGGCGTGGTGTGGTCCGCGCGGAGGGTGTCCACGTCGACGTAGATGATGCGCATGGGGTTCCTGTCGGTGCGGGGGCGGGCGGACCGGACCTCCGGGGGCGGCGATGGGCCGTCGGCGGTCCGGTCCGTAGGGTGCTGGTGCTACAGCGTGATCGTCGCGGTGCCACGGGTGTTCGCGACGTGCCCGCCGACGGTGAGCCGGTACGCGCCGGGCACGATGCGCCACGCGTCGGCCGCCGGGTCCCAGCGGGCCAGTGTGTGCGGCGGGACGGTGATGCGCACGGTCGCGGTATGCCCGTGGTCGGCGTCGACCGCGGCGTAGCCGACCAGGCGCGGCGGCTCCGGCGCACCGAAGAGTTCGCCGTCGACCGGTTCCAGGTAGGCCTGCACGATCTCCCGGCCCGGTCGTGCCCCGGTGTTGGCGAGAGTCGCCGTGACCGTCAGCCCCGCGGCCGCATCGCCTTCGACGCGAAGGTCCCGGTAGTCCCAGGTGGTGTAGCCGAGGCCGTACCCGAACGGGTAGGCGGGCTTGGCGCCCCTCAGCGCCCACAGCCGGTGGCCGATGGCCGATCCTTCGGCGTAGTGGTGTACGCCGTCGACCGGGTCGTGGGCAAGGAGGGGCACGTCGGCTTCGTCGGCCGGGAAGGTGGTGGGCAGGCGCCCGCCCGGTTCGGCGGCTCCGGTGAGGACCTCGGCGACGGCCGCGCCGCCTTCCTGCCCCGGGAGCCAGGCCCACAGCACGGCGGCGACGTCGTGCCGCCACGGCATCAGCACCGGGGATCCGGCGTTGACGACCACGATGGTGTTGGGGTTGGCGGCCGCCACGCGTGCCACGAGTTCGTCGGAACGGCCGGGCAGGGCGAGGCCGGTGCGGTCGAAGCTCTCGGACTCGATGTCCTCGGTGGTGCCGACCACGACGACGGCGAGGTCCGCGGCGGCGGCGTCCGCGACCGCGGCGGCCAGCTCGGTGTCGTCATCGGGCGGGGCCGGGGCCCAGCCGAGGCCGACACTCGCGACCAGGACGTCGGTGTCGGCGGTGTGCACGAGTTCGACGTCGAGGGGTACGCCCGCTTGTGCGGTCACGGGGATGTGGGTCAGGGGCGGGCGCATCAGATTCTCGCCCACGTCGCCCGCGCCCGCCCCCAGGTCGAGGGTGTGGACCGTGTCGTCCACGGTCGCTGTCATCGTTCCGAGGCCCAGTACTTCGAGGAGATGGTCACCGTCCCGCTGGGGGGTAAGGCGTGTGCGCATGGCGATCACGCGCGTGCTTTCGGGGTAGAGGCCGGGCCACACGATCGCCTGTGCGCCGAGACGGTGTTCGCTGGCGAGCACGGTGCCGTCGGCGGCGCGGAACTCCAGGGTGAAGCCGGGTGTGCCGGTGTCCGGGTCGGTGCTGTTGCCCCGGTTGATGCCGGGCAGCTTGCGGTGGGTGAACACGCCGGCCCGCACCGTCAGCTCGGTCTCCGGGGCGAGCGCCGAACGCAGGCCCTCGGCGATGTCGACGACATGCTCGGGGAAGCAGGTGGCGCTGCCGCCGCCCTGTGCGGAAGTGCGGATGGCATTCGGGCCGATGAGTGCGACGCGGCGCAGCGCCGACGTGTCGAGGGGCAGGCTGCCGCGGGGGTTCTCCAGAAGAACCATGGTGCGTGTGGTGAGCGCGCGGATCCGGTCCCGGGCTCCGGCCGGGAGGCCCGGATCGGCGGCGGGGGCACGGAAATCGCCGAGTGCTCCGACGCGTGCCGCAAGCCGCAGGACGCGCAGCACCTTGTCGTCCAGGACGGCCTCGTCGATGCGTCCTTCGGCGAGTGCCCTGCGGATCGGCTCCCCCCAGAGATCGGCGGGCCCGGGCATGGCTATGTCGGTGCCGCCCAGGAAGGCCGGCTCGGACGAGCGCACGGCCATCCAGTCGGACACCACCACACCGTCGAAGCCCCACTCGTCCTTGAGGATGTCGTTCTGGAGCGGGGAGTTCGCGGTCATGGTGTCGCCGTTGACCGAGTTGTAGGCGGACATGACCAGCCAGGCGCGCGCCTCGCGGACCGCGGCCTCGAACGGCGCGAGATAGACCTCGCGCAGGGTGCGTGCGTCCGCCCGGACGTCGTAGGTCATGCGCTCGTTCTCGGCGTCGTTGGCCACGAAGTGCTTGACCGTGGCCGCGACTCCCTGGGACTGGACGCCCTCGATGTAGGCGACCGCGGTGCGCGCGGTGAGCAGCGGATCCTCGGAGAAGCACTCGAAGTGGCGTCCGCCGAGCGGCGTGCGGTGCATGTTGACCGTCGGTGCGAGCAGGATGTGCACGTCCTTGTCGCGGGCCTGGGCGCCGAGAAGTGAGCCGAACCGGTTCGCGACGGCGGGGTCCCAGGCCGCGGCCTGTGCGGAGGGGTTCGGCAGGACGATGCTGGTGTCCGCGGCGTCGAAGGTCGTGCCGCGCACCCCCACGGGACCGTCGGACATGCGCAGCTTCCGCAGGCCGATGTGCGGCATCTCCGGGAGGGACCAAACGTCTTCACCGGTGACGAGGCGCAGTTTGTCGTCCGGCGACAGTCGGGCGAGGAGGTCGCGCAGTGCTTCCTCGGCGGGAGCTGCGAACGGCGGGTCGGCGTCGATCGGCTCGGTCATCGGGGCTCCAAACGTGGTGCGATGGGATGCGCCGGGTTGCGGGACGGCGGCTCGGCGCGGGTGCGGTACGGGGTGCGGCTGCGGGTCAGGCGGCGTCGCCGAGGTCACGGGCGCAGCGGAATCCGGCGTTTGCGCTGGAGCTGTCCGGGGTGTTGGCGGTACGCGCGGCGAGGCGATAGCGATTGCAGTAGGAGTCGTGGCACAGGTACGAGCCGCCGCGCATGACCTTGTCGTGTCCCGTCTGCGGGCCCCGTGGGTTGTCCGACGGTCCGAGGTGGCGGGGCGACCACCAATCGGCGCACCACTCCCACACGTTGCCGGCCATGTTGTACAGGCCGTACGCGTTGGGCGGGAAGGCGTCGACGGGGGCGGTGCCGCGGTAGCCGTCCTCGGCGGTGTTCTTCGCCGGGAAATTGCCTCGCCAGATGTTGCACATGTAGACGCCGTCGGGCTCGCGCTCGTCGCCCCACGGGTAGCGGCGCTGTACGAGGCCGCCGCGCGCCGCGTACTCCCATTCGGCCTCGCTGGGCAGGCGTTTGCCGGCCCAGCGGCAGTAGGCGTCCGCGTCGTTCCACGTGATGTGCACGACCGGGTGGTCGCGGCGCTCGTCCACACCGCTGCCGGGGCCTTCGGGTTGGTCCCAGCGTGCCCCTGCCACACCACACCACCAGGGGGTGCGCTCCGGTCGGGGTGCGCCGCGGCGCAGCGAGCCGGGCAGGAACGCGGCGAACACGTAGGACCAGCCGATGCGTTCGGCGTCGGTGAGGTAGCCGGTGGCTGCGACGAAATCGGCGAACCGTGCGTTGCTGACCGCGTACACGTCGATGGCGAACGGGTCGACGTGCACCGGTCGTATCGGGCCCTCCCCGTCCGAGGGGAAGCCTTCCGCGTCGTCGGTGCCCATCAGGAACTCCCCGCCGGGCAGAATCGCCATGCCGTCCAGGCCCGTGTCGGCGCCGCGGGCGGGTGTCGGCCGCGGCGAGACGGCGACGGGCCCCGGCCGTCCGGGTGTGCAGCAGGACGGGGGCGCGGAGGCGGAGGGGTCGCCCATGGGCGCTCCTTCGGTTCAAGGCGGCGGAGTACGCCGGCAAGGGGCTCCGGGCGGTCAGTTCGCCGCCGGGACGAATCGGTTGGCGGTCGCGTCGTAGACCATCGCACGGATCGGGATCGCGCCCGAGGGGGTCTCACGCCGGTAGGTCGCAGGTTCGCGGAAGCCCGGCACGTGGAAGGTGCCGAGGTCGAAGCCGGCCTGCTGGAAAGTCGCGTGGTCGAGGTTCCGGCCCGCCTTGTCGGTGATCGCGGCGAACAGCGCGAGGGTCCGGCATGCCGTGGCCATGGAGGCGCCGGGTGTGGGCCGGCCACTCGGCACGGTGGCCGGGTCGACGAGCTTCCCGGTCAGGGTGGGGTCGGCCTTGGTGACGGTGTCGGCGCAGGCGGTCAGGGCCGGGTCGGCGAAGTCGGTGACCTGTGTGGCGCCGACCGCGTCCTTGAGGGTGGAGAAGTCGTGCTCGCCCTTGGTGGTCAGGTACCCGTCGGGGAGCGCGGTGAACAGCTGGCGGGGTCGCCAGGCGGTCTTTTCCAGGTACTGCGGGATCAGTTGCGCACCGGCACCGACGCTCAGCAGCGTGTCGGCTCCCGCGGTCTGGGCCTTTTGGAAGAGCACGCCCGCCTGCTGGGCGAACGCCGCGGGGTCGGACGCGTTGGCGGCGATGTAGCCGGTGGCGACCGGTGTGACACCTGCGGCTTTGAGGGCCGGGAGCACGATCTGCTCGATCTGTGCCTGGTCGTTGACGACTCCGCCCACGGCGACCTTGCGGTCGGCGAGGTCGCCGCGAGCGGCGAATGTCTCGACCGCCCGGCCGGCGGCGTCCTCGCCGATGAAGCTGAACCACGGGGCCCGGGCCTGTGCGTACATGCCGGCGCCCATGGGTCCGCCGATCACCGCGGTGCGCCCGTTCTGCAGGTAGCACGCGGCTTGCTGGTTGCCCGGCGCGGCGTACAGGACGGCGAAGACCTTCTCCTCTTGGGTGAGCTTGACGCAGGTCTCCTGCGCGGCGGCCGGAGAGATGAGGTTTGTCTTGGCGAAGACCGGTACGAGCTTGCGACCCTGTACACCGCCGTCCGCGTTGATCTTGTCGATGAGGGCCCGGTAGGTGGCTTCGAAGTCGCCGTGGTCGATGTTGACGAACGCCTTGATCGCGGCGAAGTCCGGGTAGGCGATGCCGATCTTGATGCTGTCCGCGGTGACGCCCGGCGCTTCGGCGCGGACCGAGGGTCCCGCGGGGGCGCCGGGTGCCCCGGCCGGGCCCTTGGACTCGATCGTGCACCCGGCGGCGACCAGAGTCACCGCAGCAGCCGCGGCGAGGGCCCGGAGCCGCCGCGGAGCGAGGCTCCGCCGGCGCGGGTCATGAGCGTGCGATGGCATGGGGGACGGACCTCCCGTCAGCCGGGACACGCAGGCACTCGCGCCCACTACAGTCCCAGGAACCTAAGGGGCCTCAGAATGCTTCGATCCTTACCTGTAGTCAATGGCCCCTCTTGCATGCGATTACGTTCTGGCGTACATATCACTGGGAAATATACGCCCGACCCTCGGCAGTGCCGGTCTGGAGCAGCGCGTGAAAGCCGTCATGGTCATGTTCGACACCCTCATCCGGAAGTACCTGCCTCCGTACGGAGCGCCCGAGTGGGTACACGCCCCGAACTTCGCGCGGCTCGCGGAGCGCACGGCGGTCTTCGAGAACTGCTACGCGGGGTCCATGCCGTGCATGCCGGCCCGGCGCGAACTGCACACCGGCCGCCACAACTTCCTGCACCGCGGCTGGGGTCCGCTGGAGCCGTACGACGACTCGTGCCCGGAAATGCTCACCGACGCCGGGGTCTACACCCACCTGGTGACGGACCATCAGCACTACTGGGAGGACGGGGGCGCGACCTACCACAACCGCTTCCGCACCTACGAGTTCTTCCGCGGGCAGGAGGGGGACGCGTGGAAGGGCCACGTCGCGGCCCCGGACACCCCGGACACACTCAAGAGCCTGCGCGGCGAGAAGTGGCGCCAGGACTGGGTCAACCGCATGTACATGACGCGTGAGCAGGACCAGCCGCAGACCAAGACCTTCGACGCCGGGCTGGAGTTCATCGCGACGAACCACACCGAGGACAACTGGTTCGTGCAGATCGAGACGTTCGATCCGCACGAGCCGTTCTTCAGCCGGCAGAAGTACAAGGACCTGTACAAGCACGACTACGACGGCCCTCAGTACGACTGGCCCGACTACCGCATGGTGCGCGAGACGCCCGAGCAGGTCGAGCACGTCCGCTACGAGTACGCCGCGCTGCTGTCCATGTGCGACCACAACCTGGGCCGCGTCCTCGATGCGATGGACGAACACGCCCTGTGGGACGACACGATGCTGATCGTCTGCACCGACCACGGGTTCCTGCTCGGCGAACGCGGCTGGTGGGGCAAGAACGTCCAGCCCTGGTACGACGAGACCATCCACACCCCGCTGTTCGTCTGGGACCCGCGCAGCCGCGTGGCCGGCGAACGCCGCGCGGCACTGGTGCAGACCGTCGACCTGGCGCCCACTCTGCTGGAGTTCTTCGGTGTGGACCGCACCCCCGACATGACCGGCGTCCCGCTGCGCGCCACCGTCGCCGACGACACCCCCGTGCGCGAGGCCGGCATCTTCGGCTCGTTCGGCGGCCACGTCTCCGTCACCGACGGCCGGCATGTCTACATGCGCTCCTGCGCGACCCCCGCCAATACCCCGCTCTCCGAGCTCACCCTGATGCCCACCCGTATGGCGGCGCGCTTCACGCCGGGCGAACTCGCGGGCGCCGAACTCGTTCGCGGCGGCGAGTACGCGTTCACCAAAGGCGCACCGGTCCTCAAGGTCGCCGCGTTCGCCATGTCACCCGCCTCCTTCGGCACCCTTCTGTTCGACTTGGCCGCCGACCCGGACCAGCTCGAACCGCTCGTCGATGACGACCTCGAACTGCGCATGGCCGCAATGCTGGTGGAGGTCATGCGTGCCTGCGAGGCGCCCGCCGAGCAGTACGCGCGCCTTGGTCTGCCCACGGAGGGGCCGGTCACACCCGAACACCTGCTGGCCCGAGTCCAGCGCGCCGAAACCGAGGCGGCACGCGACGCCGAGCCGCTCGACCCGGCCGACTTCCCTGACGGTCCGCGCAGTGTCAATGCGCCCATGCGCGATCTGTTCGCCGACGCGGCAGCGGTCGGAGTGTTGCGCAACCACGGCCTTGGACGGCTCGTCGACGGCAGTCTCGTCCGCATGGTCGGCGACCTCTCGCTGATCCAGCTGTCGGCGCTGGCGGCCGGCCTGCTCAATCCCGACGTGGTCCGGACCGTCTCCGCGGCCCTCGGCGGACTCGGCCCCGCCACCGCCCCCACCAACCCCGGAGTGCCCGTATGACCCGCAACACACGCCCCAACATCCTGTGGACGGTCAGCGAAGACTGCCCGCCGCGCTTCGGCTGCTATGGCGACCCGCTCGCGGCCACGCCCAACCTTGACGCGCTGGCAGAGCGCGGCACGCTCTTCGGGCAGGCGTACTCCGCTGCCCCGGTATGCGCGCCGTCCCGCTTCGCGTTGCTCACCGGGGTGGCACCGGAGAGCAACGGCCCCGCACACCACATGCGTGCGGTCGCCCACCGACCCGCCTGGATGACCACGTACCCGGAACTGGCCCGCGCGCAGGGCTACTACTGCAGCAACAACGTCAAGACCGACTACAACTGCGACGTCGACCCGCACGCCGTCTGGGACGCCTGCGCCCCGACGGCGCACTGGCGCGACCGCCCCGAAGGCGCCCCGTTCCTGGCAGTGTTCAACATCGACGGCACACACGAGAGCAGCGTGTTCCGGCGCGATGAGCCCATCGTCGACCCGGATGCGGTCCGGCTGCCCGCGTACCTCCCCGATGCTCCCGACATCCGGGCCGACTTCGCGCACTACTACCGCAAGATCGCCGAGATGGACGCCGAGGTCGGGCGGCTGCTGGCTCAACTCGCCGAAGACGGCCTGCTCGACGATACGATCGTGATCCACACCTCCGACCACGGCGGCGTGAACCCGCGCTCCAAGCGCTGGTGCTACGACGAGGGCCTGCACGTCCCGCTGATCGTCGCCGCGCCCGAGCGGTACGCCCACCTGTTCCCGCCGCCGGGCACCCGCGTCGAGGCGGCAGTGGGCACCATCCGCATCCCGCCCACCCTGGTCGACCTCGTCGGCGGCACCGTGCCCGCGCACATGCAGGGCGCGAGCCTGGTCGGCGCGGACTTCGACGCGGACCGCGAACTGGCTTTCGGTATGCGCAACCGCATGGACGCGCGCAACGACATGGTGCGCACCGTGCGCGACGCCCGCTACCGCTATATCCGCAACTACGAGCCACACCGCCCTTACGGCCTCCATCAGGCGTTCGCCTGGCTTGCCAAGGGCTACCAGGCTTGGGAGGCGGCGCACCTGAACGCCGAACTGGACGACGTTCAGGAAGCGTTCTGGCGCGAGAAGCCCGGCATCGAGCTGTACGACACGACCGCCGACCCCGACCAGGTCCGCAACCTCGCCGGGGACCCCGCGCACGCGCACGTGGAACGCCGGCTCGACGACGCCCTTCGCGCCCACATGACCGCGGTCAACGACAACGGCTTCCTCCCCGAGGGCTCCGCCGCCGAGGGGTACGACGCGAGCCGCGCGCCGGAGGCCTACCCGCTGGCGCGCATCCTCGACGTCGCCGACCGCATCGCCCGCCGGGACCCGGCGGACCTGCCGGCCTACCTGGCCGCGCTCACCGACACCGACGCCACGGTGCGGCGCTGGGGCGCCATCGGCGTGCTCGCGCTCGGCCGAGCCGCGGCCGACGCCGTGCCGTTCCTGCGGGCGGCTGTCGCCGACGATCCCGACCCCCACGTCCGCATCCCCTGCGCCGAGGCGCTGGCCTGTCACTTCGGGGATGCCGAGGCCGCGGACGAGCTCGCCGGGTCGGCGAGCACCGATCATCCGCCCGCGGTCGTTCTCGAGGCCCTGACCGCGCTGGCCGCGCTGGGGCCCGAACGTGCGCGTCCGTACCGCGCGGTGATCGCCGAGGCGGCCGACAACGGCGGGGAGTACGGCGGGAACCTCGCCCGCCACCTACTCCTCCGGATCGACGGCACGTACACGCCCGAGACCGTCGTCTTCGACTGGGAGCGGATGCTGCGGGCAATCCCCGAGGCGCATCGGAAGGCGCTCGGCATTGGCTGACGCCGGCTTCTTGTAGATGCCTAGGTATCTATCAGAGGCAGTTCAGCAAGCGATGATCTGTTTCTCTTGACAGTCATTAGCGGACACTCCAGTCTGCTCCATAGATTCATGGGCACTTAATCAACGTGCCGATCTCCGTTCGCCGGGGCGCCCGTAGGAGCGAGCCTCGGCGCCGTGACCCGGGGCGCCGTGACGGGGCGGCGGGCCCGCCGACCCATGCCTGGGGAGTGCAAACAATGGTGTTCTATTCGTGCTGCCCGCTGCGCAGGAGCCGTCGATGACGGCGCCGCACGGCACATCCGGGCCGTCCGCAACCGAAACCACCGCGTCCGGCCTTGCTGCCGGTCTGGTCGCCGCCGAGGCCGAGCGGGCGCGCCGAACCGAGGCCGAACGCGACGCGGTCTTCGCGGTCGACCTGCTGCCGGGTGTCGGCGCCGAGCAGCTGACGCTGCGCGAGGGGCTGGCGGCCGGCGGATCGGCGACGTTCCTGACGCTGATGCTGCTGTCGTCGTTCGACGAACTGGAGCACGCCACACTCGGCGTCCTCGCCCCGGACATCCGCGACACATTCGGGATGAGCGACGGCGCGATCGTGTTCCTGTCCGCCGGATCCGGCGCGTTCCTGGTGCTGGGCGCGCTGCCCATGGGGTGGCTCGCCGACCGGTACCGCCGCGGCCGGGTGGCCGGATGGGCGGGCCTGGCCTTCTCGCTGTTCATGCTCGCGTCGGGCGCGGCGGCGAACGTCTTCCTGATGTTCCTGGCCCGGCTCGGCGTCGGCGTCTCGAAGTCGAGCACCATGCCCGTGCACGGCTCCCTGAACGCCGATACGTACCCCATCGGCGTCCGCGGTCGACTCGCGGCCACGAACGGCATGGCCGGCCGGATCGCCGCGGTGCTCAGCCCGCTCGCGGTCGGCGGCATCGCCGCGGCGGCGGGCGGCGGCGAAGGCTGGCGCTGGGCGTTCTTCGTCCTCGCGGTGCCCACCGCGGCGGCCGCGCTGTTCGCCTTCCGCCTACCTGAACCGCCCCGCGGGCAGCACGAGATGAAGGCGGTCCTCGGCGAAGTCCTGAAGCAGGACAAGCCGATGCCCGTCTCGGTCGAAGCCGCGTTCGCGCGCCTGATGAAGATCCGCACCACCAAGACGGTGGTCATGGCCTTCGCCGCGATCGGCTTCGGGCTGTTCACCGCGCCGGTGCTGACCAACCTGTGGATGGAGGACCACTTCGGGCTCGGCACGTTCGAGCGCGGCGTGTACGGCACCCTGGGCGGGCTCGGCGTCTTGGCGGTCCTACCCTTCGTCGGCCCGCGCTATGACCGGCTCTACCGCACCGACCCGGCCCGGGCGCTCCGGCTCATCGGCGTCCTCATCCTCCCGGTGGCGGTGCTGATGCCGCTCCAATGGGCGATGCCGACCGCTCCGCTGTTCGTCGTCGCGCAGATGCTGCCGATGATCCTGCTGTCCTCGGCGTTCGCCATGGTCGGCCCGGTCATGCAGTCGGTGGCGCCCTACCGGCTGCGCGGCCTCGCGTCGGCGCTCGCAGCCATCTACATCTTCTTCATCGGCGCGACCGGCGGCTCGCTCCTGTCGGCACTGATCCTCGACTCGTACGATCCGCGTGCCGCCGCGCTGATCATCGGTGTGCCGTCGATTCTGATCGGTGCCCTGATGCTCATCCGCAGTTCGGCGTTCATCAAGAACGACCTGTCCCGCGTCGTCTCCGAACTCCGCGAGGAACTGGAGGAGCGCGACCGGCAGGCCGGCAACGCGGAGTACATCCCGGTGCTCCAAGTCCACGACATCGACTTCGAATACGGCAACGTGCAGGTGCTGTTCGGCGTCGGCTTCGAGGTGCGGCGCGGCGAGACGCTCGCTCTGCTCGGTACCAACGGTGCCGGCAAGTCCACCATTCTCAAGGCGATCTGCGGGCTCGGAACGCCATCGCGCGGCGTCGTCAGGCTCCACGGCCGGACCATCACGTACGTGGCCCCCGAGCAGCGCGGGCGGCACGGCATCCGCCTGCTGCCCGGCGGCAAGGGCGTGTTCCCCGGCATGTCCGTACGCGAGAACCTGGACATCGCGGCGTTCCAGCTCCGCGACCGCGACAAAGCGCACCGCGACGCGCGACTCGCCTACGTACTGGACGTGTTCCCCGACCTCGCCGCCCGGCTCGGCCGGCGCGCCGGCTCCATGTCCGGCGGGCAGCAGCAACAACTCGCCCTCGCCATGGTCCTCATGCACGAACCCGAGATCCTGCTCATCGACGAACTCTCGCTCGGCCTGGCCCCCGTGGTCGTCCAGGACCTGCTCGTGATCATCGAGCGCCTCAAGGCCGACGGACTCACCATGATCATCGTCGAGCAGTCCCTCAACATCGCCCTCGCCATCGCCGACCGGGCGGTGTTCCTGGAGAAGGGGCAGGTCCGGTTCACCGGTGACGCCCGCGAACTGGCCGAACGCGACGACCTGGCACGCGCGGTGTTCCTCGGCAAGGACGGTGGCTGAACCATGATCGAACTCACCCGCCAGCTCGCCTTCGACGGCATCGTCAACGGCCTGGTCGTCGGGCTCCTCGCGATGGGCATCGTGCTCGTCCACCGGTCCACCCGCATCATCAACTTCGCGGTCGCCAACATGGGCCTCGTCGGCTCGGCACTCTTCGCGCTCCTCGCGGTTCGGTACGGCGTACCGTTCTGGATCGCCCTGCCGCTGTCCCTCGCCGCAGGCGCGGCCTTCGGCGCGATCGTCGACCTCGTCGTCGTACGCCGTCTGTTCACCGCGCCACGGGTGATCCTCCTGGTCGCCACGATCGGCGTCGCCCAGCTGGCGCTCGTCATCGTCACGTCGTATCCCGAGGTGGACGGATCCCGCTCGTACCCGGTGTGGTCCAGTGCCTCATGGCGTCCGGCTGGAGTCGAGGTGACGGCCACCCAGCTCGCGGTGCTCGTCGTGGTTCCCCTGGCCGCGGTCGCGCTCGGCTGGTTCCTGGGCCGCACCGTGCTCGGCAAGTCCGTGACCGCGTCCGCCGAGAACCCGGAGCTGGCACGCCTGAACGGCATCAGCCCCAAGGTGGTGTCCACCGTCGTGTGGGCGATCGCCGGGCTCATGGCCACCGTCTGCCTGATCCTCATCTCCGGCCGCAACGGCTCCGTGACGTCGCCCGCCGTGCTCGGCATGACTACCCTCATGCGGGCCCTCGCCGCCGCGGTCATCGCCCGCATGGCATCGTTCCGCGTCGCCTTGGCCGCCGGTGTCGGACTCGGGCTGCTGGAGTCGGTCGTGCAGTTCAACTGGCTCGACCAGCCCGGTCTGACCGACCTCGTCGTCTTCGCTTTGGTCCTGGCCGCCGTGTTCGCCGCCGGGCGGGACAAGGCCGCCGAGGGCGGCGCCTTCTCCTTCGCGCCCCGGGTGCGACCGGTTCCGGAACGGCTGCGCAACCTGTGGTGGGTACGCAACCTCGAACGTTTCGCCCTGCTCGGTCTCCTGCTCTTCGCCGTCGTCGTCCCGCTGATCGTCACACAGCCGTCGCGGCACCTGCTGTACACGACCATCGCCGCCTACGCCATCTGCGCCGCATCGGTCACCGTGCTGACCGGCTGGGCAGGGCAACTCTCCCTCGGCCAAATGGCCTTCGCCGGCATCGGCGCGCTCACCGCCGCCTCGCTCAACCGGGGCCTGCGCCTGGACATCGGCAACGACAAGGTGCTCGTCGTCGAACGCCTCACCTTCCCCACCGCGGTCGCCGCTGCGGCGCTGCTGACCGCGATGCTCGCCGCCGTCATCGGAGTCGGCGCGCTGCGCGTGCGGGGGCTGCTCCTCGCGGTCAGCACCGTCGCGTTCGCGGTCGCCTGCGAGCAATGGGTGTACCGGCAGGACGTCTTCCACGACAGCACTACGCAAACCACCGCGTCCTTCCCTCGCACCGACGTCTTCGGCATCGACGTCACCTCGCAGCGCTCGTACTACTACGTGGTCCTCGTGGTGCTGGCGGTGGTGCTGACCGTGACCGGCAGACTGCGCCGCACCGGGGTCGGCCGGACCACGATCGGGGTACGCGACAACCCGGCGACCGCCGCGGCGTACACCGTCCGGGCCGCCCGCGTGAAGCTGCGCGCGTTCGCCCTCGCCGGCGGCATCGCGGGACTCGGCGGGGCGCTGCTCGCCGGGGCGCTCCAGACCGTGCCGTACGGCGACGCGTACTTCCGCAGCGAGGACTCCCTCATGCTCGTCTCCGTCGTCGTCATCGGCGGCCTCGGCTCGACGTCCGGGCCGGTACTCGGCGCGCTGTGGGTGATCGGCCTGCCCGCGGTGTTCCCGGGCAACTCACTGGTGCCGCTGCTCGCGTCCAGCCTCGGCCTCCTCATCCTGCTGCTGTATTTCCCCGGCGGCCTCGTGCAGATCGGGTACAGCGCCCGCGACGCGTTGCTCGGTTGGGCCGAACGACGCCTCGGTCCGCCGCCCGCCGGACGGGCCGCGGCACCGCCCCGGCTTGCGGCGCGACCACACAAGGAGCCGCTGCCCGACGACCGGCCGGTGCTGGCGACCCGTGACATCAGGGTCCGATTCGGCGGAGTCACGGCGGTCGACGCGGTCACGGTCGAAGTACGAGCGAACGAAATCGTCGGCCTCATCGGCACCAACGGCGCCGGCAAGTCGACCCTGATGAACGCCATCGGCGGGTTCGTCCCGGCCACCGGGAGCGTCGAACTCCTCGGGCAGGACGTGTCCGGCAAACCGTCCGCAGGCCGTGCCGCGCTCGGTCTCGGGCGCACCTTCCAGGCGGCGGCGCTGTTCCCCGAGCTGACCGTCACCGAGACCGTGCAGATCGCCCTGGAGGCACGCGGCCGCTCCGGCCTGCTCTCCTCGGCGCTGTGGCTGCCGCGGTCGGTCAAGGGGGAACGCGCCAAGAGGGCCGAGGCGCACGACCTCGTCGACTTCCTCGGACTGGGTCGATATGCCGATGCCTTCATCGCCGACCTGTCCACCGGCACCCGCCGCATCGTCGAACTCGCCGGACTGCTCGCCCTCGACGCCCGCGTCCTGTGCCTCGACGAGCCGACCGCCGGCGTCGCGCAGCGAGAAACCGAGGCGTTCGGCCCCCTCATCCAGGAGATCCGCCGCGAACTGGGCGCTTCCCTGCTGGTGATCGAGCACGACATGCCGCTGATCATGAGCATCAGCGACCGGGTGTACTGCCTGGAGACCGGCCGCGTCATCGCTGCCGGGACGCCGTCGGAAGTCCGCAACGATCCGAAGGTCATCGCCGGCTACCTGGGCACCGACGAACGCGCCATCAAGCGCAGCGACAGCGTCGCCACGTCCGCCACGGCACCGGCATCCGGCGGAATACCGGGGGATCGCCCGTGATCAGTCCGGCTGCACCTCGTCGGATTGCGGCGCCTCGCGCGGCGGTGTCCCCGGCGCCCCGTCGGTGCGCGTCGCCGCGATCTGCGCGGCTCGCCGCTCGAGGCGGTGTTGGAGGAGTCGCAGCCACGCGATGTAGGCGGACCCGGTGCTGTAACCGTGTTCGTGTGCGGACAGGTGCACCTCCGACACCCATGCGGGATCCAGGCCGGGCATCTGGAGGTGGGCGTAGGGGAGATTGTGCGTCCACGGCGGTGCCCCCGACGGGTCCTGGTTCGCCTCCCTGAAAGCGAGTTCGGCGCGTACGACGGTGAGGGCGATCTCGGGGTCGAGCTGGCCGCCGAAAATGAAGCGGATGACGAACTCGGGGTCGCCGATGCGCGGTGACGGCACATACGGAGAGCGCGCCCAGTCCCTGAGCGCTTGTTGTCCGGTCTCGGTCATGCGGTAGAGCTTGGCGTCGGGTCCGCCGTCGCGGGGGTCGACGTCGTATTCGACCCAGCCGCGTTCGACGAGTTTGGCCAGGCGGCGGTAGATCTGGGGGAGCTGGACGCCGTAGCCGATGTATTTGAGCGGGCCTTCCATCCATTTGCGCAGGTCGTAGCCGGAGTAGCGGCGCAGCGCGAGTATCCCGAGGATGACGAAGTCGAGTTGCATACCCTTCCTTCTGGCTGGCTGGGACAACCTGTGCGAGACCAGTGTGCCTGCCGGACGACCGTCCGTTGGCGCCGGGCAGCCCGATGACGTGCGTGGCGCTCGGCCGACATCGACACCCAAGGCGGCTGCGGGCTTGACCTAGATGCAAAAGGTGCTAGGTGCCGCCCGGCAGCGCACTACGATAGGTCCGCATTTTACGGGGTTCCTATCGATCTTTTCACTAGAGATCTAGATGCAAACGTATCTAGAAATTGCACTCTCGCTCAGTGCTGTCGGGCCCACGCCGATGCGGCACGGTCGGATCCGCTCTCGGCTTCCTCGGTGCTGCGCAGGAACGAGGCTGGATGACGCGACCACGCGCCGGGTCGAACCGTTCGGCACGCCGACCGGGCGGGCGTCGACCGCCGCTGATCATGGGCGTCGGCGACCGCGTGTACTGCCTGGAGACCGGCCGGGGCCGGACGCGATGACGTGGGGTTCTCCCCATCCCCGCAGCGCACATCGCCGGGGTCGAAGCGACCCTCTTCGGCGAGACGGTCGGCGGCTTCGACGACGCATGCGGGCTCCTCCCGCCGCGTCTGCCCGGCGTCGCCGAAACCGTGCGGGCCGGCTCACCCGACGATTGGGAGGACTACCGCCACCGCCCGGCCGGCCGGGCAGCCATCCGGTCGGCACGGGGGCCCAGGCACTTCGCGTCCCGCGAAGTGCCTGGGCGGCAGGCGCCGGACGCCCACCTCGTGGCGTGGCAGCACGAAGACCGCCGACGGAACCGTTCTCTCACACTCCCGGGGCCTGTGGCGATGATGACGCGGCGATACCCGCGAGCATGAGACCGAACACCCGGGCCGCGCGTTCATCGAGTTCGTCGACGGGGATGCCGGTGTCGCGGGCGTACGCCTCGCGGAAGATGACGTACCCCATCTGCGCCGCAGCGGTCATGACGTGTGCGGCGACGACATCGGCGTCTTCGGGCAGCGCGCCGTCGGCCTTGTCTCGTTCCAGGCTCTGGAGCGTCCGGGGGAAGCGCGGCAGCGGGCTGAAGCTGTCGTCGCGGTCGAGCGCGAGGAGTGCTTCGAGCTTGACGAGCTCCGGTTCGTCGAGGCGGTGGCGGAACATCTCCAGCCGCCGTTCGACGAACGGTCGCTCCCAGTGGTCGTCACGGTGTTCGGCTTGGTGCTCGACCAGATCGGCGGCCGCTGCGCGCAACAGGGACTGGCGGCTGCCGAAGTATTGGTAGATCTGCCCGTGGTTGACACCCGCCTCGCCGGCGATCTCCCGGAGGTTCACCCCGGCGAGCACGCCGTCGCGTTCAAGCAGCGTTCGCGCGGCGGCCAGCAGGTCCGCCTCCGTCTCCTCGCGACTGCGACGTCGCCGCTTCTTCCGGGGCTCGGGCTGCCCGCCCGTGGCCGCAGGCCGAGCCTCCGTCGGCCCGGGCCCGCCCGCCGCGCCGGTGTCGCTGTCGCTCATGTGCCGCTCCCCGTCCGTGCCGGACAAATCTTCTCGCTCCAACCCTTGCCGAGTCGTGGGCACCACTTTAAGGTCACGCTATCAACGTTTCGTTAATAACGAACCGTGAATAGCGCGTGAAGGGGCACCCATGTCGACACTCCCACTGGCGGGCATACGCGTCCTCGACCTGTCCACCGTGCTGGCCGCGCCGGTCACCGCCACGTTCCTCGGCGACTTCGGCGCCGAGGTGATCAAGGTCGAGGACCCTGGTCGCGGCGACTTCACCCGCGGCACGACGCCGGGCGTCCGGTCCCCGTACTGGGCCCAGGAAGCACGCAACAAGAAGTCCGTCACCCTCGACCTGCGGACCCTGGACGGGCAGCGGCTGGTGCGGCGACTCGTGCCGCACTTCGACGTCGTCATCACCAACTACCGCCCCCCGACCCTCGAGGCCTGGGGTCTGGACCCGGACACCCTTCGCGCACTCGCGCCGGATACCGTGCTCGTCTACGTCACCGGGTACGGCCTGACCGGGCCGTACCGCGACCGCGGCTCCTTCGACCGGATCGCGAGCGCATTCGCCGGCCTGACCTACGTCACCGGCGACGAGGACCGTCCGCCGGTGCGCAGCGGCTACTCGACGATCGACTACATGGCCGCCTATCTGGGCGCCTTCTCCGTGGTGACCGCGCTCTACCATCGCGACACCGCAGGCGGCGGCGGCCAAGTAGTCGACCTGGCCTTGTACGAGGCGGGGTTCCGGGCCTCCGAGGATGCGCTCGCCTCCTACGCGGCCACGGGGAAGGTCCGTGAGCGCCTGGGCAACCGGAACCCGCAGATCGTGCCCGCCAGCGACTTCACCGCCTGCGACGGGCGCCGCGTGTCGATCCACGCCGGGACGGACGCCCTCTTCGGTCGGCTGGCCGCCGTGATGGGCAGCCCGGAACTCGCCGCAGACCCCGCGTACGCGACGCGGTCGGCGCGCGCGGCGCACGCCGACGCCCTGTACGCGGTCATCACCGACTGGGTGGCCGGATACGCGGCGGACGACCTCACCAAGCTGCTGAGCGACGCCGGTATCCCGGCTGCGCCGCTGATGAGCATCGCGGATATCGCCACCGACCCCCACTACCGGGAGCGGGGCACACTCGTCACCGTCGACGATCCCGAGTTCGGGCAGCTGCCGATGGTCGCACCGTTGCCGAGAATGTCGAAGACCCCGGGCAGCATCCGCTCCACCGGCCCGGCGCTCGGCGAGCACAACGCCGAGGTGTACCAGGATGTGCTCGGCCTCCGCCCGGACGAGCTCGCCGAGTTGCGTGCGAACGGCGTGATCTGACCCCTCCTGCTTTGCCCATCTGCCGTTTCTGCATTCCGGGAGGTCACGCGCCCATGGCTGTCACCTTGAACGCTGCCGCGCTGGGGCCGCGTCTCGACCGGCTCCCCCTGAGCCGGTTCCATCGCCGCCTGGTCATCGCCCTGGCCGGGATGATCCTGTTCGAGTGGGTGGAGACCTACGCCTTCGCGTTCGTCGCGCCCGTACTGCGCGAGCAATGGGGCATGTCGCTGTCCACCGTCGCGGTTGTGGCCGGCATCGGCCAACTCGGCGCTTTCGGGGGAGGCGTGCTCGGTGGCTACCTCGCAGACCGTCTCGGCCGCCGCCGCACCATGCTGGCCTTCGTCACCCTCTACTGCGCGGCCACCGTCGGCTGCGTACTCGTCCAGAACCCATGGCAATTGATCGCCGCGCGGACGGCGGCGCACTTCGGTGCCCAGGGCATGGCGGTAGTGGCCATCGTCGTGCTCACCGAATTCGTGCCCGCCGCGGCGCGGGGGCGGTTGCAGACCTACAAGGTGGCGGTCGGCTCGCTCGGTATCCCGATCGCGGCCTGGTCCGGCTACTTCCTGGCGCCCCACTGGACCTGGGGCTGGCGCCTCGTCTTCGGTCTCGGCCTGTTCGGCGCGGTCTTCGCCTGGCTGATCCACCGCTGGGTCCCGGAGAGCCCCCGCTGGCTCGCCTCCCGAGGCCGGACCGACGAGGCCGAGGACATCGTCCGGTCCATCGAGGCGCAGTGCGGTGTCCACTCCCCGGCACAAGACCGCCCGTCGGTCGCACCGGCCCCAGTCGGTACGGGGGAGCCGCCGCGGTTGGCCGACCTGTGGGCCGCGGCGAACCGCCGCAACTTCCTGATCATCAGCACGATGTGGGTGACCGGACTTCTCGCCTACTCCGCCTTCAACACCTGGACGCCCACGCTCCTCGCCGAGAACGGGCTCGACCTCGACGACACGCTGCTCCTGTCCGCGGCCCTGGGCACGGCCGCGCCCCTGGGAGCGCTCGTCGCCGTACCGTTGATCGACCGCTGGGACCGGCGCCACATGCAGCTCGCCCTCGGCACACTGACCGCCACGCTGCTGCTGTTGTTCTCGCTCGTCCGTGCCCCTGCGGCCATCCTGGCGCTCGGCTGCCTGATCAGTCTGACGTTCCAGATGGCCGTGCCGTTCCTCCAGGTCTACTCGGCCGAGACCTTCCCCACTCGGATCCGCGCGCTCGGCTCCGGCACCGCCAACGCCCTGTCCCGCATCTTCAACTTCGCCGCCCCCATGCTCATCGCCGGCCTCTACGCCGGAGCCGGCTACACCGCCGTCTTCGTTCTCCTCGCCGTCCTCAGTGCCGTGGGCGGCCTGGTCGCCGCCCGCTTCGGCCCGCGTACCACCGGCGTCAGCCTCGAAGCCACCGCGGCGGATCAAACCCGACACCCCAAGGAAGCCGTCACACCATGACCGACCTGTCCTTCGCCTCGGCAACCGAACTCACCGCTCTGATCCGCCGACGGGAGCTGTCACCGACCGAGCTCATGCGGTACACCCTCGACCGGATCGACACCGTGGACTCCGCCGTCAACTCCGTCGTAGCCCTCGCCCCCGAGCGGGCCCTCGCCGAGGCCACCGCGCTCGAACAACGCCTCGCCCGCGGCGAGGAAGCAGGGCCGCTGGCCGGCCTGCCGATCCTCGTGAAGGACCTCGAAGACGCGGAAGGCCTGCCTACCAGCCGCGGCACCAGCGCCTACGCCGGTCGCCCGCCCGCAACCCGCGACAGCATCCACGTCGCCCGGCTGCGCGCCGCCGGCGCCCTGGTGGTCGGCAAGACGAACACCCCGCCGCTCGGTGCCGCGGTGCACACCGCCAACAACGCCTTCGGCGTCACCCGCAACCCCTGGAACCCCGAACGCACACCCGGCGGCTCCAGCGGCGGCGCGGCGGCAGCCGTCGCCGCCGGACTCGTCTCCTTGGCCACCGCAGGTGACGGCGGCGGGTCCACCCGGATCCCCGCCGCGTTGTGCGGGGTCGTCGGCCTCAAACCGTCCCGTGGACGCATCCCCCGTGGTCCCGCCCGCATGCCGGCGTGGACCCAGCACATGTGCCTCTCCGGCATGGCTCGGACCGTCCGGGACACCGCACTGCATCTCGACGTCGCCGCCGGCCACCACCCCGCCGACCCCAACTCGCTGCCCGCGCCCGCCCTGTCCTATCGCGCGGCCCTCGACGAACCGCTCCCCGCCCTACGCGTCGGCGTCCTGCGCACCCTCGGCATCGCCGCGCCTCGCCCCGAAATCCTGCACGCCCTCGACCGTGCCGCCCACCTGCTCCGCGAGCAAGGCCACGAAGTCCGGGACGACGAAGCGCCCCTGCCCGGCGCGGACGATTTCCCCGCCCCGTTCCAGCTGCGGCAGAACGTCCTGGCCTACGCGCGGCTCCTCACCGTGCTCGACGACTTCACGATCCGCCGCCACGCATTCGAGCCGTGGTTCGCCGACGCCCTCGACGCCGGCCGCTCCCTCACCACGGCCGACATGGCCTCCTACTGGGCTCACCGCACACAGCTCGACCGCTGGGCGGCTGCCCTGTTCGATCGGTACGACCTGCTTCTCATGCCGACCACCCCCACCACCGCGTGGCCGGCCGAGGGGCCGAACCTGGCTGTGGCCCTCCGCGAGCGGGCCCTGCCCATCTCGTACACCGCCGTCTTCAACGACACAGGTCATCCGGCCGTCAGTATCCCCGCCGGCATCGCACCGGACGGCCTTCCACTCGCCGTCCAACTCATCGCCCCCCACCACCGAGACGACCTCGCCCTCTCCGCAGCCCACACCCTCGAAGCCTCGCTGGGCACCCAACGCCCGCCTCTCCTCTGAGCAGACGTTCCCCACGGGGCCGTCCGGTGCTCCAGACGAGAGCTTGACCACCCAGCCGCCGATCCCGGTGTGTACAAGCCTCGGCACCGGCTGAACCGCGGTCGGCTCCGAGGGTCGCCGGTCGGGAACCCGGAAGATGAATCCCGTCCTCGAATGGCTCCCTGGCATGTGGCAAGGTTGCGGACGCTCCTCGTGCACGGCGGGGGCGGAGGCATCGGCACCTTCGCGATCCAGATCGCCAAGGGCGCTCGGGGCCCGTGTGGTGACCACGGTCGGCGGCCCCGAGAAGGCGGCGCGGGCGCGGGAGTTGGGCGCCGATGCAACGATCGACCACCGCACGGAGGACTTCGGCGAGCACGGTCCCTACGACGTGATCCTCGATGTGATCGGCGGCGGCTACCTCGAACGCAACGTGCGTTCGCCGGCCGCGGACGGGCGCTTGGTCGTCATCGGTCTTCAGGACGGTCTGGAGGGTCGACTGAACCTTGCGGAGCTGGTGTTCAAGCGGGTGTCGGTGTTCGGCACCACGTTGCGCACCCGGTCCGCGGCGCAGAAGGCGGCCATCGTCGCGGACGTGCAGCGCCACGTCTGGCCGATGATCGAGAGCGGGGCCGTGCGGCTGGTCGTCGACCGGACGCTGCCGATGTCCGAGGCCGCCGAGGCGCATCGGGTGATGGAGTCCGGTGGGCACACCGGCAGGATCGTGCCGGCGAACGCCTGACGTACGCCGTGCCGACGGGGGTGCGTCGGGACCGGCGCCGAGACGGAGGCGCGGACCGCGCCCCCGTCCGGTGCCGGCCCGGCGGCCCGATCCCGTGGCGGCGTGGCCGCCCCGGTGGCCCGCGGCGCGGGCCCGGGCGGCCGAATGGGTGCACGCCGCAACGGGGAACGGGACGGTCGGCGGCGTGGTGCCTTCGCGTCGGGTTGCGGCGCGCGGGCCGCGCGCCAGGATTGGTCGAGAGTGCCTCGTCCCGCGAGCCGCCGACCGCAGCCGTGCGGGCGGGCCGCACCTTCCAAGGGCACGCAGGTGCCCGTGATTGGAGCCGAGATGACCCCGCTTCCCCCGCCGATCACGCCTTACCTCGAACCCGCCGCGCGGGAGTTGTGCGAGGCGACCGACCCGCATCCACGGATCTACGAGGTGCCCCCGGAGAAGGGGCGCGAGATCCTGCTGGGCCTGCAGAGCGACCCGAGCGTGCCGCGCCCGGACGTCGACGAGGAGTGGGTCGAGGTGGACACCGGCGAGTGGGGCACCGTCCGCACCCGCATCATCCGGGCCAAGGGGACCACCGGCCCGCTGCCGGTGGTGTTCTACATCCACGGTGCAGGCTGGGTCTTCGGCGACGACAAGACCCACGACCGCATCTTCCGCGAACTCACCGTCGGTGCGGGCGCCGCGGGCGTCTTCCCCGTCTACGACCGGGCGCCCGAGGCGCAGTACCCCACCCAGGTCGAACAGAACTACGCCGTGGGCCGGTGGGTCATGGAACACGGCGCGGAACACGGCCTGGACACCTCGCGGGTGGCGGTGACCGGCGAGTCGGTCGGCGGCTGCATGTCGACGGTGTTCGCGCTGATGAACAAGGAACGCGGCGGCATCGACCTCAAGGCGCAGGTCCTGCTCTATCCGGTGACCGACGCCGACTTCGACACCCCGTCGTACCTGCAGTTCGCCGAGGGCTACTTCCTCACCCGCGACGGCATGAAGTGGTTCTGGGACGCCTACACCACCGACCCCGCCCAACGCGCCGAGCACCACGCCTCCCCGCTGCGGGCGAGCCTCGACCAGCTCAAGGGCCTCCCGACCACCCTGGTGATCACCGACGAGGCCGACGTGCTGCGCGACGAGGGCGAGCAGTACGCGAACAGGCTGCGCGAGGCCGGCGTGGACGTCACCTCCGTGCGCGTGGCCGGCATGGTCCACGACTTCCTGCTCCTGGACAGCCTGCGCGACACCCGCGCCGCGAACATCGCCCGCAAACTCGCCACCGACGCCCTGCGCACCGCGCTGCACGGCGGCTGACGGGCCTCGGGGCTCCTCGCGCAGCCGGGCCGGGCCCGCCGGCGCCCACGTGGCGCGGGCGGGCCCGGCCCTTTCGTGTTCTCGGCCGGCGACGGAGGGTTCCGGGCCCGGCGCATTTGTACCTGCGGATGGAGACCTACCGGGCCGCGAACGCGGCGTTGATCGGCCCCCGGGCGTCGATCCCGCTCGCCCGCGCGCGCGGGGCGGCGGCCTGGTCGCCTCCGTGGACGGCATGCGCTTCGTCGTACCGGTGCCCAGCGTGTACGCCAGGCCGAATCCGAAGTACTTCGGGCGCCGCGGCCGAGCGACGTGGCTGAACCTGATCAACGACCAGGCCGCCGGGCCGGGTGGGAAGGTGGTGGCCCGCACCCCGCGCGACTCCCTGTACGTCCTGGACGTCCCCTACGACCGCGCCGGCCCGCTCTACCAGCACTACCAGGAAGGCATGGAAGACCGGATCGGCGCGCTCGGCCCGGTCCTCAATGCCCTGGTGCTTTTCACCCGCTACATGGGGGCCGCCCTCGACCGGCTGCGCGCCGACGGCTTCGACGTGCGCGAGCAAGACGTCGCCCGGCTATCACCGTTCGTCCGGAACCACGTCGACATGCTCGGCCGGTACTCGTTCCTGCTGCCCTGGATGCCCGACGGCCTGCGCCCGCTGCGCGACCCGGTGCAGGCCGATCGGGGCTGAACGCACGGCACCACACCTGGCCACCGGGCGGGGCCTGCGGGGTGGGTCAGTTGTCGATGCGACGCTTGCTGAGCCAGGCCACCATCTCGGGGTCGTGGTGGTCGAAGAACAGGGTCGTGCCGGTGTCGAGGGCCGCGATGGCGGCCATCTGGTCGTCTGTGAGCCGGAAGTCGAAGACGTCGATGTTCTGCGCCATCCGGTCGGGGCTGACGGACTTGGGGATGGTGACGATGTCGCGCTGGATCAACCAGCGCAGCACGATCTGCGCCACCGACTTGCCGTGCGCCTCACCCACCTTGCCGAGGACCGGGTGGGTGAACAGGTCGTTCTTGCCTTCGGCGAAGCCGCCCCACGCCTGGTGCTGCACCCGGTGCTCGCGCATCAGCGCGTGATCCAGGTCGCGCTGGAAGAAGGGGTGCGTCTCGATCTGGTTGACCTGCGGGGCGGTGTCGTTGTTGAAAATCAGGTCCAGCAGGCGGTCGGGGTGGAAGTTGGCGACGCCGATCGCCCTGGTCAGACCCTCGGCCTGGGCGGTCTCCATGGCGCGCCACTGCCCGTAGACGTCGCCGTAGGGCTGGTGCATCAGGTACAGGTCGACGTGGTCGAGGCCGAGCTTGGCCAGGGAGGCTTCCAGGGCGCGGCGGGTGTTGTCCTGGGCGGGGGCATCCTGGACCCACAGCTTGGTGGTGACGAACAGGTCCTCGCGCCGGACGCCGCTGTTCTTGATGGCATCGCCGACGGCTTCCTCGTTGCCGTAGGCGGCAGCGGTGTCCAGCAGCCGGTAGCCGGCCGCCAGAGCCTGGGTGACGGCGCGTTCCGTCCGGTCGGCGGGGATCTGGTAGACGCCGAAGCCGAGGATCGGCATCTCGACGCCGTTGTTCAGGGTGACGGTCTGCACGGTGTTCTTCCTTAGCGGTTCGGGTACGGGTGGCGCCTCGGCCGCCGGTGCCGGGGACAGTGGCGGGCATCGGGGGGCATCCCGAGAGGGGACGGCCGGCCATGCCCCCCAGACAACCAGTGCCCCGCACCCGGCGGGGCACTCAGGCAGACCCTGACAAGGACCCCCACACCGCGCCCCCGTAAGCGGCCCAGCCGTAGTGTCGAAGGCATGGACCGCCGCACCGAGATCCGCGAGTTCCTCACCACCCGCCGGGCTCGCGTCACCCCCGAGCAGGCTGGCCTCACCCCCTCCCCGTTCTCCGGCACCCGCCGTGTCCCCGGCCTGCGCCGCGAGGAAGTCGCCCAGCTCTCCGGCGTCAGCGTTCCCGGTTCGGGTTGGTGAGCGAGTCGAGGAACACGTCGGCCGCCGCAGCGACGCCGACCGGGCGCATACACGGGCGGGCGGAGACAGCGGTCCCCGCGACGGCCGAACGCTCGGTCCAGGCCGGTCGGTCGGGTCAGCCCACGTCGGCGACGAGCCGCTTGGCGAGTGGTTCGGACGAGGCCGGGTTCTGGCCGGTGTAGAGGTTGCGGTCGACGACGACGAACGGGCGCAGCGGTACGCGGGACTTGGTGTAGTGGGCGCCGCTGTCGCGCAGGCGGTCCTCCAGCAACCATCGGGCCTTGCGGCCGAAGCTGTTGAACCTCTCCTCGACGTTGGACAGGCCGGTCATCCGGTATCCGGTGAACGGCCACGATCCGTCGGCGTCGTGTGCCGCGAAGGCGGCGGCGGGTGCGTGGCACAGGAGCGCGAGGGGTTTGCCGGAGGCCAGTACGCGGGTGAGCAGTGCGCCGGAGACCGGGTCGACCGCGAGGTCTTCCATCGGTCCGTGGCCGCCGGGGTAGAACACCACGTCGAACGCGTCCGGGTCGACGTCGTCCAGCGACCGGGGCGCGGCCGTCTGGGTCTTGATGCTGTCCAGGTAGCGGGCGACCTCGCGCAGTCTGGACGGTCGGCCGGCGGTCCAGGACATGCTGAGCCGGTCGAGTGTGGGCGGCTTCCCGCCGGGGGTGGCGATCGTGGTCTCCCAACCGGCCTCGGTGAAGATCTTGTGCGGCATCGCCAGTTCCTCGCCCCAGAAGCCGGAGGGGTGCACGACGCCGTTCCGAAGGGTCCAGCGATCCGCCGCGGACACCACGATGAGGACCTTGGTCATGTCGTTCTCCCTCACGTTCGGGGTCGGACGGTGCCGCCGTCCGCGTGCACCCGGCACGGATACCCCTGATCGTCATCCGCCCATGTGCGGCCGTGGGCGATCGGCCGCTACTCGTCGTGGTCCAGGCGGCGTGAGGTTTCGGCGGTGGGCAGCCGGGCGCGGTAGTGGCGCAGTGCCCGCCGCTGCAGGCGTTGCTCGCAGAGCAGGGCGCGCGCCGGGTGGGTTCCGGGCCGAGGGGCGCCGCCGCGGGCGATGCGGCGCATCCGGTGGCGGACCTGCGCCATGCTCGCGGCCGAGGCGAGGGCCTTGTCGGTCCAGGTCACCGGGCGCAGCTGCCGGTCGGCCTCGCGGCCGTTGCGCCGGCGTTCGGGCAGGTCCGGGGTGACGGCCAGGGCGGTGCCCATCCCGATCAGGGCGACCCCGCTGTCGAGGACCGGGTCGGCGGTGTCGCGTCGGGTGATGCCGCCGGTCAGCATCAGCGGGAGGGGACTGGTCGTGACCAGGTCCCTGGCCAGGTCCAGGAAGTAGGCCTCGCGGGACCGGGTGCGAGTGTCCGCGGGGCGGCCGGTCATCGCCGGGCTCTCGTAGCTGCCGCCGGACAGTTCGACCGGGTCCACGTCGAGCGGTTCGAGCATCGCGATCACCCGGCGGGCGTCGTCGACGCCGAAACCGCCGCGCTGGAAGTCGGCGGAGTTGAGCTTCACCGCGACCGCGACCGCGAACGACGGCGACACCACCGCGCGGACGGCGGCGACGACGTCCAGCAGCGGTGGCCGCCGAGGGCTACCACGAACTCGCCGAACACCTCGCCGCCGCGCACCCGTCACCGGCCACCCCCGACGAACTCGCCGACGTCGCCGTCGCCTACGTGCGTTGCGGGGCGGCCCACGAACGAACACCACCCGTTCGAGGCGAGGGCCGGCCCGCCGACGCGTCGACCCGCGCCGCCGGCCACCGATCCGCCCCCTCGCCGTGACCAGCCGCCCTCCACGCCAGTTGAGTACACGACACACCCGTACTCGAGAGGCAGGGTTACCGATGTCGCCGTGGCACTACTTCGTCACGCTTCTCAATGAGACGCTCGGCACCGAGAACGTCCGAGGAGGGCTGGGAGCGCACGACAAGACGGCGGTGGCCGCCTTCGAGCAGACCGTCACGCTCAAGGACGGCACCACGAAGAAGCGCCGCCAGAAGCTGCACTTCGAGTACGACGGCAAGGACACGAGCCGGATCGCCGTCACGTCCTTCATCGGCCCCGTCGACGACGCGGACCTTTCCGGGTTCCTCGCGTTCCTCGGCGAGGACTGGACCAGGCCCGCGGCCGTCGTCGTCGACGGGGAACTCGCCCTGCGCCACCACCTCCGTCTGCCCGAGACCGACGGCGACAAGGCCACGCGGGCCGCCGACGAGAAGGTCCTCGCCCAAGCCTTCATCGCGTCCCTGGCCCTCGGCAGCTTCGCCGACACCATGGAGGACTACTACTTCGAGGACGACGAGTAGCCGTCCCGACGCGGAACGCCTCGGCGCCTCGCAGGTCCGGCCACGAGGGCATCGCCCGCCCACCGCCGGCACGGACCCGGGCAAGGCGCCCCACCCACGACGACCGCGACCGGGAATACCGCGTGCAATGCGCCGGCGATGACGGCTACGACCGCGGGGTAGACGGTCGAGACCGCGGCGAAACCCGCGAACGGGACCCGACCCCACGGGCCGGACGCCGTTCGCGTCACCCGGGAACGGGCCGGCTCCCGGGCCCGACGCCGGTCCGGCGTCCCCCCCCGTCGCCGGGGTGTCACCGCTGCGGTCGGCCGTCCGACGCGGCCGATCGTCCCGGGCACCTGGGACCCCCTCGTGACGTAGTCGTCCCGGACGCGGGGTACGGCGCTGAAGAAGCCCGCCTCCGCGCGTTCCACGGCCCGAGACGACGACCGGGGCGACGGCTCGAAACGCGACGACGAGTAGGGCTACGGCCGCGAGTCGACGGTCGAGACCTCGGCTCGGGCCGAGGCGGCGGTGCCCGCGCCGGGCGGGGCGCCGAACACACAGGTCGGCGTGCCCGCCTTCACCGACGACAACCCCGACACAACCCCCCCGAAGGGGGAGACCCGGCCGCGGATGGCTCAGCGGGCATCCACAACCACCCCGTCGGACCATGCCTCGCCGCCTACCGCCGCCCGTTGCGGTCCCGCGGGAACTCCGCACGCCGGGCTCGGCGATGGGCACTCCTGGTCCCGATCGACCCCGACGGGAACCCCACCGGACGCGACGACCCCGCCCTGCGCCGGTCACACGTCGCGGGTCTTCAACCGCACGCCGCCGGCGATCAACGCGATTCCCGCGTAGACCGCGATCAGCAACAGCGATCCCCAAGGGCCGGGCCCACCGGTGTCGCCGCCGCCGTCGATCAGCTTGAGATCACCACCGCCCCTGCGCGGTACCCGCGCCCGCGCCCCCATCCGAATCCGGCGCGGCCGGGGCGAGCCCGACCCGAGCGTGGCTCCAGAGCTGGTCGAGCCGGCACGTCGACTCTGTTGACGGTCCCGGGGACCGGCTCGGCCGGGAACACCGGTCACGCCCGGGCTTGGCACAGGCGAAGGGAATCACCGTGGGAAAACGGCGCGTAGTGATCACCGGCATCGGGGTGCGCGCCCCGGGCGGAAACGGCACCAAGGACTTCTGGGAGCTGTTGACCAACGGCCGAACGGCCACGCGCGGAATCTCGTTCTTCGACGCGTCGCCCTTTCGCTCACGCGTGGCCGGCGAGGTCGACTTCGACGCGCGTGCCGAGGGCTTCGGCCCGCGCGAGATCCGGCGGATGGACCGGGCCACGCAGTTCGCCGTCGCCTGCGCCCGGGACGCGCTCGCCGACAGCGGCCTGCCCCGGGAAACACTGCCGCCGGAGCGTGTCGCGGTCGTGCTGGGCTCCGCGGTCGCCTCGGCGACCAGCCTCGAACGCGAATACCTCGTGATGTCGGACAGCGGGCGGGAGTGGCTGGTCGACCACGACCACCTGTCCCCGTACATGTTCGACTACCTCAGCCCCGGGGCGATGCCCGCCGAAGTCGCCTGGGCGGTCGGGGCGGAGGGGCCGGTCACGATGGTGTCCGACGGCTGCACCTCCGGCCTGGACGCGGTCGGGCACGCGGTCCGACTCATCCGTGAGGGCACCGTCGACGCGGCCGTCGCCGGGGCCACCGACACTCCCATCACGCCGATCGTCGTCGCGTGCTTCGACGCCATCAAGGCGACCACCCCGCGCGACGACGACCCGGCCGGGGCCTCCCGGCCCTTCGACGGATCCCGCAACGGCTTCGTGATCGCCGAGGGCGCCGCCATGTTCGTCCTGGAGGAGTACGAGGCGGCACGGGCCCGCCGGGCACCGATCTACGCGGAGGTCGGCGGCTACGCCTCCCGCTGCAACGCCTACCACATGACCGGACTCAAGACGGATGGCCGCGAGATGGCCGAGGCGATCCGGGTCGCCCTCGACGAGGCCCGGCTGGACCCTACCGCCGTGGACTACGTCAACGCGCACGGCTCCGGCACCAAACAGAACGACCGGCACGAGACAGCCGCCTACAAGCGCAGCCTCGGTGAGCACGCGTACCGGGTCCCGGTCAGCTCGATCAAGTCGATGGTCGGGCACTCGCTCGGCGCGATCGGCTCCATCGAGATCGCCGCCTGCGCGCTGGCGATCAGGCACGGCGTCGTGCCCCCCACGGCGAACCTGCACACGCCCGACCCCGAATGCGACCTCGACTACGTGCCGTTGACCGCCCGGGAGCAGCGGGTGGACACCGTGCTGTCGGTGGGCAGCGGGTTCGGCGGCTTCCAGACCGCGATGGTCCTGCACGAGGCGGAGGTGCGCACCGGATGACCGGGACGGTGATCACCGGCATGTCGGTGGCCGCGCCCATCGGGCTCGGTACGGAGGACTTCTGGCGGTCCGTCGTCGCCGGCCGCGCCGGCATCGGCCCCTTGGACCGCTTCGACGCCTCCGGGTATCCGGCCCGCTTCGCGGGCCAGATCCGGGACTTCGACGCGGCGGAACACCTCTCCGGCCGGTTGCTTCCGCAGACCGACGTGTCCACGCGATATGCGCTGGCCGTGGCCGAGTGGGCCCTGGCGGACGCCGAGGTGGGCCCGGACACCCTGGCCGACTACGACATGGGCGTGGTGGTCTCCAGTGCCCAGGGCGGCTTCGACTTCACCCACCGGGAGTTCCACAAGCTCTGGAGCCAGGGCCCCGAGTACGTCAGCGTCTACGAGTCCTTCGCCTGGTTCTACGCCGTCAACACCGGCCAGATCTCGATCCGACACAAGATGCGCGGCCCCGGCGCCGCCCTGGTGGCCGAACAGGCGGGCGGCCTGGACGCGATCGGGCACGCCCGTCGGACCGTGCGCCTGGGCACCAAGCTGGTGCTCGGCGGCGGCGTCGACTCGGCGTTCGACCCGTGGGGCTGGGCCGCCCAACTGGCGGGCGGTCGGGTCAGCACGGTTGCCGACCCGGCGCGCGCCTATCTGCCCTTCGACCGGGACGCCGCCGGCCATGTGCCCGGCGAGGGCGGCGCGTTGCTGGTGATCGAGGACGCCGACTCGGCGCGCGAGCGCGGTGCGCGGCAGGTGTACGGCAGCGTCGCCGGCTACGCTTCGACCTTCGACCCCAAGCCGGGCTCGGATCGGCCCGCCGGGCTGCGCCGGGCCGCCGAACTCGCGCTGGCCGACGCCGGATTGGCCGCCTCGGACATCGACGTGGTGTTCGCCGACGGCGCCGGGGGCGCGGACCTCGACCGGGTCGAGGCCGAGGCCCTTCGAGGCCTGTTCGGCGCCTACGGCGTACCGGTCACCGCGCCGAAGTCGCTCACCGGCCGGATGGCCGCCGGGGGCGGTCCGGTGGATCTTGTCGCCGCGCTGCTGTCCATGCGGGACGGACTCGTGCCGCACACCGCGCACACCAGGCACGTGCCCGAGGACTACGGCCTGGACCTCGTCCTGGACGAGCCGCGTGTGGCACAGGTGCGCTCGGCGCTGGTCCTCGCGCGCGGCCGGCGCGGTTTCAACTCGGCCGTCGTACTGACCCATCCGGACTTCTGAGATCCCTCACGGGGCCACCCGGACCCCCGGTTCTTCGAGACGCACCCCTCACCGACCACCCACCCATCGGCAACAGCAGGAGGCACGGCACACCATGGCAGCAGTGATGGACATCGACGCACTCCGCGAGATCCTCGTGGCCTGTGCGGGTGAAGACGAAGCGGTCAACCTCGACGGCGACGTGCTCGACCGCTCCTTCGAGGAGTTGGCCTACGACTCGCTCGCGCTGATCGAGTGCGCTGCCAGGATCAAGCAGCTCCACGGCGTGGAGATCCCCGACGACGCGCTGGTCGACCTCAGGACCCCGCGAGCGCTGCTCGACCTCGTCAACGGGGTGCCGGCGGCCGGCCGGCAGTCATGAGCGGACGGGAGGGCACGAGCCCCGTGAATTCGGTGCGCAAGTCACCGCGGACGGCATCCCCGACAACACCTCGAATACATCGCGCGGAACACTCGCTCGTCGTCGCGGCGCCCGCGAGCGTCGTCTACGACCTGATCGCGAACGCCGCGTCGTGGCCGGCCGTCTTCGGCCCGTGCGTCCATGTACGACACCTCGACCACAACCCGCGCGCCGAGCGCTTCGAGATCTGGGCGGATGTGAATGGCCGCGTGGCGCAATGGACTTCGCGGCGCTCCCTGGACCCCGAGCGGCGCTACGTCGCCTTTCGGCAGGAGCACGGCAGTCCGCCGGTCGCCTCGATGAGCGGCGGTTGGCTGCTGCGCGAGTTGCCGGACAGGCATACCGAGGTGGTGCTGCGGCACCGCTTCACCATCGTCGATCACGACCCGACCGCGGCGGCCGAGGTGTCCCGGGCGCTCGACCGCAACAGCGCGGCCGAACTGGGCGCCCTCGCCCGGATCGCCGAAGTCGGTCCGGCGACCGGGGGGCTGGTCCTCACCTTCAGCGACACGATCGCGCTGGCCTGCCCGGCCGAGGAAGCGTACGAATTCGTGAACCGCGCGGACCTGTGGGCCGAGCGTCTGCCGCACGTGGCCAGGATCGAGTTGACCGAGACCGTCCCCGGCATCCAGGAACTGGAGATGGACACCGTCACCGCCGACGGGTCCGCGCACACCACCCGGTCGATCCGGGTGTGTTCGCGGCCCGGGTGGATCGCGTACAAGCAGCGGACGCCCCCGAAGCTGCTGCTCGGCCACAGCGGTCTGTGGACGTTCGACGACGCCGGCACCGGGGCGGTGGCCTCGGCCCGGCACACCGTCGTGATCGACCCCGAGGCGGTGCCCGCGGTGCTCGGTGCCGACGCCACGCTCGCCGACGCGCGGACCTACATCCGCAGGGCGCTCGGGGACAACAGCCGGGCCACGCTGGCCCTGGCGGCCGGCTTGCCCGGGACGGTGCCGCGCTGAGTCCGGACACGAACGCACGAAAGAGGCCCGCCGGGCAAAAACCCGGCGGGCCTCGCGCGTGCCCGGCTGCGGCAAAGCGGCCGGGTACGTCGGGCGGCTCAGCCGCCGGCCAGTACCTGCCGCGCGTAGGACTCCGCGGCGGTGTCGAAACGCAGCACGATGTGACTGGTCGCCGAGTTGACGTCCCGCCAGTGGCGCTCGAAGGGGCTGCCCGAGGTCTGACCGGAGGTCCCCATCGCGCGGAACATGCGGTTGACGGCGGTCAACAGGGTCTCGGACGCCAACGAGCAGTCCCGCGCGCCGCGTGCCGTCAACAGGTCGGTGAAAACACCCTCGTCGGCCACGGCGGCGGCGCGGCGCAGCAACAGCTCCGCCGCGTCCACCTCGCCCGCGGTCCGGGCGAGCACGTCCCGGAAGGCGACGTCGTCCGCGGCCGAACCGCCGGTGCCCGTAGCGGCCTTGGCCGCGTTCCACCGGGTCCACTCGCTGAGCATTCCGCGCGCCGCCCCCAGGACGGGGGTCACGAACGACAAGCCGTTGACCGCCCGCAGCGGCACCCGATGGCAGGTCGCCGGCGAGGTGGAGCCGGCGCCGTCGAGGACCTGTGCGCGCGCGAACGAGAGGTGTTCGGGCACGTACGCCCCGTCCAGCACGAGCGTGTTGCTGCCGGTCCCGCGCATCCCCACCGAGAACCAGGTGTCCAGCACGGTGTATGTGGCGCGGGGAACCGCGAAGTATCGAGCCTGGGGGGATCCGTCGCCGTTGTGCCCGTCCGCCGGAGCCATCGCGCACAGTAGTGCCCACTGGGAGAAGTCCACCGCACTGATGTACGACCACTTCCCGGACAACCGCCACCCGCCGGGCACCTTCTCGGCCCGGCCGACCGGCATCAACGCCCCGACCAGCAAGGTGTCGGGGCCGTCCGCCCACAGTTCACGCTGCCCCTCTTCGGGCAGGTGGACCGCCATCCGGGCCACGGTGGCGCCGAGCGAGGCCACCCAGGCGGTGGCGGCGCACGCTCGGCCGACGATCGCGACGGCGTCGAGGAGTTCGGTGAAGCCGGCGGCGGCGCCGCCGTAGCGGGTGGGGACGAAGTGACGGGCGAAGCCGGCGTCGACGACCTCGCGCACGACGTCGGGACGCAACCGCCGCTCCTGATCGGCGTCGACGGCGTGCCGGGCCGCCGTGCGCGCGACGTCCCGGGCGCGGGCGAGCAAAGGGGTGACACTGTCGAGTTCTCCTGCCGTCCGCATCATGGCTACTCCCCACCGGCCCGCGTCGCGGCCCGGCCGGCCGCACCGGTGGCGAACGCGTCGGCCGCGGCGATCGCCAACCCGCCGAGTAGGCTGAGATTCTTGAAGAACTCGTTGCGCTGGGCGATCCGGCGCACCGGATCCTGCTGGCGCCAGAAGTCGTGCACGGTCACGGTCGTCGGCACCAGGCACACCGCCAACAGGCCGATGCTGAGCGACGGCCGAAACCCGGCACCCAGCGCGACCCCGCCGATGAGCATGCCCGCCGCCGTACCGCGGGTTGCCACCCGCGGCAGCGGAACCCCGTGCCGCTCGGCCAACGCCGGCAGCGGACCGGGGTCGCGCAGCACGCTGTAGCCACCGGTGACGAATCCGGTGGCCAACAGCGGCCTGGCCAGCCTCCGTAGGGTCTTGTGCGCGGTCTCCATGGATGTCCCATCTCCTGCTCATGCCTCGATGACGGATGCTTGCTCGCGGTCGTGGACGCGGCATCAGGGCGAGCCGGGCGCCGGCCCCGTCGTGACGGTCACCCGGCGCACGGTCAGTCGCACGCCCTGGCCCCACAACCGATTGGCGCGCAGCCCGAGTTCGTCGCGAAACCGCTGCGGCTCGGGCGCTCCGCGCGCGGGATCGTAATACCGCTCGGCGGAGAGCCGGACCAAGCCGCGTCCGTCCGGCCCGGCGGCATCCAACAGGGTGAACAGGCCGAGTCCGAAAGCGAGTTGTCTCGGCACGGCCGACTCCTCGGTGCCACCGTGGTCGATCACCAGGTGCGTCCGGGGGAGCGACAGGTGCCCCAACCGTGCGACGGAGAGCACCTGTTCGCCATCCACGCTCCAGCGGACCGTGCCCGCGGCGCGATCGAGGCCGATTTCCAGCCGCCGGACCAGGTCGGGGGTGCGTTCGGCGACCGGCACCAGGTAGGTGAACGCGGCCCACCCGGTCCCTGGCCGGGGCAGCCGCTCGTACACCGCGTGGATGTGCCGATTGCTGACGAAGAAATCGAAGACCAGGCCGGTTTCGCGGTCCAGCGCGAGCAGCGCGCCGGCGCCGAGCCGCGGGTCGGCCTGCGGTTCGGCGACCGCGTCGCCGAAGGGATGGCGCTCCGCGCCGAACACGCGCACGGCCAGTTCCGCCGCGCCCACCAGTTCCCCGCCGCCGGGCGCGTCGAAGCCCGGCAGTCCGGACGAGGCGGTGTGGGCCACCAGGGCGCACCACTTCAGGTGGTCGTCCGCGCCGCCGGGCCCGGTCGCGTAGCCGAACGCCGGCGCACCGCCGGCGGTCGTCTCCGGGGGTTCGACCACCGACCCGGCGTCGCCGGTACGGACTCTCGCGTCGCCCAGCGGCAGTGTCCCGACCGGTCTGATCTGCCAATCGGGACGGGGTCCGGTGGTGCGGAGACCGGCGGATCCGGGCCGGTCGAACAGCGACCGGCGGATGGCCGTGTCCTGCTCCGTGCGCTGGCTGTCGGGCATGACGGCCGGGCTCCCTTCACCGTGACGGCTGCGGGAACCGAGCGTTTCGGCCCGGGCTCGAACGCGACTCGACACCCGCTAGGGCGTGTCTTCAATTCCACGTCGGGCTCTGCGGCGTAAGCGCAGCGAGAAGCCCGAAGGGCGGATGCCGTGCATCGGCGTGCCGGAGAAGCGCCCGCATAGTGGTTCTGTTCCGGTGTTTCTCCGGGGCGGCGAGGTGCGGTGCCGCACGTCGCGGAGCCCGACGGGGGATCGAAGACACGCCCTGGTGTCCTGCGCCTGCCGTGACCGGCGTGTCTTGCCCGCTTGAGCCCGCTTCCAGCGGGATTCCAGCCGGGGCCGCGACTGTGATCCGCCGGACGACCGATTCGGGAGGGACAGTCCATGACAGGCGGAGAGAACGACGCCGAGCGCTGGGTGCTGGTCATCGGAGCCACCGGCAGGCAGGGCGGTACGGCCGCCCGACACCTGCTCGATCGCGGCTGGGCGGTGCACGCGTTCGTTCGCAACCCGGACCATCCGCAGGCTCGCGAACTGGCGGCCAAGGGCGCCGAGTTGGTGCCGGGATCGCTCGACGACGCGGACTCCGTGTACGCCGCGACGACCGGTGCGTACGGGGTGTTCAGCGTCTTCACGCCGACGCACGGCAACGGCCTCGACGGCGAGGAACGGCACGCGGCCCTGATCGCCGAGGCGGTCCGCAAGGCCGGCGTGGCGCACGTGGTGCACAGCTCGGTCGGCGGGGTGGAGAATCCCGGCGGCGTCGGCTGGCGGGAGACCAAACTACGGGTCGAACAGACCATGCGCACCTCCGGACGGCCCACGACCTTCCTGCGCGCGGTCTACTACATGGAGAACTTCCTCGACCTTCCGCCGGTGTCGGACGGCAACGGCGGCCTGGTGCTCAGCCGCGGTCTGCTGCCCGATACCACCCTGCAGATGATCGCGTCACAGGACATCGGCTGGTTCGTCGCCGACGCCTTCGACGACCCGGCGCAATTCGTCGACCGCAACGTGGAGATCGCCGGCGAGGAGCTGACCGGACCGGAGATCGCCGCGGCCTTCGAGCGGTACACCGGGATGCCGAGCCGATTCGAGTCGGTGCCCATCGAGGAGATCGCCCGACAGAACGAGTGGATGGCCAAGACCTTCGTGTGGTTCAACGAGGTCGGCTACACCGCGGACATTCCCGCGCATCGGGCCGCGCATCCGGAACTGCGCACCTTCGAGGCGTTCCTGCGTGATTCGGGATGGGTTCCGCCGCAGGGTCCGGGATGAGCCCGGACGATCCGGCCGGCCGCCGCAGAGCGCTGCCCTCGCTCACCGGCATGCGCTTCCTGGCCGCCGCCATGGTGTTCTTCTCGCACGCCTTCTTCCGGTTCGTGCCCACCAGTTGGGGATCCGCGGACAAGGGCGTGTCGTTCCTGTGGAGCAAGGCCGGCTCCACCGGAGTGTCGTTCTTCTTCATCCTGAGCGGTTTCGTGCTGACCTGGTCGGCCCGACCGGGTGAGCGTGCCCGGTCCTTCTGGCGCGCCCGGGCCTGCAAGATCTACCCGAACCACCTGGTCACCGCGGCCGCCGCGATCCTGCTCGCGCTGTCCCTCGACGAGACGATGACAACCCGTCAGGTGTTGCCGAACCTCGCGCTCGTGCACACCTGGCTCCCGCGCCTGGACATCCTGAACAGCGTCAACACGGTGAGCTGGTCGCTGGGTTGCGAGGCGTTCTTCTACCTGTCGTTCCCGTTCCTGCTGCGGCTGGTGCTGCGGGTGCCCGGGCGATGGTTGTGGTGGTGGGGTGCGGGTGTCGCGGCCGCCGTGTGGTGCGTGCCGCTGGTGTCCCACGTGTTCCTGGACTCGGGCACGCCGCTCTCCGCGCGGTTGCCCTATTCGGTGACCCAGCTGTGGTTCGTGTACTTCTTCCCCGTGACCCGGGCCCTGGAGTTCGTCCTCGGCATGTTCCTGGCGCAGCTCGTCGCCCAGGGCAGGTGGCCGCGGATCGGCCTGCTGCCGGCGGGGGCGCTGGTGGTGGGCGCGTACTTCGGGGCGTTGTACATCCCCGGGCAGTACGGCACGGTCGCGGTGACCGTGCTCCCGCTGGCCCTGCTGATCGGGGCCGGCGCTCGGGCCGACCTCGACCGGCGGCCGTCCGCACTGCGCGGCCGGACGATGTTGTGGCTCGGCGAGGTCTCGTTCGCGCTGTACATGGTGCACGAACTGTTCATCGACCGAGTCGCGTACGAGCTGGACATCACCACCGCGGACAGCCTGACCCCCTGGCAGGCCGCCGGCCTGGCGCTGCCCACCCTGGGCGGCGCGCTCGTGTTGGCCTGGCTGCTGAACTCGCTCGTCGAGCGGCCGGTCATGCGCCGGTGGAGTCGCGCCCGCAAGCCGGTACCCGCCGGCCGGCCCGATCCCGGCGTGGTGTCGGGCGAGGGCGCGGCGGTGGCCGAGGATCCGCGGCGATCGGTGCACTGACCGGCGAGCACCCGAGCGCCCGGTACCGAACGGCCGGCACCGAACTGCGGGCACCGAACTGCGGGCACCGAACTGCGGGCACCGAACGCCCTGTACCGAACAACCGGTGGCGAACCGGTGCCGAACACCGGGCACGGGGAGCCGACTGCCATGCCGCGGCAGTCGGCTCCCTTTCCCGTTCGCGGCGCTCGCGCCGGTCTCCTACACGGCGGGGGCGCTGCGGCTGTGCGTATCGGTGTCGGGCGCCGGATCCGCGTCCGTCGACGCGTCGTCGGACGGCTTCGCCCCGCGCTCCAAGGCGGTCATCAACACGGCGGGGAGGATGGCGAGCGCCGACGCCGCCAGCACCCACACGAAGGTCACACCGAAGCCGGATGCCTGCTCGGAGGCCCGCCCGCCGGCGTCGTCGAGGTGCTGTTGGAGCACCACGACGAACAGGGCGGTCCCCATCGAACCGCCGATCCGTTGCAGCATGTTGAGCTGCGGGGTGGCGTCGTTGACCTGGGATGGGGCCAACGCCCGGAACGCCGCCGTCATGGCGGGCATGCCGGACATCCCGATCCCGAACCCGCGGGCGACCATCGCCACCCCCAGCAGCCAGTACGAACTCCCGGCCGAGATCAGGACGAACGGCAACGTGGCCGCGACACAGACAACCCCGCCGATGACGGCGGTCAGGCTGCCGATCCGCTCGAAGAGGCGCCCGGCCAGGAACATGCCCACCGCGGCGCCGAGTCCCTGCGGAGCCAGCAGCATGCCGGTATGGAACGCGTCCTCGTGCCGGACCACCTGGAAGTACAGCGGCATCAGGATCATGCCGCCGAAAATGGCGGTGCCCATGACGAACGTCGCGAAGGACGCCGCGCCGAACATCCGGTTCCGGTACAACCGCAGGTCCAGCAGCGGGTGTTCGACCCGCAGCGACCGCAGCACGAACACGGTGGTCAGGGCCAGGCCCACCAGGAACGGCAGCAGCACCTCGGCGGAGACCGCCGTGCCCTCCAGCCCGGCCCGGGCCAATCCGTAGGTGACGCCCACCACGCCCACCGAAACCAGGAGCAGTCCGGGCACATCGAGCGGCCCGGCCGCCTCGCCCGCGTCGTCACGCGGCAGCAGCCGCACGGTGAGGTACATCGCCAGGACGCCCACCGGCACATTGATCCAGAAGATCCACTCCCAGCCCGCGTGATCCAGGAGCAACCCCCCGATGGTGGGGCCGAGCACCGGGGTGAGCACCATCGGCACGCCGATCGCGCTCATCACCCGGGCCAGGCCCTGCGGCCCGGCCGCCCGGACCAGGATCATCTGGCCGACGGGCATCATCAGCCCGCCGCCCACGCCTTGGAGCGTGCGGAAGAGGATGAGCGTCTCGGCCGACGACGCGAGCCCGCACAACGCCGAGGCCACCGTAAAGATCGCGAGCGCCCACGCGTACAGCCGGCGCGGGCCGAAGCGTCGGGCGGCCCACGCGGACACGGGGGTCACCGCGGCCAGGGCCAGCAGGTAGCTCGTCACCACCCATTGCACGGTGTCGAGGGATGCGTCGAAGTCCACCGAGAGATGCCGCAGGGCGACGTTGACGACGGTCGAATCCAGGAAGGCGAGGATCGCGCCCATCAGCACGACCAGCACGGCTTGCCGCGCTTCGCGGGTGAGACCGGGGCGCTCCGACGTGGCCGGCGGGTCCGCTGGGTCATCGTATGCAGTCATGTCTCCAGCTTCTCATCCATAGGGCTGTCACTGTCAAACAGATGGATGATTAGTTAGGATGGCCGGATGACAGTCAAGAAGATCAACCCCGGCGCGGGCGCCGGTGCCGGCGAGCGCGGAGCCGACGCGACGCAGGCCGACGACGGCCACGATCGCCGGCGGCCCCGGCGGGCGCCCAAAGCCGAGGAGCGGCAACGCGACGCGGAGCGGTCCCGGCGGCTGTTGCTGGACGCCGCGCTCGACGAGTTCGCGTCCCGCGGCCCGGCCGGCGCCCGGGTGCAGGAGATCGCCGAACGGGCGGGCGTCAACAAGCAGTTGATCAACTACTACTTCGGCGGGAAGGACGGCCTCTACCGCGAACTGCACCGCGGTTGGGCCGAGAGCGAGGCGCTCTTCGCCGAGGAGGACACGCCCTTGGCCGAGGTCGCGGTCCGCTACCTGGAGCGGGGGCTCGCCGACCCGAGGCCGGCCAGGCTGATGCTCTGGCGGGGGCTCTCGGATGAGGTCCGGGAGGTTCCGGAGGAGGAGGCGGCGGCGCTCGACGAGGACGTGGCCGGCCTGCGGCGAGCGCGCGAGCGGGGCGAGATCGCCGACGACCTGGACCCGGCCTTCCTACGGCTGGCCGTGATGGGGATGATCATGGCGCCGATCGTGATGCCGCAGATCGCCGGGCGGGCAGCGGGGCTCGATCCGCGATCCGCCGAGTTCCGGGAACGATACGGCGAGCAGATCCGCCGACTGGTCCGGCATCTGGGCGGACCGGTGCCGGAGCAGGATCCCCCGAACCGGGCCGAACCCTCGGCGACGTGAAATCGTCGGCGCGGCGCGCCCCCGACAGGTGCCGCCCACCTGCCCCGACTACCAGAGCCCCTCGGTCAACTCGCGGAAGCGGGCGAGGCGGGAGATCTCGGCGTCCGCGCCGCCGGCCCCCCGCCGATTGGAGAGGGTGAGATGCGTGGCGCCCGCCTGCCGCCAGGTCTCCAGGCTCGTCGCCCACGCGTCCTCCGGAACCAGCTGGAGCGCGATCCGCGCCTCGACGCCGAAGGTGTCCACGTCCCGACCGTGCGCGACCACGAGCTCGCGCAACCGTCGAACGACGTCCACCCCCGCCCGCACGTCGCGCATCAGCGGGCCGAACATCTTGTAGCCGTCGGCGATCCGGGCCATCCGGTCCAGGACCACGGGCTTGGGCACACCGCCGCCGTCGAAGTCGCCGCCGCCCATCCACACCGGCACCCGCCGCTCCGGGCGCGGGTTCAGGGCCACGTCGACCAGCTGGATCAGCTTGCCTCGATGGGTGACCGACGGCTCGGTCCACAACAGGCGCATCACCTCGACCTGCTCCTCGACGAGCTGCCCGCGAGTGCTCGGGTCGACACCGAACGCCTGTACCTCCTCCCGGTTCCAGCCCACGCTGACGCAGAGTCGAAGCCGCCCCTCCGAGAACAGATCGATCTCGGCCGCCTGCTTGGCCGCGAGGCCGGCGGAACGCAGCGGGAGCAGAACCGAGGGGGCGATCTCGATCCGCGAGGTGAGCGCCGCAACGAACGCGGCCTGGGTGAACGCCTCGTGCCACGGCTCACACGGGGACATGCTCGACGGCCAGTTCGGCGCCCGGGCCGGCAGCACGTGCTCGCCGAAGCCCAGATGGTCGTAGCCGAGATCCTCGAACGCCTGTACGTAGTCTCGAAGTTCGTGCCGGGTATCGAAGTAGGGCAGGTCGCCGCCGATCCGCAACGGGCGAGGCGACCCGAGCCCGGAGACATCCGGTTCGGCGAACCCTACGGGACCGACCGGGCGTTCCTGAGAGCTGGTCACGCGCGAACCTCCGTGAGTGTGCTGACCCGATTACGTACCGTCCACCTTGGCACCACTGCCTGGAGCCCGGCTACCGCATCCCTCGAACGCCGCCCCGATGTCCGCGTTCCAGCCGGCTTCGAGCCCCCCTCCACCCCCACCCACGACCCTGATCCGCGCCACGAAAGGAGCACGAATGAGCGAGCACGAGGCAAGGACACCCGCATCGGGCGAGGGAGTGCGGTTGCCTTCGGGCGTCAGCCTGACGGCGGTGGGCATCGCCGCCGGGCGGGCCGCGGAGAGTGAGCGCGAGGAGCGGTTGTTCCACGACCCGTACGCACGGGCCTTCGTCGAGGCGGTCGGGGCGAGCGCCGTGGACGGGATGCGGGACTTCGCGGGTTACGTCGCCGTGCGCACCCGCTTCTTCGACGACTGTCTGGGCGGCGCGGCGGACCGCGGCTGCCGCCAGGTGGTGATCCTGGCCGCGGGCCTGGACACCAGGGCGTTCCGCCTGGACTGGCCCGTCGGGACCAGGGTGTTCGAGCTGGACCTGCCGGATCTGCTCGCCTTCAAGGAGCGTGTGCTGGCCGAGCGACAGGCGGCACCCGCGTGCGCGCGCACGGTGTTGCCGGTCGACCTGCGGGACGACTGGCCCGCCACGCTGCGCTCCGCCGGGTTCGAGCCGAAGGAGCCGACCGCCTGGCTGGTCGAGGGATTGCTGCCCTACCTGGACCGGGCCGGCAACGACGAACTCCTCGACACCGTGGGGAGGTTGTCCGCGCCCGGCAGCGAGTTCGCGATGGACCACATCGACTCGGCCACCAAACGGCACCGGCTGGCCCGGGTCTCCGACACCCTCCACGACCTGGGGGCGACCTGGAAGTCCACCCTCGACGATCCGGCGGGGTGGCTGAGCGGCCACGGCTGGCAGGTGACGGACGCGCCGACCATCGCCGCCCTGGCCGGCCGCTACGGGCGGGGCGCCGCCCTGGCCGCCGAAGCCGGGGCCCGGCCCAGCGGGCTGGCCGCCGCGGTCCGGAAGGGCTGAACCGTGGGCATGCGAATCGCGACGGTCGAGCGTGCGCTCGCCCTGACCTGCCGGGTCCACACCGAGCCGCACGGCGACGACCACACCATCGCCTACACCCTGCGCTTCAACGTGACCGCGCCCCGAACGGCGCGAGTGGGAGAGGAGTTCGAGATCGTCCTCGTGCCCGCACCGATCACCTTCTCCGCCAAGCTCAGCAGCGGCATCGACGACATCGCCCTGTGCTTTCGGATCCCCACGCACGCGCGGGTCGTGCGGCACACACTGACCGGTGGCGAGGCGCTCGGCGAAGCGTCTCCGTACACCGAACCACTTCCCGGGGGCCGCCTGGTCCTGCGTGCCCCGGGGCCGTTCCGGCCCGAAGTGCCGTTCACCCTCCCGGCCTTGAGCTGGCGCGTGCGCGCCGACGGGAGCGGCCCGGTGGAGACCGGCCTGGCCGGGACCGACTTCGCCGACCCGGCCTGGAGCTACCGCTGGGCCCGCGCCGCCGACGCGGTGAGCGGCGACGTCACGGGCTTCCCGGACCCTGTCGTGGATCCATCCGGCACCCTCGGCCGGACGGTCCCCATGCTGTGACCCCACCCGCGCCGTGACCGCTCCGGGCTTCGACCGTCAGCGCGCGCCGGCCGCCAGGTCGCGGGCCCGGGCCGCGGCACGCAGGATCCGCACCCGACCCGCCAGGTCGGTGGCCGCCGCCGAGACCATCACGCCGAGCGTGGTGACGCCCGCGTCGGCGTACGCGCGCATCCGCTCGGCGAGCCGGGGCACGGGGCCCACCAAGGCGGTGCGGTCGATGAAGTCCACCGGGAGCGCGGCCGCCGCGCCGGCCCGATCGCCCGCCGCCAACCGCCGCCGCAGCAGCGCGACCTCGCGTTCGTAGCCCAGTTGCCGGGCCATCGAGCAGTAGAAGTTCCGGGCCGGGTCGCCGATGCCGAGCAGGTACACGTACTGCTCGCGCAGCGCGTCCACCGCGGTCGGCACGTCGTCGGCCACCGACGTGGGCAGGCTCGGCAGCACCTCGAACCCGTCCATGCCGAGCCCCGCCCGGGTCCGACCCGCCCGGAGCTCGACCACGGCCTTCACGACCGACTCGGGCGAGGTGAACACCCCGAGCCAGCCGTCGGCGATCTCTCCGGCCAGCCGCAGCGCGTGCGGGCCGACCGCCGCCAGATACACCGGCAGCCGGGCGTGCGGCCGTTCGGTGGTCAGCCGCAGGGGCGCGTCGGCGCCGGCGCCGGGAGCGGGAAGCCGAAAGTGCTCTCCCGTATACGTGACCGACTCCCCGGCCAACGCCCGCCGGACGATGTCCACGTACTCGCGGGTGCGGCCCAGCGGCCGGTCGAACGGCACGCCGTACCAGCCCTGCGACACATCGGGATTGGACACCCCCAGGCCGAGCCGGAACCGGCCGCCGCTGAGCGCGTCCAGCGTCGCCGCAGTGAGTGCGGCCGTGCCCGGCGGCCGGGCCGGGATCTGCATCACCGCCGAGACCAGGCCGATCCGCTCGGTCGCGCCGGCCGCCAGGCCGAGCACGCTCACCGCGTCCGAGCGGTACCCCTCGGGCGCCAACACCACGTCGTAGTCGAGCAGTTCCGCCGCACGGGCCAACTCGCCCGCTCCCTGGTACACCAGATTCGCGCCGAGTCGCACGGCCGTCTCCTCAGGTCGGTCGAAGGATCGGTCAGGTCAGGTCGGGTCGGAGCAGGTCAGATCAGGTGGGCGCCGCCGTCCACGGACAGCACATGGCCGGTCGTGTACGCGGCATTGGCCAGACCGATCACCGCCTCGGCGACGTCCTCCGGCAGGCCGACCCGGCCCAGCGGGGTGCTCTGGCGGACCTTCTCGGCGATCGGCGCGAAGAAGTCGCTGTCCCGCGTCCACGGCGTGGCGATCAGCCCGGGAGCCACCGCGTTCACGCGCACGTGCGGGCCGACCGCCCCGGCGAGCAGCACGGTCATGTGCTCGATCGCCGCCTTGCTCACCGCGTACGGGATCGAACTGCCCACGGCCCGGCGGCCGGCGACGGAGGAGATGTTGATCACCGCCCCGTCACCCGACGCGATGAGATGCGGTACGGCGGCCACGGTGGTCTGCCAGGTGCCGAGCACGTTGAGCCCGAGGATCTCCCGCCACACCTCGGGGGTCACCGCCGCCAGGTCGGCGTGCGGGATCACCCGCGTGACCCCGGCGTTGTTGACCAGCAGGTCGAGTCGGCCGAAGTGCGCCACGGACGCCTCCACCAACTCCCGCGCCTGCGCCGGGACGGACACGTCCGCCCGGATGTACACCGCGTCCGGCAGGGCGGCCGCGACCTTCTCGCCGGCCTCCACCGAACGCGCGGAGTTGACCACGACCCGGATGCCCTCGGCGCCCAGCCGCCGCGCGATCGCCGCCCCGATCCCGGAGGAGGAACCCGTCACCAGCGCCACTCGCGTTTCGGCGGACATCAGTAGTTGCCCAACCCGCCGCAGACGTTCAGCGCCTGCGCGGTCACCGCGGCGGCGTCGTCGCCGACGAGGTACTCGACCATCGCGGCCACCTCGCGAGTCTCCACGTAGCGACCCATCGGCACCCGAGTGGTGATGCGGTCGTGCGCCTCCTGCTCGGTGACGCCCCAGATGCCGGCGTAGTGCTCGCGGACGCCCTGGGCCATCGGCGTCTCGACGAAGCCCGGGCACACGGCGTTGACCGTGATCCCGGACCGGGCGAGTTCCAGGCCCAGTGCCTTGGTGAAGCCCACCACGCCGTGCTTGGACGCGGAGTACGGCGCGGCGTGCACCACACCCTGCTTGCCGCCGGTCGAGGCGATGTTGACGATCCGGCCGCGGCCCTTGGCCAGCATTCCACCGGTGGTCAGTACTTCCTTGGTCATCAGGAAGACGCTGTTGAGGTTCGTGGCGATGACGTCGAACCACAACTCGTCCGGGATCTCCGCGGTGGCGCCGCCGCCGCTTCGGCCCGCGTTGTTGACCAGGATGTCGACCGGGCCGAATCGTTCGACGGCCGCGCGCACGTACTCCCTGATCTGCTCCGGCCGCGCGACGTCGCACACCGAGCCGTCCGCCTCGAAGCCCGCGCTCCGCAACTCCCCCAGCGTGGCGTCCAGTTCGGCCTTGCCCCGGGCGCAGAGGTAGACCCGCGCGCCGAGCCCGGCCAGCCGGTGCGCGACCTCCTTGCCGATTCCGCTCGTGGCGCCGGTCACCAGGGCCACGGGGCTGCCTGTCTCGCTCATGGGTCTCCGATCCCGCTGTCGTAGGGGACACGACGCGTCCCGCCGTCCCGGGGAAGCGTGGGACGGGCGACTTGAGGCGAGGTGGAAGCCGGCTGGAGCGCGGGACGGCCCGCTTTCCAGCCGATTTCGAGGTGGGCCGGTCAGGCTGGCCGACGCCGGCCTTCGGCACCGGCCGTGGGGTGTCCCGGGACACCCCCGACATACCGAAACCACCGAAGGAGAGCCCGATGACCCAAACCTCCGTCCGCACCGATCTCTACGCGCGGGTCCAGCACTTCTACGCGCACCAGATGCAGGCCCTCGACGCCGGCCGGTTCGAGGACTACGCCGCGACCTTCACCCCGGACGGCACCTTCCAGCACTCGCCGGCCGCCGAGCCGGCTCGCACGCGGGCCGGGATCGTCGCCGAACTGGTGGAATTCCACAAGCGGTTCGACGGCGACCCGGTCCAGCGCAGGCACTGGTTCAACCACATCGCGCTGGTCTTGCGGGCCGACGGCGGCATCGCCGCCACGGTGTACGCCTTGGTGGTCACCGTCCGCCCGGGCGGCAAGCCGGAGATCGCCCCGAGCTGCGTGGTGCACGACGTCCTGGAGGTGGGGGAGGACGGGGTGTACACCCGCTCCCGTCGGATCACCCACGACCAGCTCGGCTGACACCGCGATGGCGAACCGTCAGTACGCCGGTAGCCGGGCGGGCACGGCCGCCTCCCAGCGGTCGAGTTCGGGCGCGCCGCAGAGCACGGCCTGGTGCAGCCGCTGGAGCCGTGCCGACGGCTCCACGGCGAGTTCCCGATACAGGCGCTCGCGGAGGTGGCGGAACTCCTGGAGCGCGCGCGAGGGACTCCCCGAACGGCAGAGCGCGATCATCAGTTGGGCACACAGGTTCTCGTTCAGCGGGTACCGGACGACGAGCGTGCGCAACTCGCCGAGAAGGGCCGCGTGGTAGCCGAGTTGCATATCGGCCTCTATGCGTTCCTCCAGCGCTTGCCTACGCGTTTCCTCCATATGGATGATCTCCAGACCCAGTACCCGCCCCACCGGGACGTCGACCAGAGCGGGCCCTCGCCACAGGGCGAGGGCGTCGGTGAGAAGTGCCGACGCCGAGCGGGGATCACCGGCCGCCAACGCGATACTGCCCTCGGCTGCGGAGCGTCGGAATCTCGACCAGTCACAGTTCTCCGCGGGCACCGTTATTCGGTAGCCGCCGAAGGAAGTCGCCAGGAAATCCTTCGGGGAACGCTCGGGGAAATTTTGTAACGCCTTGGAAATTCGCCGGCGCAGTTGCATGATGTATGTCTGCAGCGTCGTGGCCGAACTGCGCGGTACCGCATCTCCCCATAATTCCTCCATCAGCGTCGCCACGGGTACGATCCGACCCGCGTGCAGAGTGAGCAGCGCGAGGATCTGTCGGGGCTTGCCCGCGCTCGGCACGATGGATTGACCGTGCTCGCGGACCAGCAACTCTCCCAATACTTCGACATCCATGGGCGTCCTCCGATCGAGGTGTCTCGGCAACGTCGATCCGACACTCGCATCGACCGACGTCCGCCGCCCAGTGACGTGGTCACGTTCCCGGGGGTGAATTCGACACGTACCCATGAGGAATTCACACTTCTATTTCCGGAGGCCATCCGCGGGACCTGACGGACCCGTTCGATCGCGGCGCCGGCTCCATCGGGACCGGCCGCCCGTCGATTCGATCATGGCCCGATATCGGCGGACGCCCTGTGACCCGCGCGACAACCGCATCCCACGCGATCGGATTACTGATTGACTGCGCCCCTCGGATCCATATTCGATCGGGCGGACGGCATGGTCGACTTACCGAAGGATGAGCCACCCCCTTGGCTCGCGGCGTGCATCGTTTTGACCGTGCAGTCCGCGGTGGGCCTCCTCGGCTTCCTGAACCTCCTCGCCGGACATCCCACATCCGGCCGGATCGCGCTGTACGTCACCGCCTTCGTCCTGGTGTTCGCGCTGCAAAGCCTGCACTGCGCCCTGTGGGGCTCCCGCCTCCGTGCTCGGTACGGCGGGTGGACCCTCGCCGCCCAGGCGCTGCTCACCTACGGCCCGCTGTGCGTGCTCGGACTCGCCTGGGCCGGCATGTCGGGCTTCCTCGCCGGCGCCGTGCTGCTCGTGCTCAATCCACCGTGGTCCGTCACCGCCTTCGGCTGCGCCACCGCGCTCACCGGGGGCTGGGTGATGATGATCGACCCCCGGCCGCTCGGGGTCTCCATCGGCATACTCTCGTGCACCGTGAACGCGCTGATGGTGTACGGGGTCACCCGCATCGCCGCCTGGAGCGTCGTGGTCAGGCGTGCCCGAGAGGAGTTCTCGCGGCTGGCGGTGGAGGGCGAACGATTGCGAGTGGCAAGGGACTTGCACGATCTGCTGGGGTACAACCTGGCCGCCATCACACTCAAGTGCGAGTTGGTGACCCGGCTCATCGACAAAGAGGCCAAAGGCGCGCACGCGGAACTCCAGGAGGTGTTGGCGATCTCCCGCCAGGCCTTCGCCGACCTGCGCTGTGTCGCGCACGGCTATCGACAGTTGTCCCTGGCCGTGGAACTGTCCGCCGCCCGACGGGTGTTGAGCACCGCCGGCATCGACCTGGCCATCCACGACGAGCGCGTTCCCCTGCACGAGGACACCGGCAGCGTCCTGGCCACGGTGGTCCGCGAGGGGGTCACCAACGTGCTGCGGCACAGCATGGCCCGGAGTTGCCGGATCACCATCTCCCGGACCGGGGGTCGGCTCGTGCTGGAGATGGCCAACGACGGCGTCCCCACGAACGGGGGCGCCCGGGCGCCGCATCGCCTCGGTGGCGGGTTGGACAACCTGGGCCGCCGGCTCGACGAGGTCGGCGGCACGTTCCGCGCGGGTGCCGACGGCGACGGCTGGTTCCGGCTCACCGCCGAACACCCGGTCGAACCGCTGCGGGCCCTCAGCTTATCCAAGCCCGCGCTCTAGCGATCCGCACGGCGTCCACCCGATTGCGGGCGTTGAGCTTGGTGACGGTGGCGGTCAGGTAGTTGCGCACCGTCCCCGTCGACAGATGCATCGCCCCCGCGATCTCCGTCGCGTTCATGCCCTCGGCGGCCATCTGCAGCACGTCGCTCTCCCGTGGGGTCAGCGGGCTGCCCCCGCCGCGCCTGCCGGCCGGGCGCTCCTCCGCCTCCCACGCGCCGGGCGGAATCCGGGAGTCGATCACCCGTTGCCCCGAGGCCACCAGGCGGATGGCGGCGGCGAGTTCGGAGGGCGGGGCGATCTTGGGCAGGAAGCCCCAGACGTGCGCGTCCATCGCCCTGCGCACCGTGCCCGGCTGGTCCAGCGCGGTCAGCACGATGACCCGACAAGTCGGCACCATCTCGTGCAGCAGGCTCGCGGCGTCCAGCCCGTTGGCGCCGGGAAGGTTGATGTCGATGACCGCGACGTCGGGTTGCAACTCGATCGCCGCCGGCAGAATCGCCCTACCATCCGCGATCTCCGCCACGACGGACAGATCCGCCTCCAGCCCGAGCAGCGCCACCAACGCTCCTCGGATCATGTGCATGTCCTCGGCCAGTAAGATCCGAATCACCGGTCCCCCCCGTGTCGGCTCCTGCTCGATCTGCTCTCTGTACCAACAGTTGGCACTATTACAGATCTGCGCCGCCGCCATTCGTCGACCCTTCGGCGATCACCGCCGCCCCGCCCGCTTTCGGCGTTTTCCAGTCACGCCCTCGGCCGTGGTCGGCCGCCGCTCCAGCCATCCTCGATCCCCGGGCGCGAGCATGGCCGCCGATCCGATCATCGGTCCGAGACCGCCAGGAGGCACGTTGTGTCCGAAGCGACCCGGCAACAGCCGTCGACAGCCCGACTCACCGAGGTCGCCGACGGCGTCTTCGCCTATGTACAACCCCACGGCGGGTGGTGCGTCAACAACGCGGCCCTGGTGGTGTCCCGCGACGGGTCGGTGCTCGTGGACACCGCCGCCACCGAGGCCAGGGCCCGGCGGCTACGGGCCGCGATCCTCGAAGTGGCTCCCGCCGCGCCGCGGATCCTGGTGAACACGCACTTCCACGGCGACCACACGTTCGGCAACTTCGTGTTCCCCGAGGCCGTGGTCGTCGGGCACGCGGATGCCCGGACCGAGATGGCGGCGGCCGGCCTGCACCTCACCCGGTTGTGGCCCGACGTCGCGTGGGGCGACCTCGACCTCGCGCTTCCGGTGATCACCTATCGGGACCGAATCACCCTGCATGTGGGCGACATCCGGGCGGAGTTGATTCATTTCGGCCCGGCACACACCACGAACGACACCGTCGTATGGTTGCCCGAGCGGGAGGTGCTGATCACCGGCGACCTGGTGATGTCCGGCGTGACGCCCTTCGTGCCGATGGGTTCGGTGTCCGGAACACTGGCGGCCCTCGAACGGATGCGCGCACTGGGCGCCCGGACGATCATCACCGGCCACGGTCCGCCGACCGGCCCCGAAGTGTTCGACGTCACAGCGAACTACCTGCACTGGATTCGGGATCTGGCGCGGGAGGGAATAGCCGCCGGCCTCACCCCCCTCCAGGTCGCCCGCGAGAGCGACCGCACCGCCTTCGCGCACCTGCTCGACTCCGAACGGCTCGTACCCAACCTGCATCGCGCCTTCGCCGAGGAGCAGGGTGCGGCCCCGGGCGCCGCGCTCGACATCGGCGCGGTTTTCGCGGAGATGGTGGAATTCCACGGCCGACTGCCCGCCTGCGACGCCTGAACGCGTCCACCCGTGCGGCGACTTCGTACCGGGCATGGACCCCGAGCCGATCGCCCACGGGCGGCCGGCGGGCCGAACGCGGTAAGCGGCGCGACGCGCAGCCGAGGCAGGGCCGGTTTCACCGGGCGCCACTTCGCTCCTTTCCCCGCGGCTCCAGCCTCGGCGGTGGTGAAGCCGAAATGACGCCTTGTAGCGTCGCCGAATGTCGGTTCGAGCAAATGACGAAGCCGAGCGGGTCACAGCGGCTTGGCGGGCCCTTACCGCGTGGCCGGCCGAGCATGCTCCCCTCTCGTATGCCTCGATCCTGCCACCCGCGACAAACGAGGAGATCGCCACCGCGAACTCCCGGCTGAAGCAGCATTTCGGGTTCGGCCTGCCCGTGGAACTGGACGCGCTTTGGCGACTGTGCGGTGGTGCGGAGCACCAGTACATCGAGAATGACGAGCAGGGTGAGGTCGGCTCCGGGGCTTTCCTGCCCCACGGGGTGATGTGCTCCCTGGCGCGGGCGGTGGAGTTGAGGCTCGCCATGCTCGGGTGGGGCGCGCCGGGCGACATGTGGGGCGGAGCCCGGGTACTCCCGTGGCTCACCCGGGACGAAGCCGGACCCGAGCAGGGTCGCTATGCCGGCGACGTCGGCGTCGGGGACTGGTGGATCGTGGAGCAGCCGGTGACGGAGGCGGTCCACCCGTCGATCTCCGCCTGCCTCGAAGCCACCCTGCGCGCCCTGACGGACGGCCCCGCGAACCTGATGCGCGACGATGTGCCCGGACTCGTATGGGGTTGCCTGATCCGGGGCAACCCCGAGCGTCCCGGAATGCTGGATGCCTTCGCGCACTGGACACCGATTCACTGAGCATGGGGCCCTGCGCGTCGTGAACACGGGGCGCCGGTGGCCCGGCCGACGACCTTGCGGGTGGCGACGTCGATGACGGTGGCCGGGAACAGCCGGCCCTGCCCGGTCGCCAGGGGCGAGGGTGGGGCGGGGCATCACCGCGAGGAGCGGCTCGATCGCCGCCGGGAAGGACGTGCAGGACTCCCACGTCGGTCGGTAGGCATCAACACATCGCACGTGATCGTGAATGCCGGCGACGTTGCCGAAATTGATCACAGGTGCGTGAAAGGGGGCGAGGAATAGCCCAGGTGCCGGGTGTTCCGGCGAGTAGTGATCCAAGGCGACGCAGGATCGATCGCCACGTCTTGTGGAAAATGATCACGTCGCGTCCGAGGACCGAGAGGCTTTGGGCAGGCGTCGGTGTGGGCGAAGATGCTCCTCTCGTTCGTCGCCCTTCCGGACAAGTCGACGCGCTGAAAAGCGCGCCCGTTCGGAGTATGATTTCATGCGCTCGTCGGGAGGCATCTTCGACCGCAAGAGGCGGGCATGATCACCATCTCGATCCCGCATACGACCGACCCATCGGTCCAACCATTCGTCGCGGGAAGCAGGGGCGGCGTCACGCGACTGCGGCTAAACGCGACGGCTTGAATATCCTCGAGAATGAAACCCGCGCATGACCTTTCGCTTTACACGGTCCAGTGTTCGGCCCGGTCGTAACGATGAGTCCGCCGGCGTCGATGGAGAAGATGGAACGCCCGATCGGGCGTTGGCCTCGGTCGCACCGACAGAGGTCGCACCCGCGCGGCCGAGCATTCACGCGAGCGGCGGAAGCGTGGCGGCGGGGAACAACGTGAAAACGGTTGTCACCGGAAACCACAACGTCATGCACGTGTATTCGCCTGTACTGGTGGCCATGGCGGCCCTGGGGGCCATGGGACTTGTCGGTGTCGTCGTCTTCATGGCCGTACGGGAGAACGACACCGGCTCGGGCAACCGGACCCAAGGGGCAGGACCGGTCGCCTCCGGCCCAGAGAAGCCGCGTCCCGCCACGATCCCGCCGAGTAATGGCGGTCCGGGTATGCAACCCTCCACCACGAGCCCGCCGAGTGCGAGCGTCGCGGACACACCACCGCTGACCGCGAGCGTGGACTACGCACCGGACCCGAACAAGTGCCACGGCTGGTTGTTCCCCGGCAAAAGCCCTCGAGACATCCCGGTTCCCCCGGGCGAGCCGACAGCCGAATGGGCCCACGGACTCGGTGGCATCGATCGCGACACCACGCCCATCGTGGTGACCGTCGAGGGGAAGCACGACTACAACGTCACGCTTCGAGCCATGCGCGTGGTCGAACGACAGGAGAGCAAACTGGCCCCGGGCACCAACGTGACCCTCCGGCTCGGCTGTGGTTCCGGATTGCCTATCGGCCCCCGGATGGTCATCGACTTGGCTGCTGAAAATCCACGCGTCGAACAAGAGGACGGCGGAGAATTCAGTTATAAAGTCGCCGGGAACGACACTCAAAGATTCGGAATCGACGCACAAAGCCCTGTAAAAGAATGGCGGACATGCGATTGCGTTATCACCTGGAAGCTCGCACTTGACTGGACGTATCAGGGCAAACAGGGAACATTGATCATCGACGATCAAGGCGCTCCGTTTCGCACCGGGAGCAATAATTCCACGGAATACCCCACCTTAACAAAATCCGGTGCAATCTGGGAGTAGCATCCCGCGGCATTGCGGCGAACGCCCGCCGCCCACTCGACGGGCCGACGGGAATCCGCTGCGGATTCCCGCAGCGCCCACGGGTCGAGAAAAGGGATGGATCACCTTGGTGCCCCTTGCCGGCGTCGACGCCGACCCATATCCGCTCGTGTGGCGTGATCAAGCCCGTCGCTCCGTTTCACGGTGACCAACTCTTGCGCGGCCCGAAGAAATACTCCGCCGACAGGCCCCTGAGCAGCGGTGACCACAGTCCTCGATCAGTGGCCGGAGCGTCCCCAAGGGCCGGGCGGCCATTCCTTCCGAGCCAACGACGGTAGAAGACCATCAGCCATAGCCGGTCCTCCCGGACCGCCAAGCATTCCTGGGGAAGGCCATGCACCGAAAGCTCATACTGCTGCTCTGCGCGTTACCGATCGCCGGCGGGTGCGACAATTCGTCGCCGGAGAAAACGACCGCGGCCGAAACGCCCACCGCGAGCGTGACCTTCGTGCCGCAGCCGAGCGCACCCACACTGTCCCCCACCCCCGGCCTGCCCGCGTCGCCGTCCACCACCTCCGCGTCACCCACCCGCAAGACCGACCCGTCGCCGGTCGCAACCACGCCCTCCAGGAGGAGCAGTACTCCGGCCGGCGGCGGCGACACCCGGCCCGCCGGAACCAAGGGTCTGGACTGCGGCAGGCTCCTCGGCAGCGGCACCTTCACCGACCCCCACCGGCTCGGCGTCGTCGACGGTCCCGTGGCCGCCAGAGGGTGCGAGCCGCTGACCTCCGGCTTCCCGTTCAACGTTCGATACTTCTCCTTCAGGCTGACCGCCACACCGGGCGCGAAAGCGCATGCCGGGGCGTCCTTCGCCCTGGTCAGGGGCGCGATCAGCCCGGTCTACCCGGCGATCGTCCAGCCCAACGGATGGATCCTCAAGCACAGCCTGGGCTCCGGCTACTGGACCGGGACCGAACCCGGCTTCACCGGCCGCTACCAGATCATCGCCGATCTGTCTCCGGGCACCTACATACTCCGCGTCGACAAACTCGACTCCCCCCTACGCTCCAACACAACGCCGTCCTACGACATCGAAGTCGACTCCGATCCCTCCTGAGAGCCCCTGCCGGGCCGCATTCCCCTTCGGGCCGGCAGGGACCTCGATGCCCGGGTAGGTGATGGCGGGGTTCCAAGTCACGTGCTGCCTGGTGTCGGAACCGGCTTCCGCATACGTGTCGGCCGTCGCGGCCGTCGTGGTGCCGGGCGGTCCGCACACCACGGACCCGCATCGGGCCAAGTCGCGTTGCCTGCCCGGGACACGGGCCGCCCCTCGGAGGCCCAGACAACAGCACCGACCCGGAGCTGATCGAACGGCTCACCCGTGCGATTCACTCACCGCGACGGGCACCGACATCAACGCAAGCTCCAGGAGGCGCATTTGGTCGACGCAAGGGTGCGCTGTCCACGAAGGGCGGGCTGGGCCGGCCGCCCGACGACCGACTCTCGGCCGTGACTCACGTAACGGGTGTAGACCTCCTCGGGACCGTGGTGGTCGATGCCGGCCTCGGGAAGGTCCTGAGCCGTCGCGAGGACGTGCAGCTCCCGCCGCCCCAACTTCGGGGGCCCGGCTCGCCGATCGTGGGATGTTGCTCATCCCGGTTCACCGAAGCCGGGCTGTCACTGCGGGATTTCGGTCGCCAGGCGTGGCGTACGCGGCGGTTCGGTGCGGCGATTCCCGGTCGCCTCGAAGGCAGCGGCCAGGCCGAGCAGGGCGTTGTCGTCGTACGCGCGGCCGGCGAAGGTCAGCCCCACGGGCATGCCGATGTCCGCCATGGCGCCCATCGGCACGGTGACGGTCGGGATGCCGAGGTGCCGGGGCACCAGGTTGCCGTTCGCGACCCACACGCCGTTGCGCCAACCGAGGTCGGCGGACGCCTCCTCGACGTCCATGTCCGCCGGGCCCACATCTGCGACGGCGGGGAACACCACCGCGTCCAAGCGCAGTTCGTCCATCCACGCCTCGAGATCGACCCTGCGTGTCTCCTCGAGGCCGTGCAGGCCCGCTTCGAGGTGTGGGATGTCGGTGAACGACGCGTACGGGCGCTCGCGCACCAGCCTCGGGTAGTCGGCGATGGTGTCGTCGAACCCGACGTAGCGGTCAGGCAGTTCGTCGGGGTGCTTGGGCCAGATCCGGGCCGGGTCGACGTCGGCGAGGGTGGCCAGTGCCGGGTCGCCGTTGGCGCGCAGGAAGTCGTCCCACGCCCACGCCGAAAGGTCCTCGATCTCGACGGTGAGGAACGCGGGGTCGACGAGGCCCCTGGTGGGCAGCGACGGCGCGCCGGGGCGGTCGGCCTCGTAGTTGGTCACGGCGGGGAAGTCGACGTCGACCACCTCGGCGCCCGCGGCCTCCAGGTCGCGGCGCGCGGCCTCCCACAGGGCGATGACCGACGCGCGTGTCCGGATGCGTTGCCCGGTCGGGCCGCCGATGCCGCCGCGGGGGTTCGTCCCGGCGTCGGGGTCGGCGTTGATGTACATGCGGGGCACGCCGATCCGCCGGCCGGCGAGCGCGGCGCGGGCCGCGGTCGCATCCGCGGGCGCCAGGGCCGGGTAGGAGAGCGGGCGTATCCGGGACGCCGCGGGCAGCGGTATCCACGGCTGGGAACGCCACAGGTCGCCGCGGGTCTGCGGGTCGTCGGCGACGACGACGTCGAGGAGTTCGAGGAGGTCGGCCATGGTGCGGGTGTGCGGGACCACGACGTCCATGGTCGGTACGAGCGGCCAGTTGCCGCGTACCGAGATGACGCCGCGGCTGGGTGTGTAGGCGCACAGCGCGTTGTTGGAGGCAGGGGCGCGGCCCGACGACCAGGTCTCCTCCCCGAGGCCGAACGCGCCGAAGGACGCCGCCGTCGCGGTGCCCGATCCGTTCGACGATCCGGAGCCGTAGGCGCTGGTCAGCCAGTCGGCGTTGTAGGGGCTTTCGGCGCGGCCGTACACGCCGCGCTGCATGCCGCCGTTGGCCATGGGCGGCATGTTGGTCAGCCCGATGAGCACGGCCCCGGCGGCCCGCAGTCGCTCGATGGCGAACGCGTCGCACCGGGCGACCAGGCGTTCGAACGCCGGCGAACCGGCCGCCGCCGTCAGTCCCTTCGCGAGGTAGCTGTCCTTCGCCGTGTACGGGATGCCGTCCAGCGGGCCGAGGCTCTCGCCACGCGCCCGGCGGGCGTCGGAGGCCGCGGCGTCGGCGTGGGCGTTCGGGTTGGTCACGACGACCGCGTTGAGCGCGGTGGCGGTGCCGGGCCGGTCATAGGCCGCGATCCGCGCGAGATAGGCGTCGAGCAGGTCGACCGCCGTGGTCTCGCCTTTCTCCAGCGCCACCCGCAGGTCGGCGATGCCGGTCTCCACGACGTCGAATCCGCGGGTCATGCGGGGTGCCTCCTGGCTGGTTCGGTTCGGCGGCCTCGTTAAACCGGTACGCGGGGTCGAAGCCGTGCCCCGAACCCGGGCGGGCGAACGGCATCCCACGTCCGTGCCGGATCGATCCGGCACAGGGCGAGCCTAGGTGCTGCCGGATCGATCCGGCAAACCCTGGGCCGGACATCTAGACTCCGTGGTTGTGAACGCCCGCATCGTGACCCTGATCGACGTGGCACGCGCCGCCGGCGTGTCCCGGAGCACCGCCTCGGACGCCCTGCAAGGCTCCGGACGCGTGGCCGAGGCCACCCGCGCCCGGGTCCGCGAGACGGCGGAGGCGCTCGGCTACCGCCCCAACAGCGCCGCCCGCCGTCTGCGCCGCGCCGACGCGGGGGCGCTCGGCCTCTACCTCCCCCGGACCGCGACCCGGCTCGACTACTACCTGGACCTCGCCTTCGGAGCCGTCGAGCGCGCCCAGCACGACGGGCTCGACGTCGTCCTGCTCGGCGGGCCCACGGGCAGCTCCGGACCGGTCGCCTCCCGAGTCGACGGTCTCCTCGTCATCGACCCCGACGGCTCCGACCCGGCCGTCCCGAAACTCCTCGACGCGGGCGTCCCGGTCGTCACCGGCGAGCGCTACCTCGGCCCCAGCCGCGCCCCGATCGGTGCCGTGGTGTGCGACAACGCCGCCTCGCTCGCCGCGGTCCTGGACCACCTGCGCGAACGCGGCGCGCGGCGACCGGCGCTGCTCGCCCCGGGGGGCGACTCGGCGTGGGCCCAAACCCTGCGAGTGAGCGCCGACGCGTGGGGAACGCCGCACGGCGTCCCGGTCACCGTACGCACCGTCCCGTTCGCGGCGACCCCCGCGCAGGCGGCCGAAGCCGCCAGGGACCTGCTCACCGCGGAACCGGACATCGACGCGGTGGTGTGCGGCCCCGACGGAGCCGCTCCCGGCGTCCTGCACGGCGCCCGCGCCCTCGGTCGAACTCCCGGCGCGGACCTGCTCGTCGCCTCCTGCGTCGACGGCACCGCCACCCGCACCGGCAACCCGCCGATCACCGCCGTGGACTTGCGCCCCGCCGACTATGGGCAGGCCTGCGCCGAACTCCTGTGCGACATTCTGGCCGACCGCACCCCACCCGACACAGTCCGCCTCCACCCATGGAAACTGCGCACCCGGGCCTCGACCCAGGGTGGCCACTGAACCGACCGCGTGCCGCCCGTTCGAGTGCTTCCCGCCCAAGGCCGATGCCGGCAGGCGCCGACTGCGGAACGTGCTGCGTCGCGTCAAGCCCTCCGCACACTACGACTTGCCTTGATATCTCACGTATTGGCGCCAAATCTCGCATTGCGGCGACAGCCCCCGGGCTCGCCCTGGTCATGACGGCCTGGTTGCTCACAGCCCACGGCACCCCGCCACCCCGCCACCCCGCCACCAACGTCCCCACCACGGCCGCCGATTACGGTGCCCGCCGGCCGGCCTCCCGGTCCGCCGGCGACGGCAGCGGCGGCAAGTTCATCCCGGCCACCGGCAGCTCGACGACGCCCGAACCGCCCAACACGATGCAGTCCGCACTCGCCCTGGCCGCGGCCGGCGTCGAGGAGGCCACCTTCGAGGACACAGTGGACCGGCTCAAGGCTGCGGCGCCCCCGACCCGCTCGCCACCCGGCAGTCCGTATGGGGCGCGGCCGGAACCCCGTTCCCGCTGAACCCCTCCTTCACCACTCCGCTCCCCCTCCCCCGTGCGTCCCCTGACCCGGCCCCGGTGCCGGCCGCAGGCGGGGAGCCCCGAGTGTGGGGCTCCCCCTGTGGTGGAAACCGGCCGGCCCAGGCACTTCGGCACCGCGGCGAAGGGTCACCGCCGCGCCGGGTCCTCCCCACCGGTCGGCGGTCGGAACGAACACGACACCGGATCGCGAACACCGGCCCCACCGATGCGTCGCCGGCCGTTGTCCGCGTCTTCGGCGCGTGCTCGCCCCATCCGGCTCGTGCGGTGGCTCCCCGGGGGCGCCCTCGGCCGGCTAAGCTGTCGCACGCAGTCGGTTCGCCCTGCCATCCGGGTAGGCGCGTCGTAAGAGGGAACCCGGTGTGAATCCGGGACTGCCCCGCAGCGGTGAGTGGGAACGACCGCCGTCAACCAGCACTGGACCCGACTCGGGTCCGGGAAGCGACGGCCAGTAGGTGTCCGCCCTTGGCGGATGTGCCCGCGAGTCCGAAGACCTGCCACTGCCCGTGCGCCGCCGATGCGCACGGTGATCTCGGTGACCTCGTGGGCGGGTCGGCGGACAACCGGTGGGACACGTGCGGGAGTACACCGACGTGACCCGTGTGGTTTGCCATTCCCTTCGTGCCTGCGATCCGTCCCGGGATCTTGTCGACAGGCTCGCGAAGGAGAGTTCCGTGACCACCAAGTCCGCAGCCGCGGCGGCCCGTGCCACCGTGTACGGCTATCCCCGTCAGGGCCCGAATCGGGAACTGAAGAAGGCCGTCGAGGGCTACTGGGCCGGCCGCATCGATGCGCAGGCGCTTCGGGACGCCTCGGCCGAACTGCGCCGCGCCAACTGGGAACGCCTCGCCCAGGCGGGCATCCACGAGGTACCCACCGGCGACTTCTCGCTGTACGACCACGTCCTCGACACCAGCGTGGCCGTGGGTGCGATCCCGGCCCGTCATCGCGCCGCCGTCGAAGTCGACGCCCTGGACGGCTACTTCGCGATGGCGCGTGGCACGCAGGACGTGGCGCCGCTCGAGATGACCAAGTGGTTCGACACGAACTACCACTACCTCGTGCCCGAACTCGGGCCGGACACCGTCTTCGAGGCGAACTCCGCCAAACAGGTGGCCGAGTTCGAGGAGGCCGTCGCGCTCGGCCTGACCGCCCGCCCGGTGTTGGTGGGCCCGCTCACCTACCTCCTGCTTGCCAAGCCCGCGCCGGGGGTCGCGGCCGACTTCGAGCCGCTGACCCTGTTGGACCGGCTGTTGCCGGTGTACGCCCGGCTGCTCGCCGACCTGCGTGCCGCCGGCGCCGAGTGGGTGCAGCTCGACGAGCCCGCCCTGGTCCAGGACCGCAGCTTCGCCGAACTGAACGCCGCCAAGCGGGTCTACCGCGATCTCGGCGGCCGCACCGACCGGCCCAAGCTGTTGGTGGCCTCGTACTTCGACCGCCTCGGCGAGGCACTGCCGATCCTGGCCCGGGCGCCGATCGAGGGCCTGGCGCTGGACTTCACCGGGGCCGCCGCCGCCAACCTCGACGCGCTGGCCGCGGTCGGCGGGCTGCCCGGAAAACGTCTGGTCGCCGGTGTCGTGGACGGCCGCAACGTATGGATCAACGATCTCGGCAAGTCGCTGACCACGCTCGGCATACTGCTGGGCCTGGCCGACCGGGTCGACGTCGCCGCCTCCTGCTCGTTGTTGCACGTGCCGCTGGACGCCGACGCCGAACGCGACGTCGACCCGCAGATCGCCCGCTGGCTCGCCTTCGCCCGGCAGAAGACCGACGAGATCGTCACCCTGACGCGCGGCCTCGGCCGGGGCACCGACACCATCGCGCCCCACCTCGCCGCCAACCGGGCCGACCTGGCCGCCCGCAGGACCTCCGCGCTCACCCACGACCCCGCCGTACGCGCCCGCGCCGCCGCGGTCACCGACACGGACGCGCGCCGCAGCAAGCCCTATCCCGAGCGAGCCGCGGCCCAACGCGCCCACCTGGGCCTGCCGTTGTTGCCCACGACCACCATCGGCTCCTTCCCGCAGACCGCCGAACTGCGCGCAGCCCGCGCCGATCTGCGCGCGGGACGCATCGACAGTGCCGGTTACGAGGAACGCATCGAAGCCGAGATCCGCGATGTCGTCGCCTTCCAGGAGAAGGCGGGCATCGACGTCCTGGTGCACGGCGAGGCCGAACGCAACGACATGGTCCAGTACTTCGCCGAACAGCTCGCCGGCTACGTGGCCACCCGACACGGTTGGGTCCAGTCGTACGGCACCCGCTACGTGCGCCCGCCGATCCTGGCCGGCGACATCTCCCGCCCGGAAGCGATGACCGTGCGCTGGACCTCGTTCGCCCAGTCGTTGTCCGACCGCCCGGTCAAGGGCATGCTGACCGGACCGGTAACCATGCTCGCGTGGTCGTTCGTTCGCGACGACCAGCCGCTGGGAGAAACCGCCAGGCAGGTCGCGCTCGCGCTTCGAGACGAAGTCGACGACCTGGAGGCGGCCGGGAGTTCGGTCATCCAGGTGGACGAGCCGGCCCTGCGCGAGACGTTGCCGCTGCGGGCCGTGGACCGCGCCACGTACCTGGCCTGGGCCACCGAGGCGTTTCGGCTGAGCACCTCGGGCGTACGCGCGGCGACCCAGATCCACACGCACATGTGCTACGCCGAGTTCGGCGACATCGTGCAGGCCATCGATGATCTCGACGCCGACGTGATCAGCCTGGAGGCGGCCCGCTCCCACATGCAGGTCGCCGGAGAACTGGCCACCCACGGCTACCCGCGCGAGGCCGGACCCGGCGTGTACGACATCCACTCCCCGCGCGTCCCCGGCACGGACGAGGTGGTGGGCCTGCTGCGCAAGGGCCTGGCCGCCATCCCTGCCGAGCGCCTGTGGGTCAACCCGGACTGCGGCCTCAAGACCCGCGGTTGGCCCGAGGTCCGCGCCTCGCTGGAAAACCTGGTCGCGGCGGCCCGGGAGGTGCGCACGACGCTGCCGCCCTCCTGACCGAGGCTCGCCGGGGCGGGACCTCACGGTCCTGCCCCGGCAGCCGTCGACGATCCGGGCCGAGGCTGCGCCCTGGGGCAAGGCGAGCCGCGACCGACCGACGAAGACACCTGGCCACGACGTCGAGGACCGGGCCTGGCCGAAGTGACCCGGCAGTGCCGCCGAACCCGCCGCGCCGACCCAACTGTCCCTCCCGGCCCAGCTCACGGGCAGCGACGGCCTTGCGAAGATCGCCGAGCATCTTCGTCCGGATCTCGGCATCGACGAGACGCTTCTGCGGTTGCTTGAAGCAGTGGATGGCGAGCATCCGCTGCTCCGATTCGAGATGGCCGTCATTCCCTCGGTCGGAGCGATCATCGTCGATCGGCAGGAAGTGCACCCCGTGCTCGGCGCGCAGGACCGCGTTGCACAGGCGAGTGAATTCCTGTGCCATGTGGCCGTCGAGAACCGAACGGAATGGCGTCGACTACCACGGCACCGGGGCAATGGGGCTGACCGGGCTCGGCGCCCGCGGCCGGGTTCGCCTGGTGATCGGCGCCCGCCGTTGTGGGTCGGTCCGCGCCCGGTGCTCGTGCTCGTCACTGTGCGCGGGTGCCGACCAGGCCGGTCTCGTACGCGACGATGACCAGTTGGGCCCGGTCGCGGGCGCCCAGCTTCATCAACAGCCGGCCCACATGGGTCTTGACCGTGGACGGGCTCACGTGCAGGTGTGCCGCGATCTCGGTGTTGGACAGGCCGCGGCCGATCAGCGCCAGCACCTCGCGCTCGCGATCGGTCAGACCCGCGTCCGGGCCGGTGTGGGGGCGTTGGGCCGGTTCGGGGCGATTGGCGAATTCGGCGATCAGCCGGCGGGTCACGCTCGGCGCGATCAAGGCGTCGCCGGCCGCGACGACCCGGATCGCGGTGAGCAGTTCCGCCGGCGGGGTCTCCTTGAGCAGGAAGCCGCTCGCGCCCGCGCGCAGCGCCGCGTAGACGTATTCGTCCAGGTCGAACGTGGTCAGGATGAGCACGCGTGAGGCGCAGGTGTCGGGGGACGCGGTGATTCGCCGGGTCGCTTCCAGGCCGTCCACGCCGGGCATGCGGATGTCCATCAGGACCACGTCGGGGCGGGTTTCGCGGACCAGGTCGAGGGCGTGTGCCCCGTCCGTCGCCTCGCCGACCGCGGTCAGGTCCGGGGCGGCGTCGATCAGCAGGTGCAGTGCACCGCGCAGCAGGGCCTGGTCGTCGGCGACCAGGACTCGGATCGGGTCGGTCACCGGGTGCCGTCCTCGATCGGGACCCGCGCACTGACCCGGAAGCCGCGTTCGGGCAGCGGCCTGGCGTCGAACTCGCCGCCGTACGCCGCGACCCGTTCGCGCATGCCCACGAGACCGTGGCCGGGGGCGGCCGGTCCGCCGCTGCCGGAGTCGGTGATCGCGAGCGCCAATTCGTGTCTCGTGTACTGGATTTCGACCCGGCAGTGGTCGGTGTCCGCGTGCCTGACCACGTTGGTGAGCGCCTCCTGGATGATGCGGTAGGCCGCGAGTTCGACCCCGGTGGGCAGTTCGCGTCGGTCGCCGTGCACGGTCAGTTCGACGCGCAGTCCGGCCGCCGCCGCGTCGGTGATCAGCGCGTCGACGGCCGCCAGGGTCGGTGCCGGCGCCAGTTCGGCCTCGTGCGCGGTTTCGCTGTCGTCGCGCAGGATGCCGAGCAGTCGGCGCATCTCGCGCAGTGCGGTGCGTCCGGTGGCCTCGATCGAGCCGAGCGCGCGCAGCGCCTCCTCGGGTCGCTCGGCGCCGACGAGGTGCGCGACCCCTGCCTGCACGGTGATCAGGCTCATGCTGTGCGCGACCACGTCGTGCAACTCGCGGGCGATCCGCAGCCGTTCCTCGGCCGCGGCGGCCGCGGCCTGCCGCTCGGCGCGCTCCCGGCCCTGCCGTTCGGCCTGCCGGCGCAGCGCCTCGACATACTCGCGCCGGGTACGAAGGAGTGCGCCGACCGCCCAGGCCGGGATCGCCGGGTACAGCGGTACCGGAGCGATCACGAACCCGGCGGCAACCGCCGCCGCGCCCGCCGCCCACACCACGTGCCGAGACCGGCCGCTCAGCGCCGCCGTGTACAGGGTGGCCGCCATCGCGAAGCCGACCGCGGCCACCAGGCCGGCCAGCCCGGCGGCGGTCTCCGCCACGACGGCCACCACGAGCGCCGGCACGGGGCAGACCCGGCGCACCGCGACCGAGCCGATCAGTGTCGCGCCCAGCGCGAGCAGGATCGGCCAGGCTGCGGCGCCGAGGCGGTCGGTCGCGGCGGCGGGATGCACGGTGAGGATCGGCGTGGTGATCGCGAGTGCGAGCAGGGCGTCGAGGGTCAGCCAATGCCGAAGTCGCAGCCGCTGGGTCAGCGGCGGGCGTAGTGCGTCACCCACGTGGGGGACTGTAGGCGGCCGTGCCACGGGCCCGCATCGGCCTGCGGTACCACGTCGTGAGTGGGCTCCCGGGCCGATCCGGGCGCTCGTGTGGCGCCTGGGTCCGGGCGTGCGGACGGCCCCTGGGCCCGACGCCCCGGGGTCGGTGGGCGCGAGAGCGTAACGGCGTTCGCCGAGGTGTGTCTCGCTCGGCGCCATCCCGTCGAAAGGGCATCCCGCCGTGTTGAAGGCATCGCTGCGCAATTTTGTGGCCCACCGGGGGCGGTTGGTGTTGTCCGCGTTGGCCGTCGCGTTGTCGGTGGCGTTCGTCGCGGGCACGCTGATCTTCGTGAATACGGTGTCCGCGGTGTTCGCCGACGTCGCCCGCGCCTCCTCGGCCGACGTCACCGTCACGCCCAAGACCGAGGTCGCGGCCAAGCGGCTGACGCGCAGCGGGCGGATTCCGACCGTGCCGGCCGCGCTCGTGGATCGGGTGCGGGGTGTCCCCGGGGTCGCCGCCGCGCACGGCGATGTGGTGGTCGAGGACGTCGGGCTGTTCGACCGTGCGGGCGAAGCGGTGAGCGTGGTGTCGGATTCGAGCACGATCGCGCTCGGGTGGTGCGCGTGCCCCTACTCGCCGGTGCGGCTCGCGTCCGGCCGTGAGCCGCGCGGCCCGAACGAGGCGGTCCTGGACGCCGAGTCGGCGCGCAGGAGCAGGGTGCGTGTGGGTGCTCGGCTACGCCTGGTGGCCACGCCCGGGCCGTTCGAGGTCACCGTGGTGGGGATCGCGTCGTATCGGGTTCGCCCCACCGGAGACACGCTCGTCCTCCTCGACGACGCGCACGCGGCCGCGCGCCTGATCGGCCGGTCGGATGTGGTCACGCAGGTCTCGGCCACGGCCGCGACGGGGGTGTCCGACGAGGTGTTGCGCGCCCGGGTGACGGCCACGCTCGGTGCCGATCCGGGCCTGACCGTACGCACCCGCGCCGAGACCACGACGGCGGCGACCGAGCGGCTGGGCGCGATGCTCACGGTGGTGGAGGTGGGACTGCTCGGCTGCGCGGGGTTGTCCGCGCTCGTCGGTGTGTTCCTGATCTTCAACACGTTCTCGATGCTGGTCGCCCGGCGCACGCGCGAGATCGGGCTGATGCGCGCGATCGGGGCGAGTCGTGCGGACGTCAACCGTTCCGTGCTGACCGAGGCGGCGCTGCTCGGGGTGGTCGGGTCGACGTTCGGGCTGGTGGCGGGCTACGGGTTGGCGACCGGACTCACCGCGCTGTTGTCGAGGTTCGGTGTGGCGACCGGCGACATCACTCTGGTGTTCTCGCCGGTCACCGCCGTCGTCGGCTACGGCGTCGGGCTCGTGGCCACCGTGTCCGCGTCCTGGGTGCCGGCACGGCGGGCGAGCCGCGTGGCACCGATGGCGGCGTTGCGCGAAGCCCACTCCCCGCCCGCGCCGTTGCGTGGGCGCACGATCCTCGGCCTGGGCGCGCTCGTGCCCGGGGTGGGTGCGCTCGCAAGCGGCAACCCGGCGCTCGTCTGCGTGGGCGGCGCCGCGACTCTGGTGGCGTTCGTGCTGCTGATTCCGGTACTCGCGCGCCCGTTGATCCCGATCCTGGCGAGTCCCTACTGCCGCGCGTTCGGCCGGGTCGGGCGGCTGGGCAGGGACAACGCGCTGCGCGATCCGCGCCGCACCGGGGCAACGGCGGGTGCGCTGATGATCGGCATCGCGTTGGTCGCGGCGGTCGCGGTCGTGACGTCCTCGATGAGCGTGTCCTTCGACCGCGACTTCGCCCGTTCGTTCCACGCCGACGTGGTGATCGGCTCCGAGCAGGCACTGAGCGCACAGGTGGCGGAAACGGTACGGGCGGTGCCGGGCGTGGGCACACAGGTGCGCACCCGGCGATCCGACGCGTGGATCACCGTCAAGGGGCACACCCGGCAGGTCGAACTCGACGGCGCGGACGGCGGCGTCGACGCGATGCTCGGCCACACGTACGTCCGCGGTTCCGCAACGCGGGGTCTCGCACCCGACGCGATCGTCCTGGACGCCGACTACGCGAAGCGGGTGGGCGTCACCGTCGGGGATCCGGTGGAGGTCCGCCTTCCCGGCGGCGCGGCCCGGTCGCTGCGGGTGGGCGGCCTGCGCACCGACCAACCGCCTGGCAACGGGGGCGATGTGAACCCGATGGTGGGCCTGGACACGTTCACGCTGCTGGCCCCGGAGGCGCTCGACGACACGATCTACGTCCGTGCCGCGGCCGGCGTCGACCCCGGCGGGCTGCGGGTCGCCGTCAAGGCCGCGCTCGCGGACCGCCCGAACGTGTCCGTGCGCACCCGGGCCGACTACGAACAATCCCGCAAGCGGATGACGCGGGTGCTGCTCGGGCTCGCCTACGGGCTGTTGGCACTGACCGTCGTGATCGCGCTGCTGGGGGTGGTGAACACCCTCGCGCTGTCCGTGGTCGAACGCACCTCCGAGATCGGGGTGTTGCGTGCGCTGGGCCTGAGTCGTCGTCAGGTTCGGCGGATGATCCGCCTCGAGTCGCTCACGATCGCGCTCTACGGCGCGACCCTGGGTCTGGCATTGGGCGTTGCGTGGGGTGCCGGCGCCCGCCGGGCGATCGCGGCGGACGGGGTCGGCGTGTTGGCGGTGCCGTGGACGACGATCGGCGTGGTGATCGTCGGCACCACACTCGCGGGTCTCACGGCGGCACTCGTCCCGGCCCGCCGCGCCGCACGCCTGGACATCGCCGCGGCCGTGACCGTGGATCGGTGAGGGCCGTGGTGTCGCCGCGGCGACCCGCCAGTCGACCGGCCGTCGGCACTGCAAGGGGTGCCCAGGCACGCGATCCGGATGATTCGACGCACCGGCCGCAAGGTCCGGCGGGCCACCATCAAGCCTGCCGCGAGGGCCGCGAGGTAGGGCGGGGCTCCGGTTTCGCTCTTCCGTCACGATGCCGACGGTTCGTACCGCCGACGCGGGACGGTACTCGACCGCTCAGGCGTGCATGGCCGACTCCGGCGGAAACGGGCCCAACCGTGCACGGCCGTCCCGACGGTGAGCAAGGCGAAGAGAACCAACGGGACGCCGGAGGCCAAGGCCGCGCCCATGGACCGAGCCGCTCTCGCGAACCGCCGGATCACGCGCCCACCGGACTGCTCGATCGGCGCGGGGGTGCGGGGGCCACCGTGACGCCGACGGCGTCGTGTGACCGGGGGCGAGGCGCGTGGCGTCGGGGTGGACAGTGCCCTCGATGCGGGAGCCGGCCGGGGCCGCGTTCGCTGCGCTCACCGCCTCTGGCTCGCCGCACGACGAGAGCGCAGCAGTTCCAGTGCGAGCGGGATCAGCGAGATCACCACGATGACGGCCACCATCGGCAGCAGATAGCGGTCGACGTTGGGCACGGAGGAACCCAGGGCGTAGCCGGCCAGGACCAGTCCCACGGTCCATACCAGGCCACCCGCCGCCTGCCAGGTCGTGAAGGTGCGGGTGGGCACGCCGAGAGCACCGGCCAGCGGATTGAGGACGGTACGGACGATGGGGATGAACCGCGCGAGCACGATGGCTTTCGCGTGACCGTAACGTTCCAGGAGTTCCTCGGCCCGCCGGGCACCCGCGTGCAATCGCTCGTGGTGTGAGCGGGACAGCAGGGCCCGTCCGGCGCGGCGTCCGATGACGAACCCCACCTGCGCACCGAGCAGGGCCCCCGCAACCGCGGCGATCAGGACCTGTGGAAGGGACAGGTGTACCGGCCCGCCGGTATCGGACACGCACAGGAGGCCGGCGGTGAAGAGCAGGGAGTCCCCCGGGAGGAAGAATCCGACCAGTAGCCCGGTCTCGGCGAAGAGCACGATCGCGATGCCGATGGCCCCGAACGCCCCCAGCAGGGAACTCGCATCCAGAACGTTGACGGCCGTCAGGCCTGCGGGATGGGGCATGGATCAGCGCCTCTCTCGGGGATGCCGTCGCATTCGATTTTTTGTCCGAAGCACTGCAGACACGATGGTGTCGAACGGACCGACCCGAGCCGTGGCGTTCACGGCCGTTCCGTTGCGTCCCGGGCCGCGGCGGACGGCCCCCTCGGGCCGAGCGCGTTGTGGATACGGACCACGGCGCGTGTCCGGCGGGCTTGTGCCCGTCGCGGCGGGGCCGGTGTCGTCTTCCGTCCTTCGACCGCCTCGGTATCAGGCGCAGGCTTCGGTGCCGGTCGGTGGCGGAGCCGAATCATGGTGCATGCGATCGAGGAGGACGTCCGCCTGGGCGCGGGCAGCGTGCAGGGAGTGCGCCGCGTGCACGGCATCGGCCCCGCGTACACAGGCATGCGAGGTCTGCGCAGGCGTGCCCGGCAACGCGAGGATGCCTGCGACCGACATCCCCGGGAGTCCGGCTACCACCGCTGGTCCGCGCCGGTGCCGTCCTGCCCGAAGGGAGTTCCGGTTGGTCATCGCCTGCCCCCACGGTCGTGTGCGGGGTGACCGCTTCCGTCCACCCCTGCGTCGAGTCGACCACTGCGGTGCTGAGAGGACCCTGAGAGAAGGGTTGCGCCGACGAGTCGTTCCCACGGGCTCCACCCGCAGGTGCGGGTTTCCACGGACGGTGCGTTCGTCGCGGGTTGGATCGGTGGGGCGGGTAACGGCCACGCGCGTTCAGTCGTCGGTGTCGTCGTGGGGTGGGCTTGCGGGGCGGTCGGGTTCCGCGGGCAGGACGACTCGGAACAGCGCGCCTCCGCCCGGTGCTTCGTGCACGGTCACGGTGCCGTGGTGGGCGGCCACGTGGTGGTGCACGATGGCGAGGCCCGGTCCGACACCCGCGGAGCGGCGTTCAGTCTCGGCTCGGTGCACCCTTCGGTCCGGGTGCCGGGACCTCGGCGCGGATTCGAAGGCAGTCGGCCGTCGGGCCGTCCCGCCCGGGAAGGTCCTTTGTCCTTACGGACGTTCCGGCTGTTCTTACGGACCCTTCCGTGTGTTCCTTACGGGGCTTCCGGGTGTCGTGAGTGCCCCGGTGGGCGCCGGCGGCGGCCCAGGGGGATGACCAGAGGGGTGCCCGAGACGGGGTCGTCGATGATTTGGCAGGGGAGGCCGAAGACGTCCTCGACCAGTTCCGGCGTCACGATGTCGCGGGGTGGTCCGACGGCGAGGACCGTGCCCTCGCGCATGGCGATGATGTGGTCGGCGTAGCGGCAGGCGTGGTTGAGGTCGTGCAGGACCGCGACGAGGGTGTGGCCGTCACGTTCGTTGAGGTCGCGCAGGAGTTCGAGGAGTTCGATCTGGTGGGCGATGTCGAGGAACGTGGTGGGCTCGTCCAGGAGCAGGAGCGGGGTTTGCTGGGCGAGCACCATGGCCACCCAGACGCGTTGGCGCTGGCCCCCCGACAGCGTGTCCACCGGGCGCGGCGACAGGTCGGTGGTCCCGGTCGCGGCCAGGGCGTTCAGCACGGCCGTCTCGTCCTCGTCCGACCATTGGCGCAGGAGCTTCTGGTGGGGATAGCGGCCCCGGGCGACGAGGTCGGCCACGGTGATGCCGTCGGGGGCGACCGAGGTCTGTGGGAGCAGACCCATCCGCCGGGCCACCTCCTTGGCCGGGTAGGACGAGATGGCCTTGCCGTCCAGGTGCACCGTGCCGGCGGCCGGGGTGAGCAGGCGGGACAGGGCGCGCAGGAGCGTGGACTTGCCGCACGCGTTGGGGCCGATGATCGCGGTGACCGCTCCGTCGGGGATGTGCACGGTGAGGTCTCGGGCCACGACGCGGTCGTCGTACCCGACGGTCAGCCCCTGTGCCCACAGCCGGGGCGCGGTAGCCGGCGCGGCGGGGTGCGCGCGGGGGTCGACGGCGATGTTCATCGTGGCGAAGTCCGTTCTGCGAAGGAGGGGTTGGGGTGCGGTGGGCTCGGGCGCAGTCGCCGCGAACCGAGGCGGGCGCCGGGCGGCCCACCGCCGGCGTCGCCCGGGGTCGTCACTGCCGCCGTGCCTCGCCGACCAGCAGCCGAATCAGGTAGGCGCCGCCGATGCTGACCGTGACCACCCCCACCGGCAATTGGGTCGGCGCGAACAGGCGTTGGGCGAGCCAGTCGCTCGTGGTCAGCAGCGCCGCTCCCATCGCGGCCGACGGCAATATCGTCACCCCCGGGCTGCGGGCGAGGCGGCGGGCCAGTTGCGGTGCGGCGAGCGCGACGAACGAGATCGGTCCGGCCGCGGCGGTGACCATGGCGGTCAGCGCGACCCCGGTGACCACGAGGGCGATGCGGGTCGGCTCGGTGCGTACCCCCAGGGCGCGGGCGGCATCGTCGCCCATCTCCAGCACCCGCATGCGCCCGCCGAGGATCAGGGCGACCGGCAGCAGGATCGCGAACACGACGGTCACCGGGCGTACTTGCTGCCAGCCCAGGCCGTTGAGCGAGCCGGCTCCCCACACCGCCGCCGCCATCGCGGTCTCCAGGTCGGCCTTGACGATGACCCAGGTGTTGACCGAGGCGAGCAGCGCGCTGATGCCGATACCGACGATGATCAGCCGAAAACCCTGGATCCCTTGCCGGTAGGCCAGCAAGTAGACCAGCGCGGCAGTTGCCACGCCGCCTGCGAGGGCTCCCGCGGCGACCTGGTAGTAGCCGCCGTGGGCGAGCATGATCACCATGAGCGCACCGGTGTTGGCGCCGGTGTTGAAGCCGATGACGTCCGGGCTGCCGAGCGGATTGCGGGTCAACGACTGGAAGATGGCACCGCTGACACCGAGCGCGGCACCGGCGAGCACGGCCAGCAGGACGCGAGGCAGTCGCCATTCGATCACGACCATGTGCACCTTGGCGGGTACGTCCGTGAACAGTGCCTCGGTCACCTGGACGGGCGAGAGCGAGTACTCCCCGGTGCCCAGTGCCAGGACGGCGACGGCGGTCGTGGCGACGAGCAGCATCAGACACACGACGCCGGCCCGGACGTCCAGGCGCAGCGACACGTGTCCGCCGGGGAGCCGGATCACCCGGACCGCGCGCCCGAAGTCGATCGTCGTGCGCGTTTTGGGGCGTACGCGCGGCCGTTGCGCACCCTTGCCGCCGGCGTCCGAGCCGGCCGAGCCGCGGCCCGGCGCGGTGGGCGGCGACGCGGGAGTGGACGTGGACGACGCGGAGCCGGGCAACGGCGCGATGGGCGAAGCCTGCGACGAATTCGGCGACTTCACAGTCCGCTCACCTTCTGTCGACGCACCAGGGCGATGAGCACGGGGACGCCGACGAACGCCGTCACGATGCCGACCTGGAGTTCGCCCGGGCGCACCACCAGGCGGCCCAGGACGTCGGCGACCAACAACAGGATCGGCGACAGGACCAGGGTGTAGGCCAGGATCCAGCGCTGATCGGGGCCGGTGATCCAGCGCGCCACGTGCGGCACCATCAGGCCCACGAAGCCGATGGGTCCGGCGACCGCGGTCGCGCCGCCACACAGCAGGGTGATCGCGATCACCGACAACACGCGGGTACGGGTGATGTTCACCCCGAGCGCGCGGGCGGTGTCGCCGCCCAGGGCGACCGCGTTGAGCGCGCGGGCCACGCTCGCCGCCACCACGAGTCCGACCAGCAGGAAGGGGGCGACCTGTTCGATGGTGTCCCACTGTCGTCCGCCGATGGAGCCCGCCGACCAGAAGCGCATGCGGTCGAACGTGCTCGGATCCAGCAGCGTGATCCCGGAGCTGATCCCGCCCAGCACCGCGCCCAGCGCCACGCCCGCCAGGGTCAGCCGCACCGGGGTGGCGCCGCCGCGACCGCGCGAGCCGATCGTGTACACCGCGACGGTGGTCGCGATCGCGCCCAGGAACGCGAACCAGATGTAGCCGCGCAGGTCGGTGATGTCGAACACGGCGATCGCCAGGACCGCCGCGAAGCCGGCACCGGCGTTGACACCGAGGATGCCGGGGTCGGCGAGCGGATTGCGGCCGACCGCCTGGATCACCGCGCCGGCGACGCCCAGCGCGGTGCCGACGAGCATCCCCAGCAGGGTGCGAGGCAGCCGCAGGTCACGGACGATCACGTGGTCGTTGGAGCCGTCGTAGTGGAACAGCGCGTCCCACACGGTCGGGAGCGGGATGTTCTTCGACCCGATCGCGACGCTCAGCAGGATCGCGAGTACGAGTGCGGCGGTGGCCACGATCAGCCACAGGCCGCGGCGCACGGGCGAGCCCGCCACGGGCCCGCGCTCCGCTCCGGCGTGCGTGGGCGCGGCCGGCGCCGCCGAGGCCGTAGCGGTATCGCGGCCCGCCGAAGCCGCCTCGCCCGGGGCCATGTCCCGGACCGGCCCGACGGGTTCGACCGGCCCGCCGGACCCCGCGGGCGCGATCCGCGCGCCCCGTGGTGCGTTCACAGCCCGACACCCTCCAACGTGGCCTCGACCTCGTCGAGAATGTTCTCGATCTCCTCCTCGGGCTGCTCCTCGTGCACGGCGTCGAAGGCCGTCTCCAAGCGCCGCTTCACCTCGGGGTCGAGGCCGGCGTACCGCTCGTCCCACTCCTCCGCGTTGTGCGTCCAGTAGCCGATCACCTTGTACATCCGGGCGTGCAGCCCCAGTTCGTGCCGCACGTGGCGGCGGATCTCGCGCAGTGCACGGGTCTCGCCCGCGGCCCACACGTAGCCGGGGCCCTCGGGCAGCGTCATCGCGCGCAGCGCCTGGGCCAGCCGACTGGGTGCGGCGCCGTTGCCGCTGCCGTGCAGCCATACGTACTCGACGTCGGCGGCGCTGTCGAAAACCTGCTCGTGGCCGGCGTCCGCGACCTCGACGATCACCCGGGCCCGCGTTCGGGCCGGGAGTTGTTCGACGAGTCGGCCCAGTGCGGGCAGGCCGGCGGCGTCGCAGGCGAGGATCTGCCAGACGGTCTCGGCCGGCGGGGCGTACAGGCCGCGCGGTGTGCCGATGCCCACCTGGTCCCCCGGCCGGGCGGCGAGTGCCCACGCACTTGCCACACCCCCGTCGTGGACGACGAAGTCGATGGTGACCTCGCCGCGTTCCGCGTCGAAGCGCCGCACCGTGTAGCGCCGGGTCTGCGCGTACCGGTCGGCCTCGTCGGCGCCGGGCCCGGCCTCCCCGCGACTCCCGCCCGGGTTCACGTCCGGCAGTGCCGGTTCGCCGGTGTCGGGGAACGGGAAGTGCAGGCGCAGGTATTCGTCGCCGACGCCGGTGCTCTCGAAGGCGCGCAGTCCCTCGCCGCCGAACACGATCCGGATCATGCCGGGCGTGAGGTGGGTGTGTTCCAGCACCGTTCCCCGGTACAGCGGGTCGTTCATCACGTGGTCACCCCAACACCTTCGCGGCGGATACGAGTTCGTCGAGCAGGGCCGTCGCGGTCAGGACGAGGCCGGCGGTGGTGTCGTAGTTCAGCGGTACGACCCGCCCGGCCCGCACGGCGGGCAGCCGCTGCCACGTCTTGGCCTGCGTCGCCGGCGCGTCGGGGTCCTTCCAGATGATCAGGTCCGCCGGGGCGAAGACGTCGATCTGCTCGGGACCGTAGAAGTCGTTGAACGGCTTGTTCGGGTCGCGGTCGGGCTGATGGAACATCACGTCCATGCCCAGCTCCAGTGCGACGCTCAGGTAGAAGCTGCGCCTTTGCACCCAGAAGTTGGTGTCGTCGGCCCCGCCGATGAGCACCTTGCGGCCCGCCAACAGGGGACCGACCTCGGCGCGGGCTCGGGCCAGGCGCGCGTCGTAGTCGGCGAGCAGTCGGCGGGCGAGGTCGCCGCGCCCGAGCAGGGTCAACTGCTCCTGGCTGTAGCGGCGCCAGAACGGGCTGAAGCCGCCGCTGACCACGAGCACGGGGGCGATGTCCTGGGTCAACAGCTTCTTGTCCTGGTAGAACTTCCACCAGTCGGCGCCGACCACCAGCAGATCCGGCCGCTGCGCCAGGATCGCCTCGGCGTTGGGCTCGCGGACATTGCCCTGCAACACCTGGAAGTTCGCGGGCAGCCGGTCGGAGAGGTGGTTGCGGCCGTCGATGCGGTAGCCGCCGATCATCGGGTATCCGGCCATGGCGGCGAACTCGACACCGGTGCGCGGATCCAGCACGACCACGCGCCCCGGATCGGCCGGGATACGCGTGCTGCGGCCCTCGTAGGAGAAGTCGAGGGTGGTCGCGGCCGGTGGCGCGTCCTTCGTCTCCTCGGTGCCGCCGCACGCGGCGAGCAGTGCGCTCAGCGACAACGTCCCGGCGCCCAGCGCGAATCGACGTCGGGTCGACTCGCCGGTGACGCGTGTCCGTCGCGTGTCGCTCACCCCGGGGCGGGCGGGCGTCGGGCGAGTGGGGGTCGCGGTGACGGTCGCGCTCATGCGTACAGATCCGCGGCGCGGGCGAGCACGTCGAGGAAGCCGGTGGCGGTCAGCACCAGCCCGGCGTTGTAGCGGCCGTCCATGGTCACGACCTTGCGGTTCGCGACCGCCGGTATGCGCTGCCAGGTGGGCTGCGCGTCGAGTGCGGCGGCCTCGGCCGGCTCGACCGCCTGGCGGATGATCACGTCGGCGGCGGCCAGGCGGTCGAACCGCTCCAGGGACAGCTCGAAGCTGTTGTTCTCGTCGGCCGCGTTCCAGAACATCGGTTCCAACCCGACCTCGCGCGCCACCGACATGGTGATCGAGCGGGTCCACACCGAGAACGCGCCGCCGGCGACGACGCCGAACACGATCCTGCGGCCGCCGAGCCGGTCGGTCAGCCGTGGTCGCAGTCGGGCGAGTTTCTCGTCGTAGGCCGCGACGTGGGTGCGCGCCTGTTCACCGCGCCCGAGCAGGGTCAACTGCTCGGTGCTCGCCCGCCGCCAGTCCACCGGGTCCTCGGACACGCCCAGGATCGGCGCCATCTGCTCCAGCCGCTTGTTGCCGTACCAGTCCACCTCGTAGCCGTATTGCGGCATCACGATCAGGTCGGGGTCCAGTCGCAGGATCTGTTCGTAGTCGACCTGAAGACCGTCGCCGAGGCCGACGGTGGCGATGTCGGGCACCGTGATGCCTTGGAACTGCGAGCCCACGCGGGCGCCGGGCATCCACGCGTTGCCCGAACCGATCACCGGGTAGCCCGCGAGCAGGGCGAGTTCGAGGTCCATGCGGCCCTGGATGGTGACCGCCCGTCGGGGCGTGCGGGGCAACACGCGGTCGGCGCCGCCGTAGGTGTAGCGGATCGTGTCGCCGGCCGTGCCGGTCGGCTCGGCGGCGCCCTCGGTGGTGCCGCCGCACGCGGCGAGCAGCCCCGCCAGGGTCAGCGCGCCCGCCCCGAAGCCGAACCGACGCCGGGTCGGTTCATGGGTGACGCGCGCCCGTTCCGGGTCGCCGACGAGGGCGTCGGGCGGTCGGGGCGGGGTGCGACGCAGCGCGGGTGCGGTCGTTGGCATCGGCGTCTCCGGAGGACAGGGAAGCACAGGGAAGGTTAGGTAAGCCTTGCCTATGAATACGCGAGGTGATCTCATCCCGCAACACCCGATGTCGGGCACACGCCAAACCTTGTCGCGAATCGGACACCGAACGCCGCGCCGGCCGATTCGAGCCAAGGTCCGTCCGATTCACGCGCAACCGGCACGGCCCCATCACTACCGTCGGCTCCCATGCCCGCACCCACCGTCCCGCCGAAACCCCCTGCCCACTCACCCCCGCCCGGCCCTCTCGGTACGCCCGTGACCTCACGCGCCGTGTTGCGGTACGCGCTCACCGGCGATCGACGGGGCCGATACCTGGTCGGCGCCTCCGTGGGCCTGACCGGGCATCAGGTGGCCGAGGCGGCCGTCCCGGTCGTCGTCGGTGTGGTGATCGACCAAGCGGTGGCCACCGGCGACGCGGCCGCGCTCGGGAACGGGCTGAGCGTGCTGGCCGTGGTGTTCGTCGGCCTGCTGTGCTCGTGGCGCTTCGCCGCCCGCGCCGCCGCCCGCGTCACCGAGTACGGCGCCCACGACGTGCGAATGGCCGTCGCCCGCCGGGCACTGGACCCGCACGGCACGACACCGCGACGGATGCCCGGCGAACTCGTGGCGCTCGCCACCTCCGACGCGCAGACGGTGGCCCGGTTCACCCACACCCTCAGCAGCAAACTCGCGGCGGCCGCGGCCATCGTCACGGCCGCGGTCGCGCTCCTGGTGATCTCCGTCCCGCTGGGCCTGCTCGTCCTGCTCGGCACGCCACCGGTACTGATCGCGATGCAATACCTGAGCCGCCCGCTGGAACGGCGCAGCGAACACGACCACGAACTCGCCGCCCGCGCCGGTGCCATCGCCACCGACCTGCTCACCGGACTGCGCGTCCTGGACGGCATCGGCGCCCGCTCCGAGGCCGCCCGCCGCTACCGCCGCGACAGTCGCGCCGCACTCGCCGCGACGCTGCGCACCGAACGCGCCCAGGCCTGGTACACCGCCGCCAACACCCTGCTCACCGGCGGTCTTCTGGCGCTGATCGCCCTGGTGGGCGCGCACCTGGCGGCGCGCGGCCGGATCACCGTGGGCGAGTTGGTGACCGTCGTGGGTCTTGCCCAGTTCCTCCAGGGTCCCCTGGTGGACGTCGCCTACTTCGCCTCCGGCCTGGGCCGCGCCCGCGCCTCGGCACGCCGGGTCGTGGCCCTGCTCACGACGGACCCGGCGGTGGGCCCGGGCACCCGCACCCCCGCGGGCACCGACACGGGCCGGCCGGCCGGCCACGTCCGCGCGGACCGGCTGAGCGTCGGCGGCCTGATCGACGTCGGCTTCGCCGTCGAGCCCGGCGAGTTCGTCGGCATCGTCACCGACGACGCCGTACACGCCAAAGCGCTGGTCGACGTCCTCGCCCGGCGCCGCGACCCCGACGCCGGCACCCTGCACCTGGACGGCATACCCGTGCCCGAACTCGACCCCGACGACCTACGCCGAACAGTGGTCGCCCCACCCCACGACGCCGCCCTGTTCGCGGGCACCATCGCCGACAATGTCGGGGCATCGGGGCGGGCCCGGCCACAGGCGGTCCGAACCGCGCTCGCCGCGGCCTGCGTGGACCAGGACATCGCGGCCCTGCCCGCCGGCCTCGACACCACCCTCACCGAACAGGGCCTGTCCCTGTCCGGCGGCCAACGCCAACGCCTTGCCCTCGCCCGCGCGTTGGCCACCCGCGCCCCGGTCCTGGTCCTGCACGACCCCACCACCTCGGTCGACACCGTCACCGAGGCCCGGATCGCCGCCGGCCTGCGTGCCGACCGGGTCGGCCGCACCACGATCCTGGTCACCACCAGCCCGACCCTGCTCGCCGTATGCGACCGGGTGATCGTGCTCGCGGCCGACGCCACCCGCGGCACCACCGGTACCCACGCCCGACTGGCCGCCGTCTCGCCCGCCTACCGCAAGCTGGTACTCGCATGACCCGGCACGCCGACCCGACACCCGAACCACCCCTGCTCCCCGTCGCCGACACCGCACAGACCCGATCCGCCGCCCGACAACTGCTGCGCCCGCACGGCCGCCGGGCCCTGGCCGCGGTCACCCTGCTCACCGCCTCCACCGCGATCGGCCTGGCCGGCCCGCTCGTCCTGGGCCGCATGGTCGACGCCGTCGACCGGCACGGGCCCGACGCCGGATCGCACGTCACGGTTCTGGCCGGCCTGCTCGCGGCCATCGCCCTCGCCCAGGCCGTGTCGGGCGCGATCAGCCACTACCTGGTCGTCGGGGTCGGCGAGAGCATGGTGGCCGACCTGCGCGAGGACGTCCTGGGCCGGGCGCTCGACCTACCCATCGACGACATCGAGCGCACCGGCCGCGGCGACCTGGTCGCCCGCGTCGGCGGCGACGTACGCGTGGTCGCGGACGCCGCCGCCGAAACCGTCCCGGTGTTCACCACGGCGCTGTCGACCATCGTGCTGACCCTGATCGGCATGGGCACCCTCGACTGGCGCTTCGCCCTAGCCGCCCTGGTGGCCGCGCCGATCCAGATCGGCGCGCTGCGCTGGTACCTGCGCCGATCCGCACCGGTGTACCGAGCCGAGCGGATCGCCGAGGGACAACGCGCCCAGCGCCTCCTGGACGCCCTCGGCGCCGTGGACACCGTCACCGCGCTGCGACTGGGCCCGGCCCACCTGGACGCCGTCGCCGACCGCTCCCGCGTCTCGATCGACCTGAGCCTGACCGCGACCCGGCTGCGCACCCGCTTCTTCGGCCGACTCAACGCCGCCGAACTCGTCGGGCTCGCCTCGGTACTCGCCGTCGGATTCCAGTTGGTCCGCTCGGGCACGGTCTCGATCGGCGAGGCGACCGCCGCCGCACTGTTCTTCCACCGCCTCTTCGACCCCGTCGGCTCCCTGCTCGCCGTCTTCGACCAACTCCAGGAAGCCGCTGCGGGCCTGGCCCGACTGGTCGGAGTCACCCTTCTCCCGCGCGCCGAAGAACCCACCCACCCGCCGACGCCGCACGACGCGTCCGTACACGTGCAGCACGTCTCGTTCGCCTACCCCGACGGTCCCGACGTGCTCACCGGGCTCGACCTGTGGATCGCACCGGGCGAACGGGTCGCCTTGGTGGGCACGACCGGCGCGGGCAAGTCGACCGCCGCCACGCTCATCGCCGGCGTCCGCACACCCACCGCCGGCACGATCCGGCTCGGCACGGTGGCGCTCACCGATCTGGGCCGCACCGCCGGCCGCCGGCAGATCGCGATCGTCACCCAGGAGGTCCACGTCTTCGCCGGCGCCCTCGCCGACGACCTGCGGCTGGCCCGACCGGACGCGGACGACGCGACGATCGCACGCGTCCTCGCAGCGGTCGGCGCCGACGGGTGGGTCGGCGCGCTGCCCGAAGGCCCCGACACCCGCATCGGCGCCGGCGGACACACCCCGACCGCCACTCAGGCGCAGCAACTCGCGCTCGCCCGCGTCCTGCTCCTGGATCCGCCGATCGTGGTCCTGGACGAGGCGACCGCGGACGCGGGCAGTGCCGGCGCCCGCACCCTGGAGGCCGCCGCGTCGGCGGTGCTCGACGGGCGCACCGCGATCGTGGTCGCCCATCGCCTCCGGCAGGCCGCGACCGCGGACCGGGTGATCGTCCTGGCTCACGGACGGATCGTCGAACAGGGACGGCACGACGACCTGGTGGCGGCGGGCGGGCGCTACGCGGGGCTGTGGCAGGCCTGGTCGGCGCCCGCACAGGGCCGAGCGCCCGCTGCGGGTCGGGTGTCGGAGACGCTTCAGGCGCCCGCGGCGGATCGTACGCCGACCGGCCCGTGCTCGACGTCCTCGTCGCAGACGAGCCCGAAACAGTGACCGGGTGTGCGACCGGTGACCCGGCGAAAAACCGCCACGAACGCACTGGGACTGTCGTATCCGACCCGACGGGCCACCACCGAAACCGGCAAACCGGCGGCCAGATACGTCAACGCCGCGCGCACCCGCGCCTGGATCCGCCACTGCACGAAGCCCATCCCGGTGTCCGCGGTGAACACCCGGGTCAACGTACGCCCACTGCACCCCGACCAGCGCGCGAACTCGTCCAGCCCACGCGGATCCGCCGGCCGGGCCACCAACGCCCGGGCCACGGCCGACGCACGCGGATCACGCGGCATCGGCACATCCACCGCGGCCACCTCCAACGGCTGGAGCATGTCGAAAACCACCCGCTCCGCTCGCGAGCGCGCGGCGAACGGCATGTCGTAGCGCCGCATGTGCAACAACACCTCGCGCAGCGCCCCGTACATCGGCACCAGACCGGGCAGGTCGCACGCCCACGCGGGGGCGAAGACCTCGGTCCTGAAGTACGTCGCGTAGAAGTCGGTGCCGGGCCCGGTCGTCACCTCGTGCGCCGCGCCGGCGGGCAACCACAACCCCACGGTCGGCGGCACCACCCACGACACCCCCTCGACCACCGCGGTGACCGACCCCACGACGCCCCACAACAACTCGTGGTCGAGGTGGCGATGCGACTCCCACGTATGCCCGCCCGGACGCGCCTCCCGCCCCAAACGTGACGTGGTGAGGGCATACGGCGGCTCCACCTCGCGCGTCGGGCCGCCGCCCGACCTCGTGACCTGCTGCACGGACCGCACTATACCGGCGACGACTTAGGGTTCCCTAACCTCTCCGGGGCGACCTCGCCGCGGGTGCGCCATCGAACGTCCCCCGGTGCTCGTTCCACGAAGTAGGACTTCGCGGTTGGCGGTTGGCGGTACGGGCGCGAAGACCTCCGTGCGTGGTGTGGAGCCTGGACACCTGCACCACACCGGAGGTCTTCGCCACGATCAGGACCCGATCGTCGACAACGCTCGCGGTCGATACACCTAGCCGATAGTGAAGCGCTGAATGGGGTCACCCTGGCAGCGCGACTGAACTATCACGGCGCCGTTACTGGGGTCCCGGTTCGCCACCGTCAGACACTTGTCCGCAAAGGTCTTGATCTCATACTTCCCGGCGTCGACCGGGACGAGGGTGAAGCGCTGAATGCGGTCGCCTTGGCAGCGCGACTGGACTATCGCGGCACCGTTGCCGGGGTCCCGGTTCGCCACCGTCAGACACTTGTCCGCAAAGGTCTTGATCTCGAATATCCCACCCCCGATCGGGACGAGGGTGAAGTGCTGAGTAGGGTCGCCCTCGCACCGATACTGCACGATTCGGGCGCCGTCGCTGGGATCCCGGTTCGCCACCATCAGGCACTTGTCCGCAAACGTGGTGATTTCACCGACGGCGGCGGCATCGGCTTGTGCTGGGCGCGGAGTGCCGGAAGGCGCTGCGGTGGCCTGGGATAAGGACGTGAGGGGAGTCAGGACCACGGCAACCGCAGCCGAGATCACCGTCGAGCGTCGCAATAGGGTGGATTTGAACCTGGCGTTCACGTGCGCTCCTTGTCTCCGATGGCACGGCATATACCGCAAGGGCATCGCCGAGTACAACAGCAAGCAGGCGCATAATCGGCATTCTTCGAGGGTGATTCTTATCAATCACTCGGAAGCGCCAATTAAGCATGCACATACGTACCCGGCCATGCGTTGAATCACCCCTGTATAAACGCGAGGCATTCGCCGCGGCGCGGTGGCCGATTATGGCGGCCCGGCGGCCGGCCCCCGGGAGGCCGGCCCGACGTCGGACGGCCAAGACGGCGGTCCGGTTCGGTGGATTTCCTCCCGCCGGGGCGGTGTGTACGGCCGGGGCACTTCGGCGCCGCCATCCAAAGGGCGGCCTTGGCAGCCCTGGACAAACCGTGCGACGGCCGGACGCCTGCGGTGTCGGCGATCCGTCGCTGCTTCGAAGTCTCGACCCAACTCGGCGGCGGTCTGCCATCGCGACCGCGTGCGACGTACCTCCGGGCTTGGCAGGCCTCCGGACCGGAGGGCATCCCGCGTGCGAGCCCGGCGACAACGGGTCGATCGGCTTCCACCGGCCGTCGGTCAGCCCCCACGAACTCCCACATCCCATCCATCGGACGCGGTCTGGTCGTGGAACGTCGTAGTCGCCGCCAGCTCCACGCGTCCGGCGCTGACCCGGTTCACCGGTGCGGCACCGTCGGCGTAGCCGAACGAGACCCCGACCAGCAGTTTCCCCTCGCTGACACCGAGTTCGCCGCGCACGGTATCGGCATAGAAGCTCAGCAGCCCCTGCGGACAGCTGTCCACGCCGTACGCGGCCATCGCCAGCAGCAGCGTCTGCATGTAGGCGCCGACATCCGCGGCCGGCCGCGCGTCGGCACGGCCCGAGGAGACGAAGAGGAACGCGACGTGCGGTGCGCCGTAGAACCGCAGGCTCTCGGCGTCGTAGGCCACCCGGGCCGCGGTGTCGTCACGGCCGATACCCAGCGCGCCGTAGAGCTCGGCACCGAAGGCGGCACGCCGTTCCTGCTGCACCGGCGCGTACATGTCGTCGCGATACGGGAAGTCGGCGGAGGTACGGCGTGCGGCGTGGGCCGCCTGCAGAGCGTCCGCCAGACGGTCGCGCAGCGCACCGCTGATCACCTCCACCCGCCACGGCTGCGTATTGGAGTTGGACGGCGCAGCGCCGGCCAGCGAAAAGATCGCACGCATCGTCTCCGGGGCCACGGCGTCGGGCCGGAACGCACGCACGGCTCGTCGGCCGCGGATCAGCCGCTCCGCGTAACCACTCAGCTCGGTATGACCGGACCGACCCATGAAGTACTCCTCACCCACACAAAGGTAAACGCAAACGTTTACTTGGATGGATGCAACTCTACCCACCCGCCACACCGGAAGTAAACGCCGCCGTATACTCGCCCCATGAATGCGGCACCGGAGACGGAAGCGGACGTACCCGCGCAGCCGGCGCAACGGCCGGGGCGAGGCGCACGGGAACGCGTCCTGGCCGCCGCCACTCGGCTGTTCGCGGACCAGGGGATCACCACGACCGGCAATGAGACAACACTCGCTCAGGCCAGTTATCCGAGGTCGCCCAACACCAAGGTGGCCTCCGATGCCGGCCGCTCGTTCCGTCCTCTCCCCCGGCGGTTCTTCGCCATTCCCGAGTCACGACGGCCCATCGCGGACTATCGTGCCCGGCACCAGGAACACGGGGGTGGCGGATGGAGCCGGTCGACGATGCTCGAAGGCGAGAGCACGAGGTCGAACAGATCAAGTTCGCGGAAGAGCGGGAGCACCTCAGGCTCCGGGGCATCGACTCGCGCCGGGGAGTTCGGATGACTCCCGAGCTCGCCACCTTCGTGGCCGACGTGGCCGGGCGGCTGCCCACACGGAAGCTCGCATCACTGTTCCTGCACGTCGACACCCGCGAGGAGAAAGCCGGCCTGTTCGGCCGCAAGACACAGTTGGTGCGGGTCTTCGAGGCGGTCGGCCAGGCCTGGGAACTGGCGACGATCGCGCCGGAGACCGGCAACAAGGAACACAGTCTCGTGCTGTCCCCGGACGGGCGTCTGTTCGAGGCAAGCAGGGTCGACGCGGCGTTTCACCGCGGCATCCCCAAGAACGGCGGGTTGGCGTTGGTTCCGACGAGCGAGGACGTCATCGCCCTGACCCCGGACCTGCAATCACTGCTCTTGGCCCACCTGGACTCACGAACCACCACGCAAACACACGACCCCGCCCGTCCCCCCGGTTAGGTTCCTCGGACGAAGCAGGCACACCGGGCACCATCGGCGGGCACGACGCCGAGCGACACCCCGACCCATTGCCGAGAACCGGGATCGTCACCACGGCGTCGCGGCTGTCTGTTCGAGCATCGGCGACATCCCAAGCAAGCCTGCGGCCGATGCCCTGAAAGTTGGAAATCGTCCCATTAAGGCCGTGTTGCCGTGAGATCGGGTCGAATCTCCTTCTACGCTGCCGCCGTGACCATTGCCACCGAACCCATTGGTTCCCTTCCCCGCCCGCCCGAACTGCTCGCCGCGACGGCTGACTTCCAGGCCGGCCGGATCGACGACGCGGCGCTCGCCGCGGCCCGGGAGCGGGCCGTCCGCGACACGATCGAGCGCCTGGAAGCGATCGGATCACCGGTCGTCACCGACGGGGAGCAGGCCAAGCCCAACTTCCTGACCTATCCGATCGCCGGAAGGCCCGACCTGTCCGGCGAAGGGGTCGTCATCCCCTTCGCCGACGGTCACCAGCGACAGTTGCCCTGCCTGACCGCCGGCCCGTTCCGCTACACGCAGCACGCCGACGGGTATCTGCGCGCCGCGCAGGCGCACACGTCCAAGCCGGTCAAGCAGGCCGTCGTCGCCCCGTCGGCACTGAGCCTGTTCTACCCGGCGGGCGGGATCGACGGCTACCCGCGCGAGCAGTTCCTCGGCGACCTGGTGAACGATGCGGAAGCGGACATCCGCGGCTGCCTGGACGCGGGCGCGCACGTGGTCCAACTGGACTTCGAGGAAGCACGTCTGTCCCTCAAGCTCGACCCGAGCGGCCAGGTACTGCGGGACTTCATCGGGCTGAACAACATGGTGCTGGCCCGGTTCACCGCCGCCGAACGGGCCCGGATCGGCGTCTACAGCGGCCCCGGCGCCGACCAGGACTCCACCCACAGCCTGGACGTCGACTACGCCGACCTGCTGCCCCACCTGTTCGAGCTCGAAGCCGGCAACTTCTACCTGCAATTGGCGAGCGAGGGCGATCCCGATCGCATCCTGGGTCTGGTCTCCGGGCATCTGCCGTCCGACGCCCGGGTGTTCGTCGGGGTGACCGACCCGATCGACCCGCGAGTGGAAACCCCCGAGGAGGTGCGCGACCGAGTACTGCGGGCGGCCCGGCACATCCCGGTGGAACGGCTCGGCACCTGCGACGACGCCGGATTCGCGCCGTTCGCCGACGACCAATCCACCTCACGCGAAACCGCGTTCGCCAAGATCGGCGCCCGGATCGCGGGCACCGCACTCGCCGCGGAGAAGCTGGGCGTCGACTGACCCACGCACGACCGGCACGCCCATGACCGACACCGACCTCCCGCCGGGTCCGTCCGACACCGTCGCACGGCCGGAAGGACCCGGCGGTCGAGTCGAAATCGTCGACACCCACGACGCCGCCGCCCTCCGATCGACGTGAGCAACGACGAGAGGGCAAAGGGCGGGCGTCGAGCGGGCGGCCTTTGGCGGCCAACCCTTGGCGCGATGGCGTACCTGTGGCTCGGTGAACGCCTCCACTCCCCAGCGGCCGTTCTCGGAGCCGACGCCGCTCCACTTGTGGCCGCCGAAGGGTTGATCCGGGTGGACCGCGAAGTGGGTGTTGACCCGGGCCGTCCCGCATTCCAGCTCGCTCGCCACCTCGGCGGCGCGGTCGGCGTCGGCGCTCCAGGCCGAGCCGCACAGGCCGAAGTGGGATGCGTTGGCGCGCTCCACCACGTCGTCGAGCGACCGCCGTCAACGCGCCGACGGCGGCGGTGGTCTCCGGCACCGAAACGGCCGTCGACGACATCGGTCGGGTGATGGCCGACCGTGGGGTGCGGGTCCGGCGACCGCGGGTCCCACACGCCTTCCACTCACCCCTGATGGACCCGATGCCGGAGGACTTCCGACAGGTCGCCGAGGAACTCGCCTGATCGGCGGTTTCCTCACCGATCGTTTCGACTGGCGCCGGGTGTTCTACGTCAACGTGCCCGTCGGCATCGTGGCCCTGCTCGTCACCGGCCTGTTCATCCACACCGCGACGCCGACGGCCCGGGCGAAGGTCGACTACGTGGGCCCGGGTTGCTGACCGTCGGCATCGTGGCGCAGACCCTGCTGACGAGTTGAGCGGGCACGGAGTACCCGTGGGGCTCGTTCCAGATCGTCGGCCTCGCGATCGTTTCGCTCGTCGCGCAGGTCGCCTTGGGGTACGTCCAGCGGCGGGTGGACGAACCGCTCGTGCCGCCACGCATGTTCCGCGACCGGAACTTCGTCGTCGCCCGGGTGCTCGCCTTCCTCAGCGGCACCGCCATATCCACGGCGACCAACTTCCCGCCCCAGTACACCCAGTTCACCCGAGGCGCCTCGTCGACCAAGGGCGGCCTGCCAACCTGCCCCCGGAGCGGCCGCGTTCGCTGCCCGCGCCGGTACGGGACGCCTTCCCCGACGGAATGACGAACGGGCTGCACGCGGTCGCGATCGGCGCCGCGGTGGTCGCGCCGTACAGGCTCCGGTGTCCTCGCCGTCCTCTCCCCCGGTGGTGTTCGGCAGCGGCGTGATCCGAGGCCACGATGTGCGTGCGGCGGCGCGCGCGGGTCGGTACACGGCACCCGGTCGCAGCCCCGGAGCACCCGAGGCGGGCCCGTTTCCCGGAATTTGCCGGTTCGGCCGGGTCCCTTCGCCCGGCACGGACGCCTGTGTGAGTGTTTCGCTTGCTCGAGCACGACCCCGTCCTGCTCGGTCGTCTGCGGCCCTCACGAGGTGCCCACGACAGCAGGTCGGTGGCGTGGTCGAGGTCTGCCTTCCACCAAAGGAGCCTCGATGAATCGAACATTGACCACCGCCGGGACCGTCCTCGCCTTACTCGTCGGCCTAACCCTCGGCTCGGCGACCCAGTCGTCCGCGGCCGAACCACCCGCGCCGCCCGGCTCCCAGGCGCAGGCCGTCACCGGGCCCGGCAACCGGAGCCTGGCGCCGCCCGACATCAACGTGGCGAACGTCCAGGCGCACCTGACCCAGCTCAACCGCATCGCGTCGCAGAACGGCGGCAACCGCCGTGCGGGCAGCGCCGGTTACACCGCGTCCGTGGCCTACGTGAAGAGCAAGCTCCAGGCCGCCGGCTTCACCGTGTCCGAGCAGGTCTGCACCTCCTGCCGATACCGCTCCAACAACCTGATCGCCGACTGGCCCGGCGGCCCCGCCAACCAGGTCGTCATGTTCGGCGCCCACCTCGACAGCGTCTCCGCCGGACCCGGCATCAACGACAACGGCTCCGGCTCCGCCACCCTCCTGGAGAACGCCCTCGCGCTCGCCCAGGCCAACCCGACCCTCACCAAGCACGTGCGCTTCGGCTGGTGGGCCGGCGAGGAACAGGGCCTCCAGGGCTCGCAGTTCTACGTCAGCCAACTCACCTCGGCGCAGCGCTCCTCGATCAAGGGCTACTACAACTTCGACATGGTCGGCTCACGCAACGCGGGCTACTTCATCAACAACATCAACTCGGCCACCGCCGCGCCCCTCAAGGCGTACTGGGACACGCTGAACCTGCGTCCCGAGGAGAACGTCGAGGGCCAAGGCCGCTCCGACGACTACTCCTTCCAGCGAGCCGGCATCCCCACCTCCGGCTACGCCGCGGGCGCCAGCGCCATCAAGAGCTCGGCGCAGGCGACCAAGTGGGGCGGCACGGCCGGCGCCTCCTACGACTCGTGCTACCACTCCGCGTGTGACACCACGAGCAACATCGACGCCACGGTGCTCAATCGCAACGCCGACGGCGTGGCGTACGCAATCTGGAAGACCGCAGTCGCCTGACCACGCCCGCCACCCAGCCCTTGACCATCGCCGGTACCGGCCTGCTCCATCCGGCCGGTACCGGCGATCGCCACCCCCCGCGGCCTCGTTCCCCAAGGACGAAAGACTTATATACCCGGCTGGAACCGGCAATACCGAGCGCGCGCCGGGAGCATGACGGCGCCCCGCGTCGAGCAGCGCCGCGTCGCCCATCTCACGCGCGAGGCCGGACTCGTCCGGCGGACACCCCGGACGAGGGCACCGCCCCACCCTGTGGGCCACGGCTCGCCACGGCGACCCCACCCCCGCCGACGCCCGACCCACGCCCGAGCCGCACCCAAGCCGTGTCCCGACCGGCGACCATCCCCTCGCCCGTCCCCGTGCCCGATCGTCCGAGCCACCCCCGAGAGACGCAGCCTCCACCCCCGTCTCGCCCATCCGGTTCGGCACGACACGCACCCTCCCGCGCCGCCGTCGAGCCCTCCGCGCCCCGCCCACCCGATTACACCCTCCGGACGCGCGACACCCCCCGGACGGGCGAAACGTTCTGAACATCCCGCCACCTGCTGATATGAAGATCACAAGTCCGTTTTGTCGGACTCATGACCTTCGAGGAGGCGTCCTCATGAGCGCCACGTCCGCGAGTTCCACCCAGACCGCCCCGACCCCGGCCGATCCGGATCCGCCCCTGATCCACATTCTGTGGATCAACGCCGGCTTGAGCTGCGACGGCGACTCCGTCGCGCTGACCGCCGCGATGCAACCGAGCATCGAGGAGATCGTCACCGGAACCCTGCCCGGGCTGCCCGCGATCGCGGTCCACTGGCCGCTGATCGACTTCGAGTGTGGTCCCGTGCAGGGCGCGGACACCTTCATCGAATGGTTCTTCAAGGCCGAACGCGGCGAGCTCGACCCGTTCGTCCTGGTCGTCGAGGGCTCCATCCCCAACGAGTCGATCAAGGCCGAGGGCTACTGGAGCGGCTTCGGCGACGACCCGGAGACCGGTCAACCCATCACCACCAGCGAATGGCTCGACCGCCTCGCGCCCAAGGCGACCGGCATCGTGGCCATCGGCACCTGCGCGACCTACGGCGGCATCCACGCCATGGCCGGCAATCCGACCGGCGCGATGGGCGTTCCGGACTATCTCGGCTGGGACTGGAAGTCCAAGGCGGGCCTGCCCATCGTGTGCGTGCCCGGGTGCCCGATCCAGCCCGACAACTTCTCCGAGACGCTCACCTATCTGCTCTACCAGCTCGCCGGCTCCGCGCCGATGATCCCGCTCGACGACAAGCTGCGCCCGGCCTGGCTGTTCGGCGCGACCGTGCACGAGGGCTGTGACCGGGCGGGCTACTACGAACAGGGCCAGTTCGCCAAGACCTACGACTCCCCCAAATGCCTGGTGAAACTCGGCTGCTGGGGCCCCGTGGTCAAGTGCAACGTGCCCAAGCGCGGCTGGATGAACGGCATCGGCGGCTGCCCCAACGTCGGCGGCATCTGTATCGCGTGCACCATGCCCGGCTTCCCGGACAAGTTCATGCCCTTCATGGACGAACCCCCCGGCGGCAAGGTCTCCAGCACCGCGAGCGGCGCGTACGGCGTGCTGATCCGCAAGCTGCGCGCGATCACCGCCAAGACCGTGGACGAGGAGCCCCGCTGGCGCCGACGCGGCCCCCAGCTCACCACGGGCTACCGCGCGCCCCGCTGAACCAGCCCCGCCGATCCACCCCCGTCCGCGCGGCCGGCGTCCTGCTCGCCGACGTCTTCCCCCCAGAAGGGCCACACACACGATGACATCGACGACGACGAAGGCGGCCGGTGACGGCAGCGGCCTCACCGAGATGTCCTGGGACCCGATCACCCGGATCGTGGGCAGCCTGGGCATCCACACCAAGATCGACTTCAAGCAGAAACGCGTGGCCGAGTGCTACAGCACGTCGTCGGTCTTCCGCGGCTACAGCGTGTTCATGCGCGGCAAGGACCCGCGCGACGCGCACTTCATCACCAGCCGGATCTGCGGGATCTGCGGCGACAACCACGCGACCTGTTCGGTGTACGCGCAGAACATGGCCTACGGCGTCAAGCCCCCGCACCTGGCCGAGTGGATCATCAACCTCGGCGAGGCGGCCGAGTACATGTTCGACCACAACATCTTCCAGGAGAACCTGGTCGGGGTGGACTACTGCGAGAAGATGGTCCGCGAAACCAACCCGGGCGTCCTGGAGTTGGCCGAGCGCACCGAGTCCCCGCACGCCGCCGAGCACGGCTTCCGCACGATCGCCGACATCATGCGCTCGCTCAATCCGATCGAGGGCGAGTTCTACCGCGAGGCGTTGCAGGTCAGCCGATACACGCGGGAGATGTTCTGCCTCATGGAGGGGCGCCACGTGCACCCCTCCACGCTGTATCCGGGCGGCGTCGGCACGGTCGCGTCGGTGCAGTTGTTCACCGACTACCTCTCCCGGCTGATGCGCTACGTCGAGTTCATGAAGCGCGTCGTCCCGCTGCACGACGATCTGTTCGACTTCTTCTACGAGGCGCTGCCCGGCTACGAGGAAGTCGGCCGCCGCCGCGTCCTGCTCGGCTGCTGGGGCGCGCTCAACGACCCCGACCACTGCGACTTCACGTATCGCAACATGACCGACTGGGGTCGGCGCATGTACGTGAGCCCGGGCATCGTGGTGGACGGCAAGCTGATCACCAACGACCTCACCGAGATCAACCTCGGCATCCGGATCCTGCTCGGCAGTTCGTACTACAAGGACTGGGAGGGCCAGGAGCAGTTCGTCACGCACGACCCGCTCGGCAACCCCGTGGATCCGCGCCACCCGTGGAACCAGCACACCATCCCGGAACCGCAGAAGCGGGACTTCGCCGGCAACTACAGCTGGGTGATGTCGCCGCGCTGGTACGACGGCAAGGACTATCTCGCCCTCGACACCGGCGGCGGCCCGCTCGCCCGGCTGTGGTCCACCGCGCTCAACGGCCTGGTCGACACCGGCTTCGTCAAGTCCACCGGGCACAGCGTGGTGATCAACCTGCCGAAGTCGATGACCAAGCCCGAGACCACGTTCGAGTGGAAGATCCCCAAGTGGAGCAACGCCCTCGAACGCAACCGGGCCCGCACCTACTTCCAGGCGTACATGGCCGCGATGGCCGTGCACTTCGCCGAGAAGGCCCTCGACGAGGTGCGTTCGGGCAACACCAAGACGTGGGAGAAGTTCGAGGTGCCCGACCAGGCCGTCGGCGTCGGCTTCACCGAGGCGGTCCGCGGCGTGCTGTCGCACCACATGGTCATCCGGGACGGGAAGATCGCCAACTACCACCCGTATCCGCCGACGCCGTGGAACGCCAGCGTGCGGGACACTCTCGGCACCCCGGGGCCGTACGAGGACGCCGTGCAGAACACGCCGATCTTCGAGGAGAACCCTCCGGAGAACTTCAAGGGCATCGACATCATGCGCGCGGTGCGCAGCTTCGACCCGTGCCTGCCGTGCGGCGTGCACATGTATCTCGGCGAGGGCCGGACCCTGCGCGAGATGCACATGCCCACCGGCCTGAGCGGACTGGGCGGGTGAACGCCGACGAGACCGGCCTGCGGGTCGAGGAGATCCTGGCCGGCCTGGACGAGCGGGACGATCCGGCCGTCCGGGCCGCGGCCGAGGACCTGGTGCGCGCCCTGATGGACTTCTACGGCGCCGGGCTCACCCGGCTGGCGGCCCTGCTCCGGGCCGCCGGGGCCGCCGGACGCACGGTGCTGGCGGACGAACTGGTCACCGGTCTGCTCGTGTTGCACGACCTGCACCCCGACGACGTCGACACCCGGATCGCCCGGGGCCTGACCGCGGTCGCGGACCACCCGGCCGAGGTGCTCGGCTTCGACGCGACGTCCGGGACCCTGCGGCTGCGGGTGGCGGCCGAGAGCTCCGGCTGCGGCTGCGGGAGTACCGCGGGGACCGCGCGCGAGGCGATCGAGGCCGCACTCGCGTGCCACGCCCCCGAGGTCACCGCGCTCGACCTGGAGCACGTGCCCGCCGCGCCGCCCGAGCCCGCGCTGCTCCAGATCGGCTCCCGCCCGGCCGGGGTGACGCGGTGACCGCGGCGACGGGGCTGCGCCGGTTTCGCCGGGCCGCACCACCGCGGCCCGAGCAGTGCGAACTGTGCGGGCAGGAGGTCGACCCGGGACACCGGCACCTCGTCGACATCGAGGCGCGCGTCCTGGCGTGCGCGTGCCGGGGCTGCGCGATGTTGTTCGAGCAACGCGGCGCTGCGCGCGGCCGGTTCCGCGCGGTGCCCGAGCGCTACCTCGTGGATCCCGACCACAGCCTCGGCGAGGGCGCCTGGGAGAGCCTGCAGATCCCGGTCGGCACCGCGTTCTTCTTCCGCAACGCGGCCCTGGACCGGTTCGTCGCGTTCTACCCGAGCCCGGCCGGCGCCACCGAGAGCGAACTCGACCCGGACATGTGGCAGGCGGTGCTCGGCGAGAGCACGCTCGCCCGGGAGTTGCGGCCCGACGTGGAGGCGCTGCTGGTGCGGCGCGCCGACGAGCGCAGCGAGTGCTTCCTGGTGCCGATCGACATCTGCTACGAACTGGTGGGCCGGATGCGCCTGCACTGGCAGGGCTTCGACGGCGGCGCCGAGGCCCGGGCCGATCTGGCGGCCTTCTTCGACGGGGTACGTGCCCGCGCACAGGTGCTCCGCGGCACCGGGCAGGGCGTCGCGCAGGAAGCACCGCATCCGGCGTCCGACACCGTTTCCCCGGAGCCTGCCCGGCCCGTGGCGGTCGCCCCCGCGTTCCCCGCTTCCCCCGCTGTTCCGGCGGGCGTCCCGGCCGAGGGGCAGCAGCCGTGACCGAGCTGAACTTCACGTGTGTCGGCGCCCGTGCCGATGCGTACGCGGCCGGTCCCACCCTGGTTCTCCGGTTGCGGATCACCGCCGAGAACGACGCCCGGGTGCACGCGCTCGCGTTGCGCTGCCAGATGCGGATCGAGCCGGCCCGGCGGCGCTACGGCGCGGCGGAGGGCGAACGGCTGGACGTGCTGTTCGGTGATCGCTCGCGGTGGGGCACCACGCTCAACCCGATCCAGTTCGCGCAGGTCTCGCTGACCGTGCCGGGGTTCACCGGCGAGACCGAGGTGGACCTGGTCGTGCCGTGCACGTATGACATGGACATCGCCTCGTCCCGCTACTTCCACGCGCTGGCCGAGGGCGAGGTGCCGTTGCTGCTGTTGTTCTCCGGTACGGCCTTCACCGGCGCCGGCGGCTTTCGGGTCGAGCCGGTGCCGTGGCACAAGGAGGCCCGGTTCGGCCTGCCGGTGGGGGTGTGGCACGACATGATCGAGCAACATTTCCCCGGCTGCGGCTGGCTCAGACTGCCGCGCGACGCTATGAACGCGTTGCTCGCGTACCGCTCCCGACACGGGTTGCCGTCCTGGGAGGCGACCGTGCGGGCGCTGCTCGACGCGGCCGAACCCCCGTCCACGGCACCCGTGTTCGGCGGTCTCAGCCGGCGGCCGACCGAGGGGGCGGCGCGATGAGCGAGGCCGTGTTCACGCCCGAGGTCGCCGCGCGGTTCGCGGCGGCTCGGCAGATCGCCGACGCCGTGCTCTTCGAGGGCTACGTGCTCTACCCGTACCGGGCGTCGGCGGCCAAGAACCGGATGCGCTGGCAGTTCGGCGTGCTGGTACCGCCGGCGTGGGGTGCCGACAGCGCCGAACACTGCGCGCAGCGCACCGAGTGCCTGATCGACCCGCGCCGGGGCTCGACGCTCTCGGTCCAGATGCGCTTCCTGCACGCTCGACGACGCACGGTGGAACGAGTCCGCGAGGACGGCGCCTTCGAGGGGGTCGAGAAGTTGGAACTGCCGGACCGGGTGTTCGTGCCGTGGGACGAGGGCGTCGAGGAGCGCGTCGAACTGGTGCTTCCCGTGGACCGGTTGGCCGGCGAAGGGGGTACGTTCGCGTTCACCAGGCCCGCGCGCGAGGAGATCGAACCGGTCGAACTCGACGGCCGGTCGATCGGCCGCCTGGTGCACCGACGCGAGCGGGTGGACGGCGTGATCCGGGTCCGGACCGCCGAACTGCCCGGCCCGTACACCACGCTCAGGCTCACCGTCGAAGTCGAGAACACCGGCACATGGGTCCCCCCGACGCGGGCCGACCGGGAGGCCGCGCTGCCCAGTTCGCTGGTCTCCGCGCACGTGCTGCTCGGCTTGTCCGCCGGGTCGTTCCTGTCCGTGACCGATCCGCCGGAGTGGGCCAAGGTCGCCTCGCACGGGTGCCGGAACCTGCACACGTGGCCGGTCCTGGCGAGCGATCGCGACGACGTGGTCCTGTCCTCGCCGATCATCCTGGAGGACCACCCCCAGGTGGCGCCGGAAAGCCCGGGCGCGTTGTACGACGCCACCGAGATCGACGAGATCCTCGCCCTGCGCACATCGGCGCTGACCGAGCAGGAGAAGCGCGAGGCACGCGGCACCGACGCCCGAGCCGGGGCGGCCGTCGATCTCGCCGACTCGCTGCCGCCGGAGGTGTGGGAACGCCTGCACGGCACGGTACGGGCGTTGCGCGAGGTGACCGGGGGCAGGGGGCCGGAGCAGATCGGCGCGCCCTCGGCGGGCACCTTGCCGCCGGGCCCGTTCGCGGTCGGCGTCCCGGTGTCGCCCGGCCTCGCGTCCGATGCTCCTTCGTCCGACCGCCTCTCGTCGGATGCCTTCTCGTCCGACCCGTTCGCGTCTCCCGCGCTGTCCGTGCCGCCGGAGACGCCGTGGTGGGATCCGGCGAGCGACGCCGGATTCGACCCGGCGACCGACCGGGTCACCGTCGAGGGTCGCTCGGTCGGCGCCGGCAGCCGGGTCCGGCTGCGGCCGGGACCTCGGCGCACCGACGCGCAGGATCTCTTCCTGCACGGACGCGACGCTCTCGTCGAGGCCGTGCTGCACGACGTCGACGGCACGGTGCACCTCGCGGTGATCGTGGACGACGATCCCGGCGCGGATCTGCGGCGGCTCCAGGGCCGGTTCCTGTACTTCCAACCGGACGAGATCAGCTTCCCGGAGGACGCGTGAACGCCCACGAGCCACCGCCGGAGGCCGGTCCGACCCCGCACGTACTGGTCGCCGGCGTCGGCAACATCTTTCTCGGCGACGACGGGTTCGGCGTGGAGACGGTCACTCGGCTCGGCGGTCACCCGCTGCCTGCCGGGGTCGAGGTGGTGGACTTCGGCGTACGCGGCGTGCACCTGGCGTACCAACTCCTGGAGGGCTACCAGACGTTGGTCCTGGTGGATGCCACCGCACGCGGAGGTGCGCCGGGCACGGTCTATCTGATCGAGGCGGCGGTCGCCGGCTCGGTGGAGCCCGGGTCCGCCCTCCTCGACGGCCATCGCATGGGACCGGACGCGGTACTGGCCCTGCTCGGCACGCTCAGCGCGGGCACCGGGGGCAGCCCACCGAACCGTGTCCTGGTGGTCGGGTGCGAACCCGCCTCGTTGGCGGAGGGCATCGGCCTCAGCCCGCCGGTGGCGGCGGCCGTCGACGAGGCGGTCGCCCTGATCCTGCGGGTGCTCGCCGAAGAGGCCCCGCCGGGCACCCGGCCGGGTCGGGCCGCCGGCGGTACCGATACGGACGCACGAATCGCCGCCGAAGCGGCCCCGAACCCGGTTGCGACGCGGCCGGACCGGCACCGACCCGACCCGCCCCACCACGACCCGCAACACCCCACCACGAGAGAGGCACCGGCGTGCGAAAGATCCTGATCGGCGCGACGCTCCTGGGCGTCGTCGTCGTTGTCGTCCCCAACCTGCCCGACATCAAGCGCTACCTGCGCATGCGCAGGATGTGAACACCCGGTCGGTGGCCGTCCGGCGAGCGGGGGCGTCGCGCTGCGGCAAATGGCTGACCTGTGGGGGCGGTGACGGCGTGGGTACCCCGGACACGTCGCCACCGGCCCCTGTAATGAACCCGCGACGGACACACCGCTCGACGCGGTTCGAGCCGCCGCAACGGCCGGCGCCTGCGGGAGGAGGACCGATGCACGAGATGTCGATCGCGATGGCCGTCGTCGAGCAGGTCGAGCAGGCCGCTCGGGATATCGGGGCGAGCGCCGCCCTGACCGTACGTCTGCGGGTCGGCGAACTCGCCGGCGTGGTCCCCGATGCGTTGTCCTTCTCCTTCGAACTGGCCTGCTCGGACACGGTGTTGCGGGGCGCCGAGCTGATCGTCGAGACCGTGCCGGCCCGGGCCCGTTGTGCGCCGTGCGCGGTGGAGTGGGCGGTCGGGATGCCACCGGACCTGTGCTGCCCCCGGTGCGACGGCGCCACGGCCGAACTGCTTGCCGGCCGCGAGTTGCAGATCGTCGACGTCGCCTGGGCCGACTCCCCAGCTCCCGCTCTTGCTTTCGCGCGACCCGCCCAGGAGGGCTGACCCCATGTGCCGTGTCGAGGATCTCCGCCGGGCCGTACTCGCCAAGAACGATCTCGGCGCGAGCGAGCTGCGCGCCGAACTCGCCGCGCGAGGTGTCGTCGCCGTCAACCTGTTGTCCAGCCCCGGCAGCGGCAAGACCGCGCTTTTGGAGGCCGAACTGCGGGCGGCCCGCTCCCGCGGCGTACCGGTCGCGGCGCTCACCGCCGACCTCGCGACCGAGAACGACGCGACCCGGCTGGCCAGGGCGGGCGTTCCGGTGAAGCAGATCCTCACCGACGGCCTGTGCCATCTGGAGTCGGCGATGCTGCGCCGGCATCTGGCGGGCTGGCTGCCGGACGACGCGCGGCTGCTGTTCGTGGAGAACGTCGGCAATCTGGTCTGCCCGGCGTCCTACGACCTGGGCGAGAGCCTGCGGGTGGCGCTCGCGTCGGTCACCGAGGGCGAGGACAAGCCGCTCAAGTACCCCACGGCGTTCGGGCTGGCGAATCTCGTCGTGCTGACGAAGCTGGACATCGCCGCGGCGGTGGAGTTCGACGAGGCCACGTTCCTGGCCAACGTCCGGCAGGTCAACCCGGGGGTCGAGGTGTTGTTCACCTCCGCCCGCTCCGGGCTGGGCGTCGGCGGCCTGTTGGATCGCGCGCTGGCGGTGTCGGCGGGCACGCCGGCGCATGTACCGGTGATGGCGCGGCAGGCCCGCGACCCGGGCGGGCACGGCCACGAACACGGCCGTGACGAGGAACCCGCCGTTGCGTACACCCACACGCACGACGGACACACCCACACCCACGACCTCGCGGAGGAGGTGTCTTGACCACCGACGCGGACCTGATCGCCGCCCGGCGGCTGCGCATCGCGGTGCGCGGCGTCGTGCAGGGGGTGGGGTTTCGGCCGTTCGTGTTCACCCTCGCCGACCGGCTCGGCCTGGCCGGTCACGTCGTCAACACCGGTGCGGGCGTGGTCGTGGAGGTCGAGGGCCCGTCGGCCGCGGTCGCGGAGTTCCGGCGCCGGGTGGGCACGGATGCCCCGCCGTTGGCCACCGTCGAGTCGGTGCGCGACGAGGAGTTGCCCGTCGACGGCGTCGCCGGGTTCACGATCCTCGCGTCGCCGGCCGGCGGGTCGGGCCGGACGCTGATCCCGCCGGATGTGGGGACCTGCGCGAACTGCCTGGCCGAGCTGGTCGACCCGGGCAATCGTCGACACCGGCATGCGTTCGTCACGTGCGTCGACTGTGGCCCGCGCTTCACCATCGTCACGGCCCTGCCGTACGACCGCGCGCACACCACGATGGCCCGGTTCCCGATGTGCGGGGAGTGTGCCCGCGAGTACGGCGATCCCGCCGACCGCAGGTTCCACGCGCAACCGGTCGCGTGCCACGGGTGTGGTCCTCGGCTGAGCCTGGTCGGGCCCGGCGTGGACGGCGGCGCGGATCCGATCGCCCAGGCCCGGCGGATGCTCGCGGACGGGGCGATCGTCGCGGTCAAGGGCCTCGGCGGCTACCACCTGGCGTGCGACGCGGGCAATCCCGACGCGGTGGCTCTGCTGCGCACGCGCAAGGCCCGCGGCGACAAGCCGTTCGCGGTACTGGCGCGCTCCGTCGCGGACGTCGAGCCGCACGCGCACGTGGGTCCCCGGGAGCGCGAGCTGCTGACCGGCGCGGCCCGGCCGATCGTGTTGTTGCGCCGGCGCGCGGGCGGTTCCGGGCTCGCGCCCGCGGTCGCGCCGGGCAGCCCCGACCTGGGTTTCCTGCTGCCGTACACGCCCGTGCACCACCTGCTGCTCGGCCTCCCGGGGGATCCGCCCGGGCCGGAACTGCTCGTCCTCACCAGCGGCAACCCGGCCGGCGCGCCGATCGTGATCGACGACGCGCAGGCGCTGACCCGACTGGCGTCGCTCGCCGACGCGTGGCTCACCCACGATCGGCCGATCCACGTGGCGTGCGACGACTCGGTGGTGCGGGTCGTCGACGGCGAGCCGATGTTCGTGCGCCGATCGCGCGGCTGGGCCCCGTTGCCGATCGGGCTGCCGGCGCCGATCCCGGCGATCCTGGCGACGGGCGGGGATCTGAAGAACGTGTTCGCGGTGGGCGAGGGACGCCAGGCGTGGTTGTCGGCGCACGTGGGCGACATGGACGACATCGCGACCCTGACCGCGTTCGGCCACGCGGTCGAGCACCTGACGGCGGTGACCGGTGTGCGGCCGCAGGCGTTGGCCGCCGATCGCCACCCCGGCTACCGGTCCACCGCGTGGGCGCGGCGCGACGTGGCGGGCCGGCCGGTCACGGCGGTACAGCACCACCACGCGCACGTCGCGGCGGCGATGGCGGAACACGGCCTCACCGGTGCACAGCCGGTGCTCGGCGTCGCGTTCGACGGCACCGGCTACGGCGACGACGGGGCGGTGTGGGGCGGCGAGTTCCTGCTCGCCGACTACGCGGGCTACCGGCGCCTGGCGCACCTACGCTACGCCCCGCTCGCGGGCGGGGACGGCGCGGTCGCCCGGCCGTATCGCATGGCGTTGTCGCACCTGCACGCCGCGGGCCTGCCGTGGTCGCCCGATCTGCCTCCGGTCGCGGCCTGCCCTGCGGAGGAACTGCGGGTGTTGGAGGTCCAGTTGGTGCGCGGGCTCGGCTGTGTGCCGACGTCGAGCATGGGCCGACTGTTCGACGCGTTCTCGTCGCTGATCGGGATCTGTCATCGGGCGGGCTACGAGGCGCAGGCCGCGATCGAGCTCGAAGCGGCCGCCGTGGGCGTGGAGCCGGGAGCGGGCTACGCCTTCGCGTTGCTGCCGGCTGCGGCTCCCGCGTTGCTGGTCGCGGATCCGGGTCCGGTGTTGACCGCCGCGTTGTCGGACCTGCGGGCGGGCGTACCCGTTCCGGTGCTCGCGGCCCGCTTCCACCATGCGGTGACCGATCTTGTCGCCCGGGTCTGCGCGCGGGCGCGGGAGGTGTACGGACCGACGGCGGTCGCGCTGACCGGCGGGGTGTTCGCCAACGCGCTCCTGGTGTCGGCGTGTACCCGGGTATTGCGCGCGGACGGCTTCACCGTGCTGCGGCATCACCGGGTCCCGCCCAACGACGGCGGGCTCGCGCTCGGCCAATTGATGGTGGCGGCGCACGATCGGTCCGCCGTCCGTTGAAGCACAGCCGTCGAATCACAGTCGTCGAATCACAGCGTCGAATCAAAGCCGTTCCGGACTACGAGGAGAATCCGATGTGCCTGGCGGTACCCGGCAGAGTGACCAGCATCGAGGATCGCGACGGCACCCGGATGGCTCTCGTCGACTTCGGCGGCGTGGTCAAGGAAGTGTGCCTCGAATATCTCCCGGACCTGCGGGTGGGCGAATACGCCATCGTGCACGTGGGGTTCGCGCTGCAGCGGCTGGACGAGGAGTCGGCTCGGCAGACGCTGGCGCTGTTCGACGAACTCGGGCTGCTGCAAGAGGAGTTCGGCGATCCATGGGAGGCGGCCGGCGAACCCGACTGGGTGTCCGGGCCGAACGAGGCGCCCGGATCGGGCCCCGCGGTCGCCGCGGGCGACACAGCGAGGGAGATCGCGCGGTGAAGTATCTGGAGGAGTTCGGCAATCCGGAGGTGGGCCGTCGCCTGCTGAACGAGATCCGGGCGACGGTGACCCGCCCCTGGTCGATCATGGAGGTGTGCGGTGGGCAGACGCACACGATCATCCGGCACGGCATCGATCAACTGCTGCCTCCCGAGGTGGAGTTGATCCATGGACCCGGGTGTCCGGTATGCGTCACGCCGCTGGAGATCATCGACAAGGCGTTGGCGATCGCGGCCCGCCCAGGGGTGGTCTTCTGCTCGTTCGGCGACATGCTGCGGGTACCGGGGACGGATCGCGACCTGTTCCGGGTGCGTGCGGAGGGCGGCGACGTTCGGGTGGTGTACTCACCGCTGGACGCGCTCAAGATCGCCCGGGACAATCCGGATCGCGAAGTGGTGTTCTTCGGCATCGGCTTCGAAACCACCGCGCCGCCCAATGCCATGACGGTGTATCAGGCCAGGCGGCTGGGCATTCGCAACTTCAGCCTGCTGGTCTCGCATGTACGGGTTCCGCCCGCCGTCGAGGCGATCATGAACTCGCCCGACTGCCGCGTACAGGGGTTCCTCGCGGCGGGCCACGTGTGCAGCGTGATGGGCATCGACGAGTATCCGGCGCTCGCCGAACGCCACCGGGTCCCCATCGTGGTCACCGGGTTCGAACCGCTGGACATCTTGGAGGGCATCCGCCGCACCGTGGGCCAACTCGAACGCGGCGAACACACCGTCGACAACGCCTACGCCCGCGCGGTGCGCCCGGAGGGCAACCCCGCGGCCAGGGCCATGCTCGCCGACGTCTTCGAGGTCACCGACCGAGCCTGGCGCGGCATCGGGGTGATCCCCGACAGCGGCTGGCGGTTGTCGCCGCGCTATCGCGAGCACGACGCGGAGCACCGCTTCGAGGTCACCGACATCACCACCCGCGAGCCCGCCGAGTGTCGCAGCGGCGAGGTGCTCCAGGGCCTGCTCAAGCCCAACGAGTGCGCGGCCTTCGGCACCTCGTGCACGCCGCGCAACCCGCTGGGCGCCACGATGGTCTCCAGCGAGGGCGCCTGCGCCGCCTACTACCTCTACCGCCGACTCGACGCCACGACCGCGCCCCGGGAGGCGAGCCCCGTTGTCTGACCTCACCGACGTGCACTCCGCGCCCGACTTCTCCGGCTGGACCTGTCCGACGCCACTGCGCGACCATCCCAGGATCGTCACCGGCCACGGCGGCGGCGGCGCGTTGTCCGCCGAACTCGTCGAGCACGTCTTCGCCCCGGCGTTCGGCGGCCCGGTGCTGGCCGGGCTCGCGGACTCGGCGGTGCTGACCCTGGGCGGGGCCAGACTCGCGTTCTCCACCGACTCGTACGTGGTCCGGCCGCTGTTCTTCCCCGGCGGCGGCATCGGCGAACTCGCGGTGAACGGCACGGTCAACGACCTCGCGATGAGCGGGGCGCGGGCCGCCTATCTGTCCTGCGCCTTCATCCTGGAGGAGGGCGTGGACATGTCGGTCGTCGCCCGGGTCGCGTGGGCGATGGGCGACGCGGCCCGCGCCGCGCGGGTGGAGATCGTCACCGGCGACACCAAGGTCGTCGAGGCCGGTCACGGCGACGGCGTCTACCTCAACACCGCGGGGATCGGACTGATCCCGGCGGGCGTCGACATTCGGCCGCAACGCGCGGTCCCGGGCGACGTGGTGGTGGTCAGCGGCGACATCGGCGTGCACGGTGTGGCGGTGATGAGCGTGCGCGAGGGCCTCGAATTCGACGTCGAGATCCGCAGCGACTGCGCCGCGCTCGGCGGCCTGGTCGAGGCGATGCTCGCGGTCACGCCGGACCTGCACGTGCTGCGCGACCCCACCCGGGGCGGGCTCGGCGCCGCGCTCAACGAAATCGCCGCGGCGGCCGGGGTGGGCGTGGTGATCTCGGAACAGGCCGTCCCGGTCCCGCCGGCCGTGACCAACGCGTGCGCGATCCTGGGCCTCGACCCGATGTACGTGGCCAACGAGGGCAAGCTGGTGGCGTTCGTACCCCGTGAGCACGCCGACGCGATCCTGGCGGCGATGCGCGCCCACCCGTTGGGCGCGGGCGCGGCCGTGATCGGCGAGTGCGTCGAGGAGCACCGCGGCATGGTGGTCGCCCGCACGGGCCTGGGCGGCACGCGCGTGCTGGACATGCCACTGGGCGAACAACTGCCCCGCATCTGCTGAAGCCACCGGAGCCGTGCCCGCAGGCACGGGTGCTCGATGCCGTCGAAGGGACGGACCCTCGGGGGCACGCGTGGAGTAGGCGGCGCCGGATGCGACCGCGAAAACCAGCGAGTGCGAGCAGGTGTTCACCCCGCCGGTAGGCGTACGGCCGGTGACCGCGTCGGGAGTGTCGGTGGTGGCGGGGGCGACCGCAGCGGGTGTCGGGGCGGGGTGGCAGTGCCGGCGGCGCCGGAGGCGGAGGGGATGTCCTCACAGGTGAGGCCGTCGTTGATCCAGGCGTCCCACTCGTGGGAAGGGTCGCCGTCCTGTCGCCGTTTGCCGCACCCCGGCGCAGTCTCCACGGTCAGCGTGCTCGCCTCGATGACCTCGCGCGGTAGGGGGAGGTGTGACCGGGTGATCGACGCGGACCGGGCCATGTCGCCTTGGCGCAGCCGTATCGCCCAGACCCCGGGGCCGGCCGGGGCGAACACCGATCCGAAGAGAGGTCACCGTGCCCGGACAACGCCGACCGGGCATGGACGGCGTCCGGTGGCCGCTCGGCCGGGTCCTTCGGGAGCGCCCGCCCGTCCGCGAGTCGGCATTGCCCACCGACGTTGCGGGAGCCGCGCAAGTCGGCATCATCAGGCGTGGCGGGTTGAGCAGTTGGAATCGTAGACCCACCGTCATCGCCGCAGGAGTCCCGTGCGGGTCGGCCCCGGTGCCAGGTTCCGAAGGTCCCGTGCCCGGAACGCCACCCGTGAAGGACTCCATGGACAACCCCACCCCTCGCACCTGGCCCGTCTCGGTCAAGGGGGTCGTCGTCGACCACGAAGACCGTGTCCTGCTCCTGCGTAACGAGCGTCGGGAGTGGGAACTCCCCGGTGGACGCCTGGAGTTGGGCGAGGAACCCGAAGAGTGCGTCGTCCGCGAGGTCGCCGAGGAAACCATGTGGGACGCGAAGACGGGCCCCCTGCTCGACACCTGGGTCTATCAGCCCATCCCCGGTCGGCACGTGCTGATCGTCACCTACGGCGTCCACCCTCTCGACACCCGCACGGCTCCGGTCCTCAGCCACGAACACAAGGAGATCGGGCTCTTCGGCCGGGCGGAGATCCCCGCCCTGTTCATGCCGGACGGATACAAACGCTCCATCGAAACGTGGTTCGACCACCCCGCCCGGGCGTAAACCGAACCACGACCCTCGGAACCGCCCCGGCGACAAGGGGTGTGGCGATCAGCGACACCCGAGGGCCACGCCGTCCCCGCCACCCGCAACCTCGCCCGGATCCTGCGCCACCACCGCACGGTCAACGCCCTGTCCCAGGCAGGCGTTGGGCCGAGCTCTCGGCTACGACAAGACGTTCATCCGTGGCGCGGCCGGCGCGGTGTGGCGGCGTTGGGGACGCGGTGTGGGTGGGGCCCGTCGGCACGAGGGTCGGGACTGCGGCCGACGCCCATTCGGAGCAGCCCCGCCGAGGCGTCCCATCACCGGCGTGGCGCGCGTACGACAGCGGCCACAACGCCGGCGCGGAACGACACTTCGCCACCTCGTTACGGGCCGCCACTTCCTGCGAGGACGCCACCACCGGGTCCACCGCTCTCGCGTTCCGGGCCAATATCCGACACAACAATCACGACCCGCGCAGCGCCCTCGACCCGGCCGACGCCGCCCTCTACGACCAACCCCCAGGCCACCGCACCCGCACCGCGAAGCCCCCACCACCACAGCCCGACCCCGCCCACCGCGGCCCCGCCGGGTTCCCGACCAACACACGAAACCCCGGACGAACCGCCACCCCACCAACGCCCCACAAGGGCCCGGCAACTCGCAGTCCATCACCCGGTCGGCCGACCGCGCCGACGACGACTTCCACGACCGGACCTCCAGGGTCCGGATCACCGACGCACGCCCCGGGCCGTCGGCCGGGGTCGCGGCGGCGCTCGGCACTCGGTGCCCGATCGTCTTCGAGGTCAACCCGCCTCTCACCACTCTCACCGCTGAATCACACCTGCCATGTCGTGTCCCGCGTTGCCGCGAAGCGCCGATCACATCCGTGCGCCACACGGGTGCCGTACGGCACCCGGTCGGGCCCGCCCGGTTGCCGTCCCGGGCTGCGGGATGGTGCGACGCGTGTGAACCTGCCCATGTGAATTCCCGGACACCCGACGCGGTACCCGCGGCTGCCGACCGGTCGGCGTCGATGGCTGTGCTGATCGCTACCTGCGTCTCGACTCTGGTCGTCAATGCGAACACCTCCGCGGTGAGCATCCTGCTTCCGGCGATCAGTACGGACACCGGCACGTCGCTGGACACCTTGCAGTGGGCCGTCACCGGGTATTCGCTGGTGGGCGCCGCGGTGATCGTCACCTCGGGCGCCCTGGGCGACGTGTTCGGACGGCGTCTGGTCTTCCTGGGCGGCTTGGCGCTGTTCATCGTCTCCTGCGTGTTGATCGCGTTGTCCGGCGGTGGTGCGGGGGTGATCGCGGGTCGGGCCATCCAGGGGGCCGCGGGGGCGACGATCCTGGCGTGTGGGATGAGTCTGTTGTCCGTTTCCACGGCAGGGGCGGGGCAGGTTCGGGCGGTGACGCTGTGGGGCGGGGCGTCGGCGGTGGGCGCCGCGGCCGGGCCGCTGGCCGGCGGTGTGCTGGTGGAAGGCACCGGATGGCAGGGGCTGTTCTGGATCGACGCGGCGATCGCTCTCGTCTGCGTCCCGATCACGCTGAGGGGTGTCGCCGAATCCCGCGATCCCGATCGCAGTCGCTCGATCGACTTCGCGGGGACCGTGCTGATCGCCGCCGTACTGGCCCCGGCGCTGCTCGCGCTGAGCGAGGGGGCGACATGGGGCTGGGCGTCGGCCGGGGTACTGGGGTGCTTCGCCGTGGCGTTGGTGGCGGGCGTGGCGTTCGTCGCGGTGGAGCGGCGGATCGAGGCACCGCTGGTGGACCTGCGGCTGCTGAGGAATCGTGTGCTGATCGGAGCGACGGTCGGGATCCTGCTGAGCGCGGGCGTGATCAACGGTCTGATGTATCTGGTCAGTCTGTACTTCCAGAACCCCGCCACGCTCGCGTTGAGCCCGTTGCAGGCGGGACTGGCCACGCTGCCCGCGACGGTGGGCCTGATCGCGGTCACGCCGCTCGTGCCCCGGGCAGTCCATCGGCTGGGCATCGGACCGATGCTCGCCATCGGCTTCGCGGCGACGACGGCCGGTTGCGTGTGGCTGGTGTTCGTCCGGGGGGACTGGCGGTATGCGGCGTTCGTCCTCCCGCTCGTGCTCGTGGCCGTCGGCCTGGGACTCGTCAACGGTCCGGCGAGTTCGGCGTCCACGTCGTCGGTGTCCGACGACGACGTCGGCGCGGCGTCCGGCATCTCGAACATGGCGCGATACATCGGTGCGGCCGCGTTCACGGCGGCTGTGGCGACGGTCAACACGACGGTGGGAGAGTCGCGGCGCTCGGACGGAGAAGGGGCGGCGGATGCGCTGGCGGCGGGCCTGTCCGGCGCGTGCCTGCTGCTGGCGATCGCGTCCGGCGTGGGCGTGCTGCTGTCCGTCCTGGCGGTTCGTACCCGCCGCCGTCGGGCCGAGCCCGGGGCGTACGGGATGGCGGCGGCCTCCCACGCACATACCGTCCCCGGCGGAGGCCGGTAACCGGCTCTCTCGCGCCGGCAGATCCGGGCCGCTCGGTGACGCGTCCTCGAAGCGCTCCCGCCGACCCGCCCCACGTGCTCCGACACGGTGACCACCGCCTCGGCGCGCCCGCGGCGACCCTGCGGTCGATACGGATCCGGCCGGCGCGGAACCCGGCGGAAATGCCGACGTCGTCACACAGGAATCGGCTCTCGTACCCGGGCCGCCGGGGAGGCCACCCGGCCGTGTCACCGCCCTCCCGCCCGCCACGACCGAGATCGACCGAGTCGCGGCTTCCAGCCACCGGACGGGTTGATCAAACCCCGGAAGGCCCAACCGGACGAGCACACATCACACACCGTGACGACAATGAACTTCAGGTGATCATCGACCGGGAAGAGAGGCACCTGATGAGCGCTGCTGACGTGCCGGCGGACGACTTCGGCCGGCCGGCCGGGGCGACGCCGGTGAGCGAGGCCCGTTCGGCAGCCGCGGCAGGGAAGATCCCCTGGCTGACGCTGGCGATGATGACGACGGCCTCCGTCGCGAGTCTGCGGGCCTCGCCCACGATGGCCGTGTACGGACTGGCTTGCGTCTTCCTCTATCTGGTGCCCGCCATCGTGTTCCTGCTGCCCACCGCGCTGGTGTCGGCGGAGCTGGCGTCCGGCTGGAGCGGCGGGGTCTACAACTGGGTCGCGCAGGGGCTGTCGAAGCCGCTGGCCTTCCTTGCCGTCTGGTGCCAGTTCGCCATGACGATCTTCTACTACCCCAGCCTGCTCGCCTTCGTGGCCAGCACGATCTCGTACGTGGTCAATCCGGCGCTGGCCAGTAACGGCGTGTACACCGCGATCGTCATCGTGGTCCTGTACTGGAGCGGCGTGTGGGTGTCCTCCCGCGGTACGAACGCCGTCGCGGGCCTGGCGTCCTGGGGCCTGATCATCGGCACGCTGATCCCCGGCACGCTGCTGGTTCTGCTCGGCTTCGTCTTCCTCGGCCAGGGCAACGCCTCCGCCGCGCCGATGGACGGGTCGCACCTGTTCCCCCAGTGGACCGGCATCGCCAGCCTGGTGCTGATCGTGAACAACTTCCTCAGCTACTCGGGCATGGAGATGAACGCGGTCCACGTCAACAAGCTGCGGAACCCGGCCAAGGAGTTCCCGAAGTCGATGTTTTTGGCCATGGGCCTGGTCCTGCTGATCTTCATCCTGCCGGCCCTGGCGATCAGCTGGGTCATCCCGGCGAACCAGCTCAGCCTCACCGCGGGTGTCATGCAGGCCTTCGACGCCTTCTTCCAGTACTTCCACATCGGCTGGCTGGTCCCGATCGTCGCGATCGCGCTGTGTGCCGCCTCGCTCGGCGGCATGCTCACCTGGCTGGCCGGCCCGTCCAAGGGCCTGCTGCTGATCTCCCGTGAAGAGGGCTACCTGCCCCCGTACCTCCAGAAGCTCAACGCCCATGGCATCCAACAGAACATCCTGGTCACCCAGGGCCTGCTCACCACCGTCATCGCCCTGCTGTACGCGCTGATCCCGGACGTGTCCAGCGTCTACTGGATCTTCTCGGTCATCACCACCCAGGTGTACCTGATCATGTACCTGCTGATGTTCGTGGCCGCCATCCAACTGCGCCGCAAGCTGCCCGACCATCCGCGTGGCTACCGCGCACCGATGCTCACCACGCTCTGCGTGGTCGGTTTCGTCGCCTCGGCGCTGGCCATGGCGATCGGCTTCATCCCGTCCTCGCAGTTCAACGGTGGCAACGCTTGGGCCTACGTCGGCATCGTCGGCGGTGGCCTCCTGCTGCTCGGGCTGGTCATCCCGGTGGCGTTCCTGAAGGCACGCAAACCCGGTTGGCGCCAGCCCGATGCCACCGCCCAGGTCGACGGAGGTGCGGCATGAGCCCCACCCGAATGTGGTCCGAGCACCGATGGATCTTCGTCGGCGCGGTCGTCGTGCTGGTCGGCATGATGGTCATCGCGCTGTTGACGTACACACAGCAGCGGGCCTCCAACGAGGCCCACCGGAAGGCGAACGAGCTGAACGACGCCCTCGTCGCCCACGGCTTCGCCGCGCGGAACACGGGCAACATCGCCGACACCCTGGGCACCGACGGCGGCCCGGTCTGCGAGGACCCCAACTCGGCCCTGAGGCGCGGCCTGTGGCTGAACCAGATGTCCAACGGCGCGGGCGGACCCGGTCAGCGCCCGATCATCGCCGACCGGCGGATCCTGGAGGCCGGCGCCGAGGTGATCAGGATCTACTGTCCGGACAAGTTGGACGACTACCAGAACAGGATCAAGGATCTCAAGACAGGGGACATCGTCCGTGACTGACGAACCGACACGACGCCGAGGAGCAGTGGACGGGCGGACGGACGTGACCGACGATCTCGCCGGCCGGATTGCCGCGTTGATGCCCAGGGCCAAGGCGGATCTCGCGGAACTGGTCGCGATGCCCTCGGTCGCGGACCCTCGCCAATACCCTCCCGAGCACTGCCTGCGTACCGCCGAATGGGTCGCCGCGGCCTTCACCGAGGCGGGGCTGCGCGATGTTCGCCCGGTGCCGACCCCGGACGGCAGCAACGCCGTCGTCGGCCACCGTCCGGCACCCCCGGGGGCCCCGACCGTGCTGCTGTACAGCCACTACGACGTGCAGCCCCCGCTGGACGCCGCGGCCTGGCAGTCCCCGCCGTTCGAGCTCACCGAGCGGGACGGCCGCTGGTACGGGCGCGGCGCGGCCGACTGCAAGGGCAACATCGTCATGCATCTCACCGCGCTGCGAGCGCTGGGCGAGGACATCCCGGTGGGCCTGAAACTGGTGGTCGAAGGGTCGGAGGAACAGGGCACCGGCGGCCTGGAGGCCTATGTGCCGGAACATGCCGACGAGTTGCGCGCCGACGCGCTGCTCGTCTGCGACACCGGCAACGCGGCCGTGGGCGTACCCACCGCGACGACCGTGCTGCGCGGCCTGGCCAACGTCGTGGTCACCGTGTCCACGCTGGCCGGCGACGTGCATTCGGGCATGTTCGGCGGGCCCGCGCCGGACGCGCTGGCCGCGTTGATCCGGATCCTCGACTCGCTCCGCGACGCGGACGGCGGCACTCTCGTCCAGGGTGTGTCCGGCAGCGGCGTCTGGGAGGGAATCGGCTACGACGAGCAGCAGTTCCGCACGGACGCGGGTGTCCTCGACGGGGTGGCGCTGCTCGGTTCCGGCAGCGTGGCCGACCGGCTGTGGGCACGCCCGGCCGTGACCGTCCTGGGTATCGACTGCCCCCCGGTGGTCGGTTCGGCCGCCGCCGTGCCGGCCAAGGCGCGAGCGCGGGTCAGCCTCCGGGTCCCGCCCGGCACCGATGTCGACAAGGCCGCGGACGCCTTGGCGGCGCACCTGAAGGCCGCGGCCCCCTGGGGCGCGCGGGTCCACGTGGAGCGCGAGGGCACCGGCGCGCCGTTCCGCGCGGCCACCGACGGACCCGCGTACGCCGCGCTCGACCGCGCCATGCAGGACGCCTACGGGCGGCCGATCTCCTTCCTCGGCCAGGGCGGTTCGATCCCGCTGTGCAACGTCCTCGCCACCGCCTTCCCCGAGGCCGAACTGATCCTCATGGGCGTCGAGGAGCCACGCTGCATGATCCACGCGCCGAACGAGAGCGTCGATCCCACCGAGATCGAGCGGATGGCCCTGGTGGAGGCCAACTTCCTGCGCCACTACGCCGACCTCGTCGGTGGCTGATCCGGCGCCCGCTTCCCCACCACCGAACCGAACCGGGAGCGGCCACGCCATGCCGAGACCCTTCACCGTCCAGGACTTCGCCGCGCGCATGGCGCGGGCCACCGACACGGCGGCGCAAGCCGGCCTGTCCGGGCTGGTCGTCACACCCGGTCCGGACCTGCTGTATCTGACCGGCTATCGGCCGGTCGCGATCACCGAGCGGCTCACCGCGCTGGTGCTCACACCGAACCGTCCGCCCACCATGATCGTGCCGAGGCTGGAGCGCCCCGACGCCGAGGGCGCACCCGGAGCCGGAGCCCTGACGATCACGGACTGGGCGGACGGCACCGATCCGTACGCCGCGGCGAGCAGGCTGCTGGACCCGGACGGCCGGTACGGGATCTCCGACTCGGCCTGGGCCCTGCACCTGCTCGGCCTACAGGAGGTCCTCCCGGCCGGCGGCTACCTCCCCCTCACCCGAGCCCTGCCCATGCTCCGCGCCGTGAAGGACTCCGACGAACTGGAGCGGCTCGCCGCCGCGGGCGCCGCCGCCGACGACGCCTTCCGCGGCATCGTCCTGGTGGCCTTCGCCGGCCGGCGGGAGAGCGAGGTCGCCGCCGACCTCGCCCGGCTCCTCAAGGAGTACGGCCACAGTCAGGTCGACTTCACCGTGGTCGGCTCCGGTCCCAACGGAGCCAACCCTCATCACGAGGCCGGCGAGCGGGTCATTCGACCCGGTGACACCGTCGTGCTGGACTTCGGTGGCCTCAAGGACGGTTACGGCTCCGACACCACCCGGACCGTCCAGGTCGGCCCCGACATTCCCGACGAGGTCCGCACGGTGCACGAGGTGGTTCGTCAGGCGCAGCAGCAGGCGTTCGAGGCGGTCCGGCCGGGGGTCCCGTGTCAGGAGATCGACCGGGTGGCCCGCGCCGTCATCACGCAGGCGGGCTACGGCGAGTACTTCATCCACCGCACCGGCCACGGCATCGGCCTGACCACGCACGAACCGCCCTACATGATCGAGGGCGAGGAGCAGGTTCTGGTCCCCGGAATGTGCTTCTCCATCGAGCCGGGCATCTACCTCCCGGGACGCTTCGGCGTCCGGATCGAGGACATCGTCACCGTCACGGAGACCGCCGGACTCCGGTTCAACAACACCCCGCACGAACTCGCCACCGTCTCCTGAGGACACCGGGCGGTTCCTCGGCAGCGGCGCCGGGGTCGCGCAGGGGCGCAGCGGGTCGGCGCCCGAAGGGCGCTGGGGCGCTGGGCCGGGAGAGTGAAATCCGATGGCCTCCGGCCCGTGACATCTCGGCCGGGGTGTGGCGCCGACGAGGATGGGCGCGAGCAGCACGATCGCAGGGGTGGTGTGCACCTGCCGTCGGCACGGTAAGGGGGTGCCGAGGTCTCCCGAGGCCGGACACGGCGGCCGTCGCGGCCCGCTCCGCTCCGCAGACACCCAAGGAGCACGTATGGCCACGTCGGCCCGGCCCGACCCGTCGAGCGCCCCGGTCCTGATGACCCTCGCCGCGATCGCCGCCACGGCGGCGGTTCCGCGTCCGTCCGGTGAGACCACGCTGGAGCAGGCCCTGCGCGCCAGGTCCGGCATCACCTCGCACTTGCAGGACCCCACGCTGGCCACCGGCGGCACCTGGCTGTTGAAGTGGCTGGCCCTCGGTCCGGACAACGCGAACCTGGCCTACATCGCCTGGAATTCCGACGGCTCGAACCAGATCGTCGTGGCCGTCCGGGGCACCGTCTCCCAGCCGATCGACACGATGGAGGACCTCGACGTCGGCACCGTGGTGCCGTTCACTGCGGGCGGGTCGACGGACATCGCCGTCTCGACCGGTGCCATGGCCGCGTTCACGCAGGTCGCGACGGCTCGCGGGATCACCGGGGTGCCGGCCGAGCCGGATGGAGCCGACGGGTCCGGTGGGCCGGACGCCGCCATCCCGGTGGACGCGACGCTCACGCAGGCGCTCGCCCTCCTTCTCGCGGTCGTGCCGTCCTCGCCCCAGCCGACGGTCCACGTGACCGGCCACAGCCTGGGCGGCTGTGTCGCCACCATGCTGGCCACGTACCTCCAGACCCGGACGTGGACGCCGAACCCGCCGCAGTTCGCACTCGTCACCTTCGCCGCCCCCACGGCCGGCCTCCAGAGCTTCGCCGACCACGTCGACGGCCTGCCCTGGATCCTGCACGAACGCCACGTCAACGCCTACGACGTGGTCCCGCTGGCGTGGTCCGCCGTGCTCGAAGCCACGAAGTGGTACCCGTCCCCCCAGGGCCCGGTGGCGACCGACGAGGTGAAGCTCCTTCTGACGGAGATCGACAAGCTCAAGAAGCACTACGTGTACGTCCAGCCCCTCGCCGACAGCCCCGTCACGTGGAACCCGTCGTACTACTGGCACGACACGTTCTGCATCAACAAGACCACCGCCGACTTCATGGCCCAGGTCGCCTTCCAACACTCCAACTACAGCTACCTGTACCTGCTGAGCGCGCCTCAGGTCCCCGCCGGCCCGGTGGTCACCGGGCTGAGCCTCACCAGCGGGGAAGGCGGCACGCAGCTCGTCGTCAACGGCACGGGGTTCACCCCGGACAGCGTCGTCGACTTCGGTCCCGTCCCGTGCACCGAGTTCGCCCACGACCTGGAAGGAATGTGGATCGCGGCGGTCGTACCCGACGGGGTCGGCATCGTCGACGTCCGCGTCACCAACCTGTTCGGCACCTCGCCCGCCGTCCCGCTGGGGCGGTTCGCCTACGGCGGGCCCGCACCCGTCGTGGTCGGCTCGATCGACCCGATCCACGGGCCGGTCGGCACGCCGGTCGCGATCAACGGCTCGGGCTTCACGTCCCATGCGACCGTGCGGTTCAAGGACCACGTCGCGCACTCCGAGTTCAAGTCCACGACCCTCGTCACGGCGAAGGCGCCGCCCCGGCTGCTCGACGAATCGAACGCGGACGATGCGAAGACGGTGGACGTCACCGTGACGGTCGGCGTGGCCACGTCGCCCACCGGCCCGGCCTGCGAGTTCACGTACGAGGACCGGTCGACCGGTGACGGGGAGCCGAGCTAGTCCCGGTCGAGGCCCACGTCGGGCGTCCCGACTCCCGATTCCCGGTACCGGACGCGCAGCCGTTCGCGTGCGACACATCGGCATCGACGGTGCCCGACAGGCGTCGACCACTCCCGATGCCGGCGGACCCGCCCTCGCACGATCGTGGCGCGGGGCGCATCGCGTCGTTCCCGGTCGCCTCTGCGGTCGTGTCGGCCTCGTCGAGCAGTGTCGGCGCCTCGTCGTATCCCATGGCGGAGATCGGGGCCCGCCCGAGATTGCAGCTCCGAACCAGGAACCATCCCGATGTCCCAGGTGGTCGTCGAGCCCGGACCGGGCGTCCTCGTCGCCAGGCGAAACGGCCAGGGCCCGGGCGAACCGCCTCCTGCTCTGCTCGGAATCGCTGTCGAAGACGTTCCGGCCCTGCCGCGCCAACTCTGCGGCCAGTGCGCTGTCCCCGGGCAGTAGCGGGTAGGCCGGTTCCAGGCCGTGGATTCGTGTAATCGTCGAGTAGCCGTACCCGTTCCGGCTCCGCCCGACGTTCCGCCACGCGCGGTGCACGGCTGCCTGGCCGCCGGGGCCCAGAGAGTGGCCGAGCCGCGCCGCCGTGGCGAAGTCGGCGAGCGCTTCACCCCATTCCCCGGCATTCACGCGGCCCTGTCCCCGTTCCGCCAGGGCTTGGGCCAGCGCGTCGGCACATGCGGCCCAGTTCCCGACCCGCGCGGCCGGACTCCGGCCTCGGTCCAGTCTCGCAACCGGCGCCAGGCCGTGACTTCGGAGCAGCCCACGGTCAAATGCGGCGTCCGGCGCGGCCAACGCGAAGGTGCTGCGGCACCCGACCAAGTCCCCGGCTGTGGTCCAGTCGAGCAACCATGTCATCACCGGCGTCCACGACTTCCACGGGCGGCTCGGAATCGATTCGGGTGGCGAGTCGTCGGAGGCGAGACGATGGGTGGAGGCGGCCACAGAGGTGAGGAACAAGGCGCTCGAAACAGGAGCGAAGGGAGTCGGAGCCGCCAAGAGCATCGGCAGCGGAACCCTCGATCGGGCCGGCGCGGTAAAGGGCAGGCTCGCCGGGGAGATCGCCGGGCGAGCACGCCGTCGGCGCGCGGATGAGGAACGCGACGAGAACGGCTGAGCGAGCGCCGACCGTCGGGCACGTGCGCAGCCTGACACACCCGAGACTGCGAAGAGCCACAAAACGAGCCACGCCGCCTGACACTCCCTCGAACTCCGGTGGCGTCAGGCGGCGGGCAAGTCGATCAGAGCCCGGCCACGGACCGTACGAACGGCGCCCACTCGGCGCGACCCACCGCGAACGCGGGGCGGGTCACGTCCTTGGAGTCCCTTACGTGGACGCCCTGTTCGGTGATGGCGACCTCCACGCAGTCGTCGCCCTGGGTACCGCTGTAGCTGGACTTGAACCAGGCGAGTTCCGACGTACCGCTGTTCATAGCTCTCCTCGCAGTCGCTCCAGCAGATCCCGGGATTCCTTGGGGTTCAGGGCCTGCGAGCGCAGTGTGTCATAGCGTCGGCAGAGCAGACTCATTTCTTTCACGTCGGAGATCAGCCGACCGTTCTGCTGCCCCTCGGAGTAGCCGAGCCGCCGCCCCTCCAGGGTCTCCAAGATTCGCACAGGCCCGTCCAAGCATCCGTGGAACTCCGATTGCAGCGGCACCACTTGAAGCGTCACATTGCGCGGCGCGGTAAGCCCGAGCACATGGTCCAGCATGCTCGACTGCACCCGCGTCCCGCCCAGTCCGCGTCGGAGAACGGACTCCTCCACGATGAAGCCGAAGGGCACGGTCGGCCGCTCCCGCATCATCGTCTGTCGCTCCATTCGGGCCGCCACCTGTGCCTCCGTCTGCTCATCGGTCAGCAGCGGGATGCTGTTGTCGAACACCGCCCGCGCATACGCCTCCGACTGCAACAACCCCGGCACCAAACGGCATTCGTACGTGCACAGGCTCACCGCCTCCCGCTCCAGCCGAGCCCACCGCCGGAACCACGCCGCGAGCCCCGCCTCTCCCCGCGTGAGATGCCGGGCGGCCATGCGCAGTGCGCCGGTGTTGCCGAGAGCCTCCTCCGCACGCTCCACGAACGCCTCGTCCGGCATCCGGCGGCCCAACTCCACCGACTCCACCGTGTGCTTGGAGAACCGGACCCGGGTACCCAGGTCGACCCGACTGAGGCCCGCGTGCTCGCGCAGCGCCTGAACCACGGCTCCGAACGTGCGCAGACTGTCCGACGGATGAGGCTCCCGCTCCCACTCCCCCACCGGAACCACCCGCGCGCCGACGGCCCCGGACGCCTCCCCTTCGACTCCGACGATGTCCATCCGCTGCCCCTTTCTCATGCCGCATCACAACGGCCCTGATGAGCTGCCCCGGACACCGCCCATCGTGGCGGAAAACCACCCGTACCGTCCACTCTTCGTGTCCGAAGAATGACTGCACGTACGCGATGCCCCGCCGGTGCCCGGGGACGCGGCCGCCGCATGCCGGCCCCATGAACCAGGCGATTCGCCAACTCGTCGCCCCGGCCCGCACCTTCGCGCGCGTGTCGTCCTCCACACTCCGCACGTGATCGCGTCGGCCGGAACGGCGTCCGGTCCTTCCGGTCGGCCCGAAGCACCCGCGAGCACAACCGAGCGCTCAATCACGCGCCGGCGGCGGGTAGTCACGATCCGGCACCGGGAGCGGAGATCGTCGGCCCGCGCACGGTGGCGCTGGGGATGATGCGTGCCATGGTGCGATTGCGGACGGGGCGAGCGGCTGCCGTCTACGGAGTCCTACAGGCGGCTTCCGTGGCGCCGGCCCTATGGCTGACGTGGCAATTCGATGTGGCGTCCGTGGCCGCCACCGCAGTTGCTCTGACGCCGACGGTGCCGGCGTCGCTCCTGGCCTGGCTCGCGTACCGCGACGACCGACGCGAGGCCGCCGATCCCGCGGCCAAAACCGCGATACTGGCCGCCGCCGTCGCCGCCACCGAGACGCGACAACGCGCCCAACTGATCGGCGAGGGCGCCCACCGAATCGACCTGACCTACCGGTACCGCCCCGAGTCGGCCAACAACGCCACGGGCGCCGCCGTATCCGGCCGCCTGTCCGACATCACCGCCTACTACCGGGGCGTGCGGCCGGCGCGCCTGGTGGTCACCGGCGCGCCGGGCGCCGGGAAGACCGTGCTCGCCTCGGATCTCGTCCTCGGCTTGCTCACCGACCCTGCCCGCACGGACACCGACCCGGTTCCGGTACGTATCTCCCTGGCCGGGTGGGAGACCGAACGACCTCTCGTGGAGTGGTTGACCGACCAGGTCCACCAGCGGTTCCGCGACCAGGGCCTGACCGCGGCAGACGCCGAAACCCTCGTCGAGCAGCGACGGATCCTGCCGGTCCTGGACGGCCTGGACGAAATGGACAACGACACCACCCCGGTGCCCCGCCGCCGGGCGGTGGTCGCGTTGCGGCAACTCAACGCCTACCAGGACCCCGCGGGCAGCGCCTCGGTCATCCTGACCTGCCGCACCGACCAGTACAGCGAACTGGCCGCCCTGGACATGCGGATGCGCGAGGCCGCCCGCATCGAGATCGAGCCGGTCACCCCCGCCCAGGCCGACGCGTACCTGACCGCCCGCAGCACCGACCCGACCCGCTGGACACCCGTCGTCACCACCTTGCACACCGCACCCGGCGGCACCCTCGCCCGCTCCCTCGACACCCCTTGGCGCCTCAACCTCGCCGCCACCGTCTACGAGGAACGCGACCCGGACACCCTGCTCCCGGTGCGCGACCCCGGCGACCTGTGCGCCCTCGCCTCACCCGGCACGGTCCGCGACCACCTGCTGGGTCTGTACGTGCCCGCCGTGGTCCGGCAACACCCGACCCGACCCGGCCGCTACCGCCCCGATGACACTCACCGGCGCCTCGGCGCTTTCCTGCACTGGTCGTACGGGGCAGGTCTGTTGCGCATATCCGGCATCGCCTACCAGTTCCGCCACCGCGAACTCCAGAACTGGCTCGCGTCCCGCCCCAACCCCTGACCGTCGGGCCTGCGGCTACTGCTCAGCGACGCGGCGCCCTGCCCCGTGCCTCTCGCGGGCATGGGCACGAGCCTGTCCTGGTCGGCGCGGACTTCACGGCCCGGCAGCCCCCGACGGGGTCGGCGACCGGTCCTCGGCCCCGACGGCACCCTGGGGTTCGCTGCCACGCCGAGCCGGCGCGGCATCGCCATGCGCGGCGACGGTCTCGCCACCGACCGCCAAGCCGCACTACGCGTCGCCGCGATCCTCCGCCGGTTCGAGGCGTGGTCGGTCGGACCCGGCCCGGGGGCGCGCTTCGCCGAGTTCGTCGGGAGTGGTGGCCACAGCGGCGGTGATCAGGCAGGCCAGTGTGGCGACGGCCGCATCGGCGGTGGTCCGGCCCCGGTTGAGTTCTGCGGCGATCGCCTCTGCGGCTCCGAGCAGGCCGAGGCAGTGCAGGCGGAGCGCCTCGGCGTCCAGGTCGGAGTACGGGGCCAGGGCGGCGGCCATCACGCTCGTGTAGCCGTCCAGCATCTCCTGTTGCAGCACCGCGACTTCCGGGTCGCCCTTCAGCGCCGCCGAGACGGCGGTGAACTCCGGCATGTCCGTGGCGCAGGCGAAGTACGCGGTGCTCGTCGCGCGGGCGATCGCCCCCGCGTTCGGCGGAGCGGTCCGCAGCGCCTGCTCCACCGTGGCCCGGTGGCGTTCCTCCAGCCGCCGGTAGAGGGCGAGCAGCAGTCCCGCGCGGGTGGCGAAGTGGTCGTACGCGATCGGCCTGCTCACCCCGGCCGCCTCGGCGAGTGTGACCAGCGTCAGCGCGTCCGCGCCATGCGCGCGCACGATCCCCAGGGCGGCGTCGAGCAGTTGCTCGCGCCGGGCGGCCTTGGGGAGGCGGGTGGGAGACGGGGTCATGGCCCTCCTTGCGTTTCCCCGAGTCTACCTACACGATGTAACCTACAAAATGTAGGTTACAGAATGTAGCCTCAAGGTGAGACGGAGGAACACGATGGGACACACGAAGCCGGCACTGATCCTGGGCGGTTCGGGGCAGGCGGGCTCGGGAGCGGCCGCCCTCCTGCGCCGCCGGCACCCGGCGCTGCCCCTGGTGATCGCGGGCCGCGACATCGGCCGCGCCGAACAGGTGGCCGGGGGCCTCCGCGACGCGACCGCCGTCACCGTCGACATGCGGCGCGGCGACCTCGGCCTCCCGGCGGACGGCACCGGGTTCTCGGCCGTCGTCGCCACGCTGTGGGACGACCGGCTCAACGCCCTGCGGTACGCGCAGCGGCACGGGCTGCCGTACCTCGGCATCTCCAGCGGCTTCGTGGACATCGCCCCGGAGGTCGTCGCGGGCGCGCAACGTCCGGGCACCGCACCGATCCTGTTGGCGAGTCACTTCTGCGCGGGCACGGTCGTACTGGCCGCGCTGCACGTCGCCCGCGAGTTCCGCCGCGTCGACCGCATCGCCATCGGAGCCGTCCTCGACGAGACCGACACCGGCGGCCCCGCAGGAGTGGCGGACCTGGAGCGGTGGGTCACCGCCACCAGCGCGGGACTCGTGCGCCGGGACGGCGTCTTCACCTGGGTCGCCGGCGCGGATACGGAGACGGAGGTCACCACCCTCGACGGCACCGTCCTGCCGGCCGCGCGGATCGCGGTCCTCGACGTGCCGAGCCTGGCGCTCGCGACGGGTGCACCGGACGTCCGGTTCGACTTCGCGGTCGCCGAATCGGCAGGCCGGCGCCGCGGCGAAGGGCCGTCCGCCGAGGTCCGGATCGACATCGACGGCATCGGCCCGTCGGGAGCACCCCTGACGGTCGCCCGCTACCTCGTACACGCCGCGGGGCAGCGCCCCTTGACCGCCCTCGGCATCGCGCTCGGCGTGGAACGGCTGCTGGGCCTCGCCGGCGACGCCGCCGCGCCGGGCATCCACACCCCCGAGTCGCTGATCGACCCGGCGGATGCGGCAAAGGGCCTGGCGGAGATCGGGGCGGTCTTCGTGGACGCCCCCGGCGCGTAGGGCCGCTGAACCCCACCGACGCTTGGCCGTGGCAAAAAGCAGACGTTTCCGCGTCCGACGACAGTGGTCATCCGCGTGGCGACGGTGCCGCTTCGGCCGGTGGCGCCGGTGGCGCTCGATCCTCACCGGCTCCACCCGCCCCCGAGTGATGCGGCGCCTTCACGGCCCCCTCCTCGGCGGCTGCTTGCGCGAGCCGTGCCGAAAAGGACCCGGCGCGGCAGGCTCTCTAGGGGGTGACGATGGGGAAGTCCCGGTCGCCGGGGTCGAGTACGTCGGCGAGGGTGCGCAGGATCGACGGGTCGCCGTCGACCCGGATGCCCGCTTCGGCGAGGTCGTCCGGTGTCAGGCCGCCGAGTGCCAGTGCGGGAAGGGCGGCGGTGGTGGTGGTGAGGGTGAGGTCGGCGTCGCCCTTGTGCGAGACCGCGCTGTAGGTCAGGGCACCGTTGGACAGGCGGAGCCGGTAGTGGTCGCCGGTGTCGGTGAGCTTGACGTCTACGGTGAGCTGCTCGTCCCATGCCTTGGGACCGTCGATCCGGATGGCGATGGCGTCGAAGAGCATCTGCGGGGTGAGGTTGGCGACGACGTCGGCGGAGGCCGTGACGGTGGGGGTGCCGAATCGGCCGTCGCGCAGTTCGGTGGCGCCGGAGAGGTAGAAGTTGCGCCAGGTGCCGCTCTCGCAGCCGTAGCCGAGTTGTTCGTAGGTGTCGGCGAGGAGTTCGCGGGCCCCGGCGTGGTCGGGTTGCGCGAAGACGAGGTGGCCGAGCACCTCGGCGACCCAGCGGTAGTCGCCGCCGTCGAAGGAGGCGCGCGCCTTGGTGACCAACGTGTCGGCGCCGCCCATGAAGTCGACGTAGCGCTTGCCGGCCTCGACCGGGGTGTGTTGCCACAGGTGGGCGGGGTTGCCGTCGAACCAGCCCATGTAGCGCTGGTAGATGGCCTTGAGGTTGTGGCTCACCGTGCCGTAGTAGCCGTGCGTGTTCCAGGCGTTCTCCAGCGCCGGCGGCAACCGGAGATGTTCGGCGATCTCGGGGCCGGTCCAGCCTTTGTTGATCAGGCGCAGGGTCTGGTCGTGCAGGTACGCGTACAGGTCGCGTTGCATGCCCAGGAACGCCACGACGCGCTCTCGGCCCCAGGTGGGCCAGTGGTGCGAGGCGAAGACGACGTCGGTGGTGTCGCCGAACAGGTCGATCGCCTCGGTGAGGTACTTCGCCCACGAGTGCGGGTCGCGGACCACGGCGCCGCGCAGGGTGAGCAGGTTGTGGAGGTTGTGGGTGGCGTCCTCGGCCGCGCACAGGGCGCGGAAGTCGGGGAAGTGGATGAGCATCTCCGCGGGCGCCTCGGTGTCGGGAGCCATCTGGAAGACCATGCGAACACCGTCGACGACCTCTTCCTGCCCGGTGGTCGTGACGGTCACCGTCGGCGGGATCAGGGTGATGGTGCCCGTCGAGACCGTCTGGCCGAGACCGGCGCCGACCTGTCCTCGTGGACCGCGGGCGAGGGCGGCGCCGTACATGTAGGCGGCACGTCGGCCCATGGCGGTGCCCGCGTACACGTTCTCCGAGACGGCGTGTTCGGTGAAGCCCGCGGGAGCGAGCACGGGGACGCGGCCGGCGTCGACCTCCTCCTGGGTGGTGATGCCCTTGACGCCGCCGAAGTGGTCGACGTGGGAGTGGGTGTAGATGATGCCGGTGACAGGGCGGTCGCCGCGGTGTGCGCGGTACAGGGCGAGCGCGGCGGCGGCCGTCTCCTTCGACAGCAGGGTGTCGACGACGATGATCCCGGTGTCGCCCTCGACGAATGTGGTGTTCGACAGGTCCATGCCACGTACCTGGTAGATGCCCTCGACGACCTCGAACAGGCCCTGCTCGGTCGCGAGCCGGGACTGGCGCCACAGGCTCGGATTCACGGTGTCCGGGGAGTCGCCGGTCACGAACGCGTACGTGTCGTTGTCCCATACGACGGTGCCGTCCTCGCCCATGACGGCATTCGGCGTGCGGCGTGCGATCAGACCGCGAGTCGCGTCCTCGAAGTCCTGCGTGTCGGAGAACGGCAGACGGGTGCGCAACTGTGCCTGCTGTCGGGCGATGGACGGCTGGGCCGGCTTGGGCATCGAAGTCATTACGTCACATTTGCACCCATCGGCGACTTTTGAACTCGGGGGCACCCGGATGGACTTTGCGCTCCCGGGGCGGTCCCGAGGGTCGGATCGGGTGACGGCCGCGCGGGTTCAGGCGTCGTCGGTGGCGTCGTGGGGTGGGCTTGTGGGGCGGTTGGGCTCCGCGGGGCGGTCGGGTTCTGTGGGCAGGACGACTCGGAACAGTGCGCCTCCGCCCGGTGCTTCGTGTACGGCCACGGTGCCGTGGTGGGCGGCCACGAGGTGGTGCACGATGGCGAGGCCCAGGCCCACGCCGCCGGAGTCGCGGTCGCGGCTGGGGTCCAGGCGGACGAATCTGCCGAAGATGCGGTCGCGTTCGGCGGGGGGCACGCCGGGGCCGTCGTCGGCCACGTCGAGCACGGCCGTGTGTCCGTCGGCCGACGGGGCGACCACCAGGCGCACCGCGGACGAGGCGTGGGCCGCGGCGTTGTCGGCGAGGTTGCGCAGGACTTGGGCGAGTTGTCCGGCGTCGCCGTACACCCGGGTCGGGGTCGGCTCGGCGGTGATCCGCAGTGCGGGGTATCGGGCGGCCAGGCGGCGGCGTTCGGCGTCGAGGAGATCGTCCAGGTCGACGTCGGTGTGCCGGGTGTGCAGACCGTGTTCGTCGGCGCGGGCCAGCCACAGGAGCCCGTCGACGAGATGGTCGAGGCGGCCGACCTCGGCGGTGAGCAGGCCGACCAGGTCGGCGTCGCGGGTGACGAGCGGTCGTGCCGCGAGGACTTCGAGGCCGCCGCGAAGCGTGGTGATGGGGCTGCGCAGTTCGTGCCCGGCGTCGGCGACGAAGCGGCGCCGGGCCTCGACCTGGGTCTGCAGGCGGTCGAGCATGGCGTTCATGGTCTCGGCGAGGTTGGCGACCTCGTCGCGGGCCTCGGGGACGGGGACGCGTTCGTCGAGCCGGTCGGCGGTGACCACCGACACCTTGCGGCGCATGGCCTCCACGGGCACCAGGGAGCGTCCGACGAAGAGGTATGTGGCCGCCGCCACGACGGCGATCAGGAAGGGGCAGCCGAGCAGCAGGAGCGCGCCCGCGTCCTCGACGCTGTCGTCGATCGCCTCCCGGGACTCGCCGACCACGACGGTGTAGGTGCCGTCGGGGCGGGCCACCCCCAGCGCGGCGACGCGGTAGGTGTCGCTCTGGCCGGGGACCGGGCTGCGGTTCTCGCGTTGCGTCCGGCCCGGTTGCGGGCGCAGCGGAGTCAGCGGCGGCAGCCCGCGCACCGAGGGCGAGGCGGCGACCACGGTGCCGTCCGGGCCGAGGATCTGGACGGGTGTCAGGTCGCCGCGTTCCGGGGGGATCGCCCCGGATGCCTGGCCCGGCGGCTCGGGGCGGGTGAGTTCGGCGGCGACCGCGGCGGCGCGGCGGCGGGCGTCGGCGTCGAGGGAGTCGAGCAGGGAGCGGTGGTAGAGGAACAGGAACGCCGCCGCGGCGAGGGCGATCACGACGGCGACGACCGCTGCGGCGGCCAGCGCGGACCGCATGCGCACCCCGGCGTGCCGTCGGTACCACGCGCCGAGCCGGGGCCACATGTCGGTCACTGTAGTTCGCGGTCGCCCGGCTCGGGTGCGGCGCTTGCGCGGGCCGCGTGTCGCCGGCTTCGGGCGGTCGGGTCGGGTGCGCGGTCGGCGGGGCACCGGGGGCGGGGCTTTCACGGGGCTCTCATCGGGTCGCCACGTACGCCCGCCATCGGGTGCCTCGCAGGCCCTCGACCAGCGGTGCGGCCCGTCCGGCCATCCGGACCAGGGGCCAGGCCAGGAGTACCCCGATCAGCAGGCCCGCCGCCGCGTCGTGCGGGTAGTGCACACCCACCCACACGCGCGAGGCCGCCATCGCGAGCGCGGCGACGGCGGCGATCGCGCCGATGCGCCGATCCACCGCCCACAGCGCGGTCGCGGCAGCCGCGGCCACGACCGCGTGGTTGCTGGGGAACGACCAGTCGTGCGGACCCGGGCACGCCTCCAGGGTGAAGGCCCCGGTCAGGGTCCGGCACGGGCGGCTTTCCGCGAACACCGACTTGAGTCCGGTGTCCAGCAGGTACACCAGGGCCACGATCGCGGGCGCGGCCAGGGCCCGGGCCATCGCCGCGGGCTCGCGGCTGCGGGCGGTCCACCACACGGTCAGCATCAGCACCGCGAACAGCGCCAGGCCGTACGTCGACCAGTCGGCCACCACCCGGTTGAGGAACGGCGGCGCCTCGCGGGCGAGTTCGGTCACCCGCTCGTACAGCGGTCCGTCGACGGAGGCGCCCGAGAACGCGAGGCCGCTCATGCCCGGTCCCCCGTTCCGTCGGCCGGGTCGTCCTCGCGTGAGCGGGGCGGGTTCGGGGACGAGGCCGGGTGCGCGTGCGCACCGACGTGGGCCGGCGCCTCGGGGATCTCGCCCCGACGCCGGCGCGCGTCGCGCCTGGCGAGCACCGGCGGTCTGTGCGGGAGCGCCATCGGGCCCGTCTCGACGAGCAGCACCCCCGCAATACCCGGCGCGTCGAACGACCCCGGCCACGAACGCGCGTCCCGGGCGTTCGAGGCCGGGTCGCCGGCAGTGGACGACATCACGCGCACCTCCCTTCCCGTCCGGTGATTCCGCGTCCGCCGCGCCTGCGGCGTTCCCACGCCGGGCGCGGCCCGGACACCGCAGCGCCGCACGGCTCCGCGTTGTCCACCCCGAGCCTGCCGGGGCGGTCCTGAGAATCCGCTGAGTACCGCGGTCGAGCAGCTCGGGGCGGTGCCTCGCGCATGGGGGAAGGGCTGGTCCCCCCGGTGCAGCCGGCACTGCCTGCGGGGGTGCCTCGCGGGCAGTGGGAAGGCCGCCCGCCCCTTCCCGGAAGGGACGGAAGACCACGAGCGCGACGTGCGTCGGACGGGCCGGGACCGATCGCGCCGCCGTGTCTCAGCGTGCTCTTGGGTTCGCGGTGGTGTGCTGGGCCGCACGGTCGGCGGTTCCGGCGGCCGGTGCGCGGGCGGCGGAGGTGTCGGGTGCGGGTACTGCTGGTGGAGGACGAGGTCCGGTTGGCGGAGACCGTGCGACTGGGGCTGGTCGACGCGGGCTTCAACGTCGAGGTGGTCCACACCGGCCCGGACGGCCTGTGGGCCGCGACCGAGAACGCCTACGACGTGATCGTGCTCGACATCATGCTGCCGGGCCTGAGCGGCTACCGGGTGTGCGAGCGGCTGCGCGAGGCGGGCGTGTGGACTCCGATCCTGATGCTGACCGCCAAGGACGGCGACTACGACCAGGCGGACGCGTTCGACCTGGGGGCGGACGACTACCTCACCAAGCCGTTCGGCTTCGTGGTCCTGATCGCACGGCTGCGCGCACTGGTGCGCCGGGGGGCGCCGGTACGGCCGGCGGTGCTGGCGGTGGGCGGCCTCACCCTGGATCCCGCACGCCGCCGCGTCGCGATCGACGGCGAGGAAACGCCGTTGACCCCACGGGAGTTCGCGCTGCTGGAGTTCCTGATGCGGCGGGCGGGCGACGCGGTCTCGAAGACGGAGATCCTGGCGAACGTGTGGGACGCACACTACGAGGGCCCGGCGAACGTGGTCGAGGTGTACGTCGGCTACCTCAGGCGCAAGCTCGCCCGCGAGGGTCGCGACGCGGGTACGGGGCCCGCAGCGCCGTCCGGGACGCCCGGCCGGCGGCCGGTGATCGAGACCGTGCGCGGGGTCGGGTACCGGCTGGTCGCTTCCGACTGATTCGCCATCCGAGGGCGACTCGCCACGGACGGCCCAAATCGCCGGGCCGCGTGTCGGCAGCCCCGGAATACGGCACACGACCCGCCCACCGCCGACGCGAGGGCCCGGCGACCCGGCCCGATGCTCAGGGCTCTCGACCGACCCCCGTGGTGTGGGCCAGGACCGTCGCGGCGTCGCCGCACGCCGTCAGTCGGCCGTCGGTGAGGACGTGCACGGTTCGGGTGTACGCGGCGGCCAGTTCGTGGTCGTGGGTGACCAGGGCGAGAGCCGTGCCGCGTTCGACGCACACGGTGTGCAGCAGGTCCATGACCGCGGCGGCGGTGTCGGGGTCGAGGGCGCTGGTGATCTCGTCGCACAGCAGGTAGTCGGGGTCGACGGCCAGGGCCCGGGCGATCGCGACGCGCTGCCGCTGGCCCCCGGACAGCTCGGCCGGGTAGCGGTCGGTGAAGGCGGGCGGCAGGCCGACCAGTTCGAGCAGCTCGACCACGCGTGCGGTGCGGGCGGCGCGGGTGAGTCGGGTGTGCAGGGCCAGGGGGCGGGCGAGGGCGGCCCCGACGGTGCGGCTGGGGTTGAGGGTGGCGAGCGGGTTCTGCGGGACGAACTGGATGCGGCGCTGCCGGTCCCGTCCGCGGCGACGGACCGCGGGGCGCAGGGGCGCGCCGTCCAGGGTGAGTGTGCCGGCGTCCGGCACGGCGAGTCCGGCGAGCACGCGCAGCAGCGTGGTCTTGCCCGAGCCGGACGGCCCGACGATCGAGATCGCTGCGCCTGCCGGGAGCGTCAGGTCCACACCGTCCAGGGCCGGGCGGCGATCGCGGCCGGTGCCGAAGGTGACGGTGACCCGATGGGCGGCGAGCGCGTGCCGCTCGGGCCTTGCCGCGACGACGGGCCCGGCGGGCGAGCCCACGTGGGTGGGGTCGACGCGGGTGGCGGCGCTCTCGCCGGGTGGCTTGCGCCCCGCCGGGACTCGCGGCCGCTGCGGGGCGGCGGGCGGCGGCGCGGGCGGGCCCAAAGTGGCGAGAGTGATGGTGTCGTCGGCGCACGCCCCGACCAGTTCCGGGTCGTGGCAGGCCATCAGTACCGCGAGGCCGCGGGTGTCGGCGAGGCGACGCAGGAGCCGGGCGATCTCGTCGCGCAACGTGGGGTCGAGTCCGGCGGTGGGTTCGTCCAGCAGGAGGAGTCGGGGGTTGCGGGCCAGGGCGCGGGCGAGGGCGACTCGGCGCTGTTGGCCGCCGGACAGGGCGCCGGGGCGACGGTCGGGCAGACCGCCGTCCAGGGGCAGTCGGCATTCGGCGAGGACGGCCTCGACGCCCTGTCGGGTTCGGTCCCGGGCGGTCTCGGCAACAATGCGGCGAACGCTCGTGTACGGGTTGAGCGCGGAGCCGGGGTCCTGACCGACATAGGCGAGTTCGGTGCGGCGCAGCCGGCCGAGTGCGGCGCGGTCCAGCCTCAGCACGTCGTGGCCCAGGACGTGTGCGGTGCCCTCGGTGGTGGCGCCGGCCGGCAGATGACCGAGCAGGGCCTTGAGGAGTGTGGTCTTTCCGGAGCCGGACGCGCCGGTGAGCGCGGTGATGCGCCCCGCGCGCACGGTGGCGTGGGCCGGGTGCAGCAGGTGGGGGCCTTCGACCAGGCGGACGCCGAGTCCGGCGATGTCGACGACCACCGCGTCGGCGGTATCGCCGGTCGCGAGGCTCCCGCCGCCGGTGGCGGTGTCCGCGTGCGTGGGGAGCCGTGTGCCGTCGTCGGGTCCCGGGTGGGTGGGAGTGCGCGGGCTCATGCCGAGGTCACCGCCTGGGTGCGGGGGGCCGGTGCCGAAGTGGCGAGGTTGACGGTGATCGCGAGGAGGGCGACGGCGGCGCTGGGGGCCAGGACGGCCCACGGGTTGAGGAGGATGCCGGGGGCGTTCTCGCGGATCATCAGCGCCCAGTCGGCTTCGGGTGGCTGCGGGCCGATCTGGAGGAACGCGGCCGTGGAGATGATGTAGACGGCCTCCACGAAGCGCAGTCCGAACAGGGCCGCCACGGTGCCGCGGAGGTTGGGCAGGAGTTCGCGGACGGTGATGGAGAGGCTGGATTCGCCGCGCATCAGGGCGGCTTCGACGTACCCGGCGGCGGCGAGCGGCGCGGCTGCCGCGGCGATCACGCGGACCGCGAACGGGATGCCCAGGACGATGGCCGCCCCGATGACGGCCCAGCGTCCGCCGTCCGGCCAGGCGAGCGCGACGAGCATGATGCCCAGGACGGAAGGCAGGAGGATGGCGACGTCGGCGGCGCGTTCGAGGACACGACCCGCGCGTGGGCGCAGTGCCGCGAGGCAGCCGAGCAGGGCCGCGGTCGCGGTGACGGCGGCGCCGATGAGGAAGGCGCAGCCGATCAACGCGGTGCCGCCGTCCAGCAGGCGGGACCACACGTCGCGGCCGAGTTGGTCACCGCCGAGGAGGGCGCCGTCGCCCGCCTCGGCGTAGGTGGCGGTCACCGGGGCGTCGATGGGGTGCGGTGCGAGCCAGGGCCCGGCAAGGGCGACGGCGAGGAAGAGCGCGGCCGGGAGCAGGAGGAGCGCGCGGCGCGGGTGCGGGTGCCGGCCCGGGCGGGCGGGTGCGGGCGTCGCGGTGTCGGTCGAGGCGGAGGCGGTGGTCATCGGCCGGCTCCCACGGTCTTGGCGCGGACGAGGTCGGCGGCGAGGAGGACGAGGGTGATCGCGGCGCCCGCGAGGGCGACACACCCGGCGATCAGGGTGGTGTCGCGCCCGGCGACCGCGCCGGCCAGGACCGTGCCGATGCCGGGGTGGTTGAAGAGGGTCTCGACGACGACGGCGCCGCCCAGGAGCATGCCCGTCGAGGTGGCGATGCCGGTGGCGATCACGGGAAGTGCGCCGGGCAGCGCGTGGCGCAGCAGGACGCGGGTGGTGGACAGGCCGTCCAGGCGGGCGGCTTCGACGTGGGCGGCGTCGGCCTGGTCGGCGAGGGCGCCGCGGACGATGCGGGTGTTCCAGCCGGTCTGCGGGACGGCGAGGGCGAGTACCGGCATGATCATCATGGTCCATTCGGCGGGCTTGCCGGACGCGTCGGCGACGGTGACCGCGGGCAGCAGGCCGGTCCACAGGGACAGGACCAGGACCAGGCCGGTGGCCAGTACGAAGTCGGGGACCGCGAACGCGGTGGTGGCGGTGTGGCCGATCATCCGGTCGGTGCGCCTGCCGGGGCGCGCGGCCGCCAGGCAGCCGAGGGCGAGGGACGCGGCGACGGTGAGGGCGAACGCCGCGCCGGCCAGGGCCAGGGTGTTGGGGAAGGGGTCGCGCAACAGGTCGGCGACCTTCTCGCCACGCGCGGAGGTGCCCAGGTCACCGGTCGGTAGTGCGGTCATCCAGTCCGTGAAGCGCTCCCACAACGGCCGGTCCAGGCCCAGGTGTTCGCGACGGGCGGCGATGGCGGCGGCGCTGTCGCCGCGTTCGGCCGTGGCGGTGGCCGCGTCTCCCGGGAGCATCTCGACGGCGGCGAACACGACTGCCAGCAGGGCGGCCAGCACCAGGATGCGGCGCAGCAGCACGGCACCGGCGCGCAGCGCGGCCCGCCCGGCACGGCGCGCGAAGTCGTCACGGGGGCGCGGCGGTACGGGCGGGCCCGCGGCGGCCGGGTCGGTGGACCCGGCCGCCGGCGCGCCTGGGGTCAGCGCAGCCACGTGCTCTGCAGTTGCACGCGGCCGTATCCGGCCAGGGTGGGCAGGTTCTGGACCTTGGCCGCGGCGACGTCGATGCCGTCGGCCATGCCCCACAGCAGGTATCCGGAGCGCTCGTGCTGGATCTTCTGGACCTCGACGAGGGCGGCGGCGCGGCCGGCCTCGTCGGCGGCGCCGACCGCCCGGCGGTAGGCGTCGTCGAAGGCCGGGTCGGCGAACTGGGCCTCGTTCTGCCCGGCGTCGCCGACCATGAGCTTGGACCCGAGGAAGAGCACCGAGTCGTTGGTGCCCCAGTAGGTGGTGTAGAGGGTGCCCTTGAGCCAGGTGGCGTCCCAGAAGGTGCCGGACTCCTGCTTGACCACGTTGATCCTGATGCCGGCTTCGCGGGCGTGGTTGGCGAACAGCGTGGCGGACTCGGCGAGTCCGGCGATGTCCTCGGTGGTGATCAGGTCGTAGGTCTTGCCGAGGTCGAAGTTCGCCTCGGCGAGGAGCTGCCCGGCCCGGGCCAGGTCGCGCTTGCGCTGGGGCAGGTCGCGGGCGTAGCGCGGGTCGCCGGTGCCCATGACGTCGTTGGCGACGGTGCCGTAGCCGGACAGGACCTGCTTGACCATGGCGTCGCGGTCGACGACCAGGCGCAGGGCCTCGCGCACGCGGGGGTCGGCGAACGGGCCGTCCTTGGTGCGCATGACGATCGGCATGGCCATGTCGTCGGCGCGGCGCACCACCCGCAGGTCCTTGCGGGTTTCGGCGATGCGCGCGGCCACCGGGCCGACGTTGGAGGCCAGGTCGATCTGGCCGGCGAGGATCGCGTTGGACATCGCCTGCGCCGTCTCGAACATGGTGATCTCGACCGCGTCGAGCAGGACTTCGCCGCCGTACCACTTCTCGTTGCGGACCAGGCGGGCGTTGCCGTTGCGGTACCAGTCGAGTTTGAACGGGCCGGTGCCGGGGGCCTTGTCCAGCGCGTTGTCGGGGGTGTCCTTCTTGAGGATGAAGCTGCTGAGGCGGGTCAGCAGCGGCAGTTCGGCGTTGGGGTAGTCGGACACCAGGACCACGGTGCCGTCGCCGTCGGCGGTGATGTTCTCGGCCTGGATGCCGGGCAGGCGCGAGGCGCCGGACTTGGTGCCGCGCAGGCGCCGCAGCGACCAGACGACGTCGGCGGCGGTGACCGGGCTGCCGTCGTGGAAGGCGGCGCCGGGGGCGATCTTGAAGCGCCAGGTCTTCAGGTCGGGGGTGGACTCCCACGACGCGGCCAGGCGGGGCGCGGTGTTGGGCCGGCCGGCGGGGACGGTCAGCGTGTCGAACACGAGGGACAGGACCAGGTAGTCGCTCTCGTTGCTCTGCGTGCCGTGCGGGTCGCGGGTGATCGCCCCGGCCCGGCCCAGCGCGCCGACGCGAAGCGTGCCGCCCTTCTTCGGGGTGCCGCCGGTGGTCTGCGGCGCCGGGGCGCCGCCGCTCTGGGACGAGCATCCGACGAGGGTTGCCGCCCCGAGTCCGCCGGCGGTCATCAGTACTTGGCGCCTGTTCACGTACACGGTGCGTCCTCGTTCTTCGATCCGGCACAGTTGGATTAGGTGTGCCTATCCTAATTTCGACTGACAGCGCAAGACCGCAGACGGTAGCGCACCGTGTTCGCGGTCGCCCGCCCGACCGCGCTCCGACGGCGTGGAACTCGACTGCTACGGTGCCCTGCCCGATCCCGAGGAGCCGCTGCGCACGATGTCCACGACCTTCCTCCGCGACGGCCGCGCCCTGGCCGTGCTCGCGGTCCCGCTGATCCTCACCCAACTCGCCCAGGTCGCGCTGACCACCACCGACACCGTGATGATGGGCCTGCTCGGCACCGAGGAACTCGCGGCAGGCGGACTGGCGATCGTCGTGTTCAACCAGGTGCGCACCATGGGCGTGGGCTTGGTCACCTCCGTCGGCAACCAGGTCGCCGCGGCCGCCGCGCGGGCCGAGCGCGCCGCCGACGCCGCGGGCCCGACCACGCCGGGCACCGCGGACGCCGGGGCGGGCGAACCCGGGACGGCGGACGCCGCGCGCGAGGAGGTGCGCGGCGTCGTGCGCGCCGCCATGGCCGTCGCCACCGGCGCGGGCCTGATCGGCGCGGTGCTGATGCTCGGCGTCGGTCAGGCGCTTCCGTTGCTCGGCCAGGACCACGACGTCGCCCGCCGCGCGCAGCACATGCTCGCCGCCCTCGCCCCCGGTCTGTTGCCGTGCCTGTGGTTCCAGGCGGTGCGCCAGTTCACGGTCGGCATGCGCCGTCCCCAGGCGCTCCTGCGCATCACGCTCGCCTCCGTCGCCGTCAACGCGGGATTGAACTGGGCCCTCGTGCACGGCACCTGGATCCTGCCCGAGGCCGGGCTGGTCGGGATCGGCGCCGCGACGTCGGGGGTCTACTTCCTGACCTTCCTGGCCCTGTACGCCGCTGCCCGCCGCGATCGCGAACTCGCGCCGCTGCTGGCCCTGAACCCCGCCAAGGCGGACCGCGTCGCCGTGCGGCGCCTGGTCGGACTGGGCGTGCCGATCGCCGCTACCTACGGCTCCGAGGCCGGGTTCTTCTTCTTCACCGCCTTGATGGCCGGATCGTTCGGGCCCGCCGCCCTCGCCGCCCACACCGCGGTCAACCAACTGGTGTACATCGTCTTCCAGGTCGCCGTCGGCCTCTCCCACGCCGCGTCGATCAACGTCAGCCGCGAGATCACCCTCGGCGAACTCGTTCGTGCCCGCCGCCTGATGCGCACCGCGCTCGGCTGCGCGGCGTGCGTGATGGCCGCGGTCGGCGTCGTGTACCTGGCGCTCCCGCACCTGGTCCTCGCCCCGTTCCTGGACTCCTCCGCCGGCGACGCCCGCACGATCGCCACCCGGCTGCTGGTCGTCGCCGCCGTCCTGCAGTTCTTCGACTGCGCGCAGAACATCGGCGTCGGACTCCTGCGCGGCCTCGACGACACCCGAACCGGCTTCCGCGTCACGCTCGTCGGCTACTGGGCGATCGGCCTGCCCGCGTCGTGCCTGTTCGCGTTCGGGTTCGGCGGGGACACCCTCGGCCTGTGGCTCGGCCTGCTCGCCGGACTCGCCGCCACCGCCGCGTTGCTCCTGCGCGCGTTCACCGCCGCCCTCGACCGCCGGGCGGCCGGGCCGGCCGTCGCCGCAGCCACGTAGCCGACCCGGGGCGGCCGTCGTGTCCGAGCGGGCAGCCGCGGCAGGGGGTTCGGTGATCGGTACTACGGTGATCCCATGAACTCGGCCTCGGCCGCCCTGCTGCCCGTCGACGCGGCCCTCGGCTGGGTCCTGGCGCTGCTGCTCGCCGCCGCCGTCACCGTGGTCGCGGTGTGCCGCCTGTCACCCGATCAGGACGCCGGCCGGGCCAGGGAGGTGCTCTTCGCGGGCATCCGGGCCGCCCTCCAACTCGCGGCCGTCTCCGCCGCCATCGGCTGGTTGGCGCATGCGCCCGCGGGCCTTCCGGCCTTCCTGTTCGTGATGTTCGCGGTCGCCGTGCGCACCGCGGGTCGCAGAATCACCCCCGACCGCACGTGGTGGTGGACGGCCGTCCCCATCGCCGCGGGTGTGCTGCCCCTCGTCGGGCTGCTCCTGGCGACCGGCCTCGTCCCGCCCCGCGGCATCACCCTCATCCCGATCACCGGAATCCTCATCGGCGGCGCGCTCACCGCGACCGTCCTGGCCGGCCGACAGAGCCTGGCGGTGCTGCGACTGCGTCACGGCGAGGTCGAGGCCGCCCTCGCACTGGGCATGCTCGAACGGGACGCCAGAATCGAGATCGCCCGCCCGGCCGCCTCGGAGGCACTCGTCCCCGGTCTGGACCAGACCCGCACCGTGGGCCTGGTCACCCTGCCGGGCGCATTCGTCGGCATGCTGCTCGGCGGGGCCGACCCGATCACGGCCGGCGCGGTACAACTCTTCGTCCTCGTCGCCCTGATGGCCGTACAAGCCGTCGCCACCGCGATCACGCTGGAACTGATCGCCCGGGCCCGCATCACCGCCCCCGCCGCCCCGGATTCCAAGCCCCCGTCCCGCCGCCCATGGCACCGACGGCACAGTCCCCCACCACCGCACGCCGCCGGCAACCACTGACTTCGGCCCCGCCCCCTGCACGGCCGGCCCATGGGATCCGGGACGCCCGAACTCGTCTCCCGTCGGATCAGCCCCGCAGGCTCGGCCCCGGCGCCCGCCTCAGGACCGGGCTGCGGGGCTTTCGGCGGGGGTGGTGGCGCCGGTGACGATGGCCTGGAGTGCCGCGACGTGGCCGTCGAAGGCGTCCCGGCCGGCGGTGGTCAGGCGGGCGCGCACCTTGCGGCGGCCGCCGCTCGGGCGGCGCTCCGTGGCCACGTACCCGGCTTCCTCCAGAGTGGCGAGTTGCTTGGACAGCGCCGATTCCGACAACCCCAACTGCTCCTTGAGAAAGGCGAACTCCGCCCAGTCGGCCGCCGCCAGGGTCGCCACCAGCGTCAGCCGGGTGCTGGGGTGGATCAGCTCGTCGAACCGTGCCTTCGTCATGCCCGCGCCCAACGGCGCAGGACGCGCAGGATGTCCGGTCCGCCGAAGCCGATGACGGCCGCGACCAGTACCGCCGCCCAGATACTGGCGTGCTCGGCGCCGTCGGCGTGCAGCGCGAGAGCGGCCAGGACGGTGACGCCGACGAGCCCGACCAACATGCCGACCACGACCACGGGGGTGCGACGCCCGGCGACGGCCGCGCTGACCCGCAGTCCGTCCGTGCGCCGGCGGCCGGCCAGCAGACGGGACGCGAGCGTCCCGTGCCCGGCGCCGAAAACCGCGGCCGCGGTCCCGCCCAGCCACGGCGACACGCTGCCGAGCACACCCAACCCGAGCCAGCCGGCCGCCATCACCCACCAGTAGCCGCGCGGCAGACCGACCTGGTCGGCCACCTGGCGCCGGGCACGGTCGACGGCATCCAGCGCGGCACGGGCCTGCTCCGGAGCGGTGTTCGTCATGACGGAACCTCACTTTCCCATCGGGAAAGTAAGAGTCCTACTTTCCCGATGGGAAAGTCAAGGGCCCGCGCGACGGCGCTTCGACCGAGTCGATCGCGGCGGCGCGGCCTCGGCCCCGTCGGCCCCCGGGCTAAGCCATGGTCGTCCGGCGGATTGCCTTGCCCGCGAGGACGTTCGTGCGGTGGCCGTCCTCGATGACGAATCGGCCGTCGATCAGGACGTGTGGGATGCCGACGGGCAGGGTGCGCGGGTTTTCGAACGTCGAGCCGGCCGCGACCGTGTCCGGGTCGAAGAGGACCAGGTCGGCGCGGTATCCCTCGCGGACCAAACCCCGGTCGGACAGGCGCAGTCGGGCCGCCGGGCGCGAAGTCAGGTGCGCCACGCACTCTTCCAGGCTCAGGATCCCCAACTCCCGGACGTAGCGGCCGAGGTACTGCGGGAAGGTGCCGTACGCGCGCGGGTGTGGCTTGTCTCCTTGCAGGATTCCGTCGCTGCCGCCGGTGTGGATCCGGTGGCGCATGATCTGCCGGACGTTCTCCTCGTGGCCGACGTGTTGGAGGATCGTCGAGCCGAGTCGGTCGTCGACGAGCAGGCGTCGGGCGGTGACCCACGGCTCCTCGCCGCGCTCGATCGCGCTGCGGGCGACCGTCTTGCCCACGTAGTCCGCAAGGCCCGGTTCGGAGATGCCGGACATCTCGATCGTGTCCCACTCGATGGGGACACCGTGGCAACCGTCCGAGCCGATCTCCTCCAGGTGGTGGCGGATCTTCGCGGCGGTGGCGTCGTCCCGGAGGCGGGCCAGGGTCGACTCGGGACCGCCTTCGCTCGCCCAACTCGGCAGCACGGCAACGAGCGTCGTACAGCCGGGGGTGTAGGGATACGTGTCGAGCGAGATGTCGCAGCCGTCGTCCAGGGCGGAGTCGAGCAGGGCCAGGAGATCGGGGGCCCTGCCCTTGTTCACGCCGAAGTTCATGGTGGCGTGGGCGAGGTGGAGCGCGCAGCCGGCCGCCTTGGTGAGGTGCACCATCTCCTCGTACGCCTGCAACGCCCCGGCTCCGTACGAGCGGTGGTGCGGGCAGTAGTAGCCGTCGTATCGGGCGACGACGCGGCACAGTTCGGTGAGTTCGGCGTCGTCCGCGTACATGCCGGGCGTGTAGGTGAGTCCGGACGACATGCCGACCGCGCCCTGTTCCATGCCCTCGGCGACGAGCCGTTTCATCCGGGCGAGTTCGGTGTCGGTCGCGGGGCGGTCGTCCCAACCCATGGCGTACATGCGGAGTGTGCCCTGCGGGATGAGGTATGCCGCGTTGACCGCGATGCCCTGTCCGTCGAAGTTCCGGTCGAGGCGGTCGAGGTAGCCGCCGACGGTGCGCCAGTCGAAGTCGATGTCGGAGCCGTCGCCGTTCCAGCCGGTGATCGACCTGCGCACCTCGGCGAGCGTGCGGTCGTCGACGGGGGCGTACGACAGCCCGTCCTGGCCCAGGACTTCGAGCGTCACGCCCTGGGCGGCCTTGGCGCGGTGATCGGGGTCGCGCAGCAAGGCGAGGTCGCTGTGCGCGTGCATGTCGATGAAGCCGGGCGAGAGCGCGAGGCCGCCCGCGTCCAGGGTGCGCCGACCGGAGAGCCGGGGGCCGCCCGCCCGCCGAATCTCGCTGATCCGGCCGCCGTCCAGACCCACATCGGCCCGGTAGGACGCACCACCGGCGCCGTCGACGACGCGTGCATCGCGAATGACGAGGTCCATGCGACGGCTCCTAGAACAGGGTGCGGATGTAGTCGGTCACGGTGCCGTCGGCTGCCACCAACGGGATCAACTGCCATTTGTCGAAGGACGTGCAGGGGTGCGACAGGCCCATGCCGAGCCAGTCGCCGACCTCCAGCTCGGCGCCCGCGTCGGTGGTGACCCAGCCGTGCTGGTCGGAGAGGCCGGAGACGGTGATGCCGGTGGCGGGGCGCACCGAGCCGTCGCGCGCGGAACGCACGACGTGTGCCTCGGGCAGGTCGAGGTCGTATGCGGCGTCGCGCTTGCCGGCGTTGACGAACGCCTGCGTGGGGGACGGACGGGAGACGACCTGGGCCCACAGGCGGAAGGCCGGCTGGAGGGCGCCTTCGTCGGGGACCCGGTTGAACGGCGTGAGGTGCCGGTAGTGGCCGTCGTCGTGCGAGACATACGCTCCGGAGCGCAGCAGTTTCAGGACCGGGCGGGACAGCTCGGGAAGCTCGGCGAAGACGTCGGCCACCGCGTCGAACCAGGCGCTTCCACCCGCGCTGACCACGATCTCGTCGAGCTGCTCGAAGCAGCCCTGCCTGTCGAAGTCGGCGGCCAGGGACGTCAGTCGGCGCAGCCAGGTGCGCACCCGGTCGCCGTCGGCCTGCGGCACCTCGCCCTCGTAGCCAGCGACGCCCACCAGGCGCAGCACCGGGGAGGCGGCGACCGCGTCGGCGATCTCGGCGCACTCGCTCTCGGTGCGGGCTCCGGTGCGGGCGCCCTCGCCGGCCGCGAGTTCGACGACCACGTCGAGCGGGCGACGGGCCTCGGCGGCACGCAGGGCGGCGTCCATCAATTCGACGCCGCGCACGGAGTCGACGTAGCAGAGGAAGCGGAAGTCCGGGTCCGCGTCGAGTTCCCCGGCCAACCAGCGCAGCGCCGGCGCGTCCACCACCTCGTTGGCGAGGAAGATGCGCGAGACGCCGAACGCGCGGGCCACGCGCGCCTGGTGCGGGACGGCCACGGTGATGCCCCACGCGCCGTGTTCGAGTTGGCGGGCGAACAACCGCGGGGCCATCGACGTCTTGCCGTGCGGGGCGAAGGCCAGGCCGTGCCGCTGCGCGTACGTCTCCATCAGGGCCAGGTTGTGCTCGACGGATTCGGCGGACAGGGCCAGGACCGGTGTGGTGAAGCCGCCGGTGAAGAGGTTGCGGCGCTCGGCGGCCAGCTCGCCGACGGTCAGGCCCTCGGCGTCCGGTGGCAGGGCCTTGAAGCGGTGGTCGACACGCTCGTCCGCGAGCCCGGCGAGCCGGCCGACCGCGTTGTCGGCAGCCATGGGAGCCTCCTGACATCATCGTTGCATCCTGTGCAACGCCCATTGCGTATATCGCTCGGCGTTGTCTAACATCCGAGCCAACGCCGGGTCAATGGTCGGCGTCACGCGGCCGTCGGCGAGACGGCGGCGACCGCTCGACGATCCTGGCGTCCTCGATGTCCTCGATGGTCTTAGCGGACTCGATGTCCTTGCTGCTCTTACTGTCCTTACTGTTCTTTACATCCTTTATGTCCCGATGCTCTTGACGAGCATGACGAACCGATGAACCGGGAGTTCGAGCAATCGTGAGCGTGACTACACCGGGAACCGTCGACGTCGTCTGCCTTGGCGAGTCCATGGTCACGTTCCTGCCCTCACGCCCCGGCCGCCTCGCCGATGTTCCGTCCTTCGAGCGCGGCATAGGCGGCGCCGAGTCCAATGTGGCGTGCGCGCTGGCCGCGGCCGGGCACCGCACGCGCTGGCTCAGCCGGGTCGGCTCCGACGGATTCGGCGACCACCTCGTCGCGGCGATCGCGGCGTACGGGGTCGACACGTCGGCCGTCCAGCGCGACCCGCTCCGGCCGACCGGCATCTACTTCCGTACGGCGGGCGAGCGGGCCACCGGGGACGGCGACCGGGCCACGCCGGACACCGCGGCGACGGCCGCGGTCGTACCCGCCGCCGTCGCGGTCGTCACCGCGGCCGAACCCATCGCGGACCCGATCGCCGAACCCGTCGCCGAAGTCCTCTACTACCGCGCCGGCTCCGCGGCCTCCGCCATGTCCCCCCGCCTCATCCCCGACCGCGACCTGTGGTCGGGACGCGTCCTGCACGTCTCGGGCATCACCGCCGCCCTCTCCGACGACTGCCTCGCGCTCCTGGCCGAGGCGACCCGCCGCCGGCCCGGTCGGCCGCTCGTCTCCTTCGACGTCAACTACCGCGTGAACCTCTGGGACGAGCGCGGGAGCGTGGCCGCCGGACCCGCCGTCCTGCTCGATCTGGCCCGCGGCGCCGACCTGGTATTCGTCGGGGAGGACGAGGCCGAGGCCGCGTGGAACATTCGCGGCGCGCACGCGATTCGGGCCGCGCTCCCCGAGCCGGGCGTGGTCGTCGTCAAGCAGGGCGGCGCGGGCGCCACCGTGTTCACCGACGACGGACCGTCGGTCTTCGTACCGGCCCTCACCGTCGACATCGCCGCCCCGGTCGGTGCGGGCGACGCCTTCGCGGCCGGGTTCCTCTCCGCGACCCTGCGGGGCCTTCCGGTACGCCGGCGCATCCGCCACGGCCACCTCATGGCCGCCGCCGCACTCACCGTCGCGGGCGACCTCGCCGTCCCGCCGCCGCGCGCCGTGGCCGACCGCTTGGCCGACCTCGACGACGGGGCCTGGGGCAGACTGCGTCTCGGCCCCGGCTGGACCCAGGCCCACGCCACCGCCACCGGGGCGGACCAGGAGGTATGCACCCCATGAGCCAGACCGTCGACCGAGCCCTGAGCATCCTGCCGCTGCTGGCCCAGGGGCCCGCCGACCTCGGACAGGTCGCCGAGCGCCTCGGCGTCCACAAGTCCACCGCGCTGCGCCTGCTCCGCACCCTGCACGAGCACGGCCTCGTCTATCGCCAGCAGGACCAGCGCTACCGCCTCGGCGCGCGCCTGTTCGCACTGGCCCAGGAGGCCGTCGAGAACCTCGACGTCCGCGAGATCGCGCATCCGCACCTGGTCGCGCTCAACGAGCAGTGCGGGCACACCGTGCACCTCGCGGTGTACGAGGAGCACGAGGTCCTCTACATCGACAAGGTCGAGAGCCGCTACCCGGTACGGATGTACTCGCGGGTCGGCAAACCGGTCGCGATCACCGTCGCCGCCGTCGCCAAGCTGCTCCTCGGCGACCTGCCCGAGCCCGAACGGCGCGCCGTCGCCGAGAAGCTCGAATACCCCATGTACACGTCCCGTTCGATACCGAACGCCGCCGCGTTCCTCCGGGAACTGGCGACCGTCCGCGAACAGGGCTGGGCCACCGACCTCGGTGGCCACGAGGAGTCCATCAACTGCATCGCGGCCCCTGTTCGCGGTGCGGACGGACTGGTCGTCGCCGCCATGTCGGTCTCCGCGCCGAATGTCGTCGTCACCGCCGAGGAACTCCTGGCCCTGCTCCCGCTGGTACGCCGCACCGCCGACGCCATCACGCGGGAGTACTCGGGTACCGCCCATCCCCCACGATGACCGCCCGGTCACCGCACGACCATCGTGTGATCGCGGCCGGACCGCGGTGCGACCGCAGTACGGCCGCCACACGACCACCACGATCGCAGCGCGATCACCACCCCCACCGAGAAGGCACGCCGATGACCGACAAGCTCGAAAAGATCGCGATCACCCCCGCCACCCACACCGCGCCGCCCGCCAAGTTCTCCCACGGTGTGCGCAAGGGCAACATCCTCCAGGTCGCCGGCCAGGTCGGCTTCCTCCCGGCCGTCGAAGGCCAGGCACCCACCCCCGCCGGCCCGACCCTGCGCGAGCAGACCCTCCAGACCTTCGCCAACGTCAAGGCGATCCTGGAGGAGGGCGGCGCGAGCTGGGACGACGTGATGATGATGCGCGTCTACCTGACCGACACCGGCCACTTCGCCGAAATGAACGCGATCTACAACGCGTACTTCGAGGAGCAGGGCCTGACCGCCCCCGCCTCCGCCCGTACCACCGTGTACGTCGGCCTTCCCGCGGGTCTGCTCATCGAGATCGACGCGCTGGCCGTTCTCGGCTGAGACCCCTTGCCCCGTATCCTCCCGTTCGTCCCCCAAGGCACGGCGCTCTGCTCCCCCATGGCGCCGTGCCGCGGTCCCCCCTTGCCCCAACGCGTCCGGAAACCATGAGGTTCACTCCGTGCTGCTCACGCTGCCGGCTTCGACGCCGCCCCCGAAGACCCCACCGCACACCGGCGGTCTGCTCCTCCTGTTCGACGGCACGGCCGCCCTGCTGACCGTCGCGACGCTCGGCATCGCCCTCCTGCTCTACCTGATCATCAAGATCAGGCTCCAGCCCTTCGTCGCGCTGCTCGCGGTCTCCATAGCCGTCGGCCTCGGCGCGGGCCTGTCCGTCACCGAGCTCTTCGGTACCGTCCAGAAGTCCGCCGCCGTCTCGGTCATCGAGTCGGGCATGGGCGGCATTCTCGGCCATGTGGCGATCATCATCGGGCTGGGCACGATGCTCGGCGCGATCCTGGAGGTGTCCGGCGGCGCCGAGGTGCTCAGCACGCGTCTGCTGAACCTCTTCGGCGAGAAGCGCGCGCCGCTCGCGATGGGTCTGACCGGCCTCATCTTCGGTATCCCGGTCTTCTTCGACGTCGGCATCTTCGTGCTGGCGCCGATCGTCTACGCCGCCGCCAAGCGCTCCGGCAAGTCGATCCTGTTGTACGCGATGCCCCTGCTGGCCGGTCTGTCGATGACCCACGCGTTCCTGCCGCCGCACCCCGGCCCCGTGGCCGCCGCGGGTCTGTTCGACGTCTCGCTCGGCTGGGTCATCCTGATGGGCGTCGTCGTGGGCATCCCCGCCGTGCTGGCGGCCTGGGCGTACGCCGCGTGGATCGGCAAGCGCATCTTCGTCGACGTCCCGCACGACATGGTCGAGGCCGCCGCGGAGGCGAAGGCCGCGGTCGCCGCCGAGCAGGCCGCCTCGGGCATCAAGCCGCCCGAGAAGCCCGTCGCCCTCGGTACGGTCCTCGCCATCATCGGCACGCCGCTCATCCTGATCCTGGGTGCGACGTTCTCCTCGATCGCCTTCGACCCGTCGACCGGGCGTTCGGTCATCGAGTTCTTCGGCAACCCCTTCGTCGCCCTGACGATCGCGCTGTTCCTCGCGTACTACCTGCTGGGCATCCGCCGGGGCTGGTCCCGCAAGTCCCTCGAAACGGTGTCGACCGCTTCGCTCAAGCCGGTCGGCAACATCCTGCTGGTCGTGGGCGCGGGCGGGGTCTTCGGCGCGGTCCTCAAGGCGTCCGGTATCGCCAACGCGCTCGCGACGACCTTCGACAACGTCGGCCTCCCGGTCATCGTCCTCGCGTGGCTGATCTCGGTCGTGCTGCGCGTCGCCCAGGGTTCGGCGACCGTCGCCATCGTCGCCACCTCGGGCATCGTGGTGCCGCTGGTCGAGGGTCAGGACATGTCGCAGGCCCACCTCGCCCTGATCGTCATGGCGATCTCGGCAGGCTCGATCTTCGCCTCGCACGTCAACGACGGCGGGTTCTGGATGGTCGCCAAGTACTTCGGCATCTCGGAGCGCGACACCCTCAAGTCGTGGACGGTCCTGGAAACCGTCCTGTCGATCGCGGGCTTCGCGGTCGCGGCGCTGCTGAGCCTGGTGATCTGACCGAGCCCGGTGATCCGGCGAACCCGTCCGGTGAACCGCGCCCGCGTACCTCACTCGCCCAGTCCCGCGGAAGCGGAAGGCGCCCGCACCTCCCCCGTGGCGTTCCAGCCGCGGTCCCACGGGCCCGGATGGGTCGGCCACGAGCGTCGGCGTCGGCCCTTCCGGTAGCCCGCCGTCGCGTCGGCCGCTCGTCGGGCCCGGCATCGCGTTCGCGATCGGCCTAGACTGCGCCGGCTCCCGCTGTCGCCGAAGGAGCGGGGCGCAGCGGCCAATCGGCGCAGGTTACGACCTCGAATCCCCGGCTGGGGAAGACCGCGTCCACGAAGAATTCATGGATGGCCGCGTCACCGTCGGCGCAGCCGTCGCGCAGGACGGTCACCCGGTAGTCACGGTCCGCCGCGTCGTAGCACGTCGCGGCCACCATCGCGCCGGTTGCGACTCCGGCGATCGCGAGGGTGTCGACGCCGCCCGCGCGGAGCACGAGGTCGAGATCGGTGCCGGCGAACGCACTGGCCCGGCGTTTCACCACGACGACGTCCTCGGCCGCGACCGGCAGCGCGATCCCGGTTCCGGCCGAGCCCTCGTGGAAGGTGTCCCCGGCTTCGTGGAACGTCCTGAGGAGGGCGTTGCCCGGCGGCAGGTCGCGCCCGTTGGCCCGGAGGGCGAAGTGCACGAACACCACCAGGACACCGGCCGCGCGGGCACGTGGCAGCAGTTCGGTGAGCGGTGGCACGACCCGCTTGGCGAACGGGTAGCCGCTCGTGATGCCCTGCTGGATGTCGCCGATGATCAGTGCCGTGGTCACGACAGGCTCCCGTCCGGTCCACCGGTCCAGCCCCCGTGCTCGGCAGGACAGCCTTTTCGGCGGCCGTGGTGACAACGATGGCCGACCGTGCGTAGGCGAAACTACCAGTCCCCGACCGCGAGTCGGTCGGCGGAGCGGCTGCGCGGGGCGGTCCGGGAGACCCTCGCCCGGTCGACCGGCGGTGCACGATGTGCACTGTCCCGACGGGTGGGTGTGTGCGTGTGACGACGGGCGCGGGTGGTACCGAGGAGCAGCGCCGAACGCCTCGGTGATTGTTTTGCGCAGGTGCCGGCGATCTTCACTAGACGGTCGCGGAAAATACATGCGCATTGCCGATATCCGCAATTCGCAAATGGTCGGTGATCACCGCCTCGCGGCTTTACCACATCGAAGGACGGGTTCTGTTGACGGCGAGCGCCCCGCGTGCGTACGGTCCCAGAGGCTGAGCCATATGCCGAGCAGCAAAAATGTCGTTGATCGACTTCCTTGATCGATATCTCGGCGATCTCGGCAGGTCGATGGGAACGGGGGCATCCATGGAGGTTCGAATTCTCGGGCCGGTCCAGATATACGCCGACGGCGGCGCCGTCCGGATCGGTTCGTGCAAGCAGCGCATCCTGCTCGCCTTACTGGCCTGTCATCGCGGCAGCCCGGTTTCGGTCGATCGACTGGTGGAGGCGCTGTGGGACGAAGGGCCGCCGCGCAGCGCCGCCAAGAACATCCAGGTCTACATCTGGCACCTGCGGAAGCTGCTGACCCGGCTGGGGGCGCCGGGGCGGCTGTTGCGCGAACCGTCCGGCTACCTGATCGCGTTGCAGGGCGGCGAGTTGGACCTCGACCGGTTCGAGGAGCAGGTGCGCACCGCCCGATCGGTGCGCGCCTGCGGCGACACCAGGCAGGCGGCGGATCTTTTCCGGGCCGCACTAATACATTGGCGCGGTCCCGCCCTGGCGGATCTGCTCTCGATGCCCGCCATATATGCCGAATCAGTTCACCTGGAAGAGATTCGGCTGGCCATCATTCAGGAGTGGCTGGAGTTGGAGACCGCCGCAGGAAACTACTCGACGGTAATAAATGCCTGCACGGAAGCTATTCGGAATCATCCGTTCCATGAATATCTGAGGGTGTATCAGATTCAGGCTTTGCACCTTTCCGGACGGCAGGGGGAAGCGTTGGCGGCCTACGATTCGATTCGGGTCCTGTTGGCCAAGGAGATGGGTCTGGAGCCCTCGCAGATGTTGCGCCGACTGCAGGAGCGAATTCTCGCCGGCGAGTTGGTGACCGTCTTCGCCGGCGTAACGGGGAACAGCAGACCCCTCTGGGAAGTCCCGACGAAACGATGTCGGCCTGCTATTCGCTCTGCTCGGCCGTAAGCGGATCGGCCCGCAGCACGCAGGCCGCCGGGAACGCCTGGGACAGCAGCACCAGCAGCGCGCCGGCCACCAGGACGCCCGACAGCACCGGCAGGGGAGTCGACGGCCACGGGTCCCCCGTGGCCCCGTCGCTGAACCCGGCCAACGGCACGGCGGCGACTCCCGCCCCCAGCACGCCGGCCGACACCGACACCGCGACCCATTCCAGGCCCACCATCCGCAACATCTGTCCGCGTGTGGCGCCGAGCAGACGCAGCAGCGCCAGTTCGCGGCCCCGCCCGGCGGCCCTGGTGAACGACGCGGTGACGGTGCCGGCGGCGGCGAACGCGATCAGCGAGCCCAGGAGCAGGTAGCGGCCCCTGGTGTCGAACGCGGCCACCACGTGCGCCCGTTCGGCCGCCCGGTCCCGATCGAGCGCGCGCACCGTCGGGAACTCGTGCGCCAGTTCGTCCAGTGCGGCTCGCGCGCCGGCGCCGGCCGGGCCCGGCGCGGTCGCCACCAGCACCTCCTCGTCCAGCGCGTCGTCCACGTGCCGCGCCACCGACTCCCGGGGCAGCAGCAGGTCGGCGAAGCCCAGCGACCGCTCGTACACCGCGACCACCCGCAACATCGCCGGCGACCCGTCGCCGAAGGTCACCTCCACCCGGTCGCCGACCCGCCAGCCGTACGCGTTCGCCTTGTCCCGGGAAACCGCGACCGCGTCCCCGACCAACTCCGCCGGCAACCCCTCGCGCACGCCGGGATCCAACGTCGCGGCCGACCCGCCCGGGTCGAGCCCGCGCGCCGGGACCCGGTCCAGCAGATCGCCCACCGCACTGCCGTGCCGCACCACCACGTCGGTGCCCACCATGGGCGTGACGGCGACGACCCCGGGCAGCGTCCGCGCCCGCCGCGCCACCTCGAACGGCAGCCCGCGTGCACCCTCCGCCACCAACACCCGATCGGCGACCAGCCGGGCCCGGGTCTGCCGGGCGCCCTCGTCCTCCAGCGTCACCCCGCTCAGCACGACCGTGCCGGTCAACGCGATGATCACGGCCGGCGGCACCACCATCGAGGACAGCACCCGGGTGTCGGCGGACAACGACGCGCGCGCCAGCCGACCCGCCGATCCGCCCAACCGCGCGGCGCACGCGCCGATCGGACGCACCATCACCCGCATCAGCAACGGGCCGACCAGGGCGGCGGCGGCCAGCAACACGGCGACCTGGGCGAACAGTTCCGGCACCGAAGGCTCGTTCCCCGACCGTATCGAGCGCGCCACCAGCACCCCGCCCAGCGCCGCGACCAGCACGCCCGCCACGATCCGCAGGATCGATCCGCGCGGACGCCGCAGCGCGGCCTCGCGCAGCGCCTCGGCGGGCTTGATCCGCGCGGCACGAAACGCGGCGAACAGCGCGGCGAGCTGGGTTCCGAGCAGGCCCAGGAGCAGTGCGGCAAGGACCGGCAGCGGACCCCGGGTCACCTCCAGGCGGTCGGGCAACACGCCCGCGCGGCGGAAGAGTTCGGCCACCCGACCGCAGCTCGCCAGGCCGATGGTCGCGCCGAGCGCCACCCCGACCGCGGTCAGGATCAGCGCCTCGCCCGCGATCATTCGGCGGATCTGCCCGGCCGTCGCGCCGACCGCCCGCAGCAGCGCGATCTCGCGCCGCCGCCGGGCGACCGAAACGAGCAGCGGACCGGTGATCACGAACATCGCGAACACCGCCGCCGCGGACCCGAAGGACGCCGAGACCGCGAGCGCGAAGTCTCGTCCCTCGACCGCGTCGTGATCCTCCGCCGCCCCGATCGCCGAACCGCGCAACACCCGGAGATCGGCGGTGTCCACCCGAATGTCCGGCGCGTGCAGCGCATCCGTCACCCGACCGGCCAACTCGGCCGTCGAAACCCCCGGGGCGGCCAGCACACCGATCGTGAACAGGTCGCCGTCAGGCGCGAGTTCGGCCGCTTCCTCGGCGGCCAGGAACACCGACGCCTCGCGCGGCAGGCCGGCCGCGCCGGGTCGGCCGGCCAGCCCCACCACGAGGTGCGGGCGAGAGCCGGCGGCGGTCAGCACGTCGACCCGGTCGCCGACGCGAACACTCGCTCGGGCGGCCAGCGTTCGCTCGACCACCAGTTCGCCCGAGGCGTGCGGAGGTTGTCCGGCGGTCAGCTCGAACGGGGTCAACGGCGCGGTGGACCAGGCGTGTCCCCGGGCCGGAGTGTCGTCCGGACCGACCATCGGCCGCCCCGCCCGGTCGGTGAGCTGGGCGTAGACCGGCCGGTCGGCGATCACCGCGCGCGCCCCGGGCACCGCGCGCACCCGGTCGAACACCCGGGCGGGGATTCGGCGTTCCTCGCCGAGGACGACCTGGGCCTGCCGTCCGCCGGGTTCGTGCAGCCGGGCCCAGGGATCACCGTCGACCACCACGTCGGTGCCGGCCAGTCGGGCCGGGGCGGGCTCCCAGCGCAGCGCGGACTCGAACAGCACGCCCCACACCGTGGTCAGCACGGCGCACAGGATCACCCCGGTCAACGCGCCGAGGGATCCGGAGATCCGGCCGCGCATGGTCCGGCGGGCAATCCTCAGCATGGGGCGGTCGGTTCCGGGTCCGTCGGGTCCACGCCGGTCGCCGCCGGATCCCTCGACGCGACGGCGGCCGGCGCCGGGTCGGCCGGATCGAGGTGGTGCGCCAGGAAAGCCAGCGTGTCGGCGTCGAGGGCGACCATCCGACTCACCGCTCGGTTGCCGTGACCGGCGCCGTGTTCGCGGCGCAGCAGGATCGGCCGGGTGGACGTGGTGGCGTGTTGCAGCGCCGCGCACATCTTGCGGGCGTGGGCCGGATCCACCCGGGTGTCCCCCTCGAAGACGGCGAACAGCGCGGCCGGGTAGGCGGTGCCCGTTCGCACCCGATGATACGGGGAGTAGTCGAGCAACCACGCCGCCTCGTTCGGATCGGCACTGCTGCCGTATTCCGCGCGCCACAGCCGGCCCAGGCCGAACCGCTCGTAGCGGACCATGTCGAGGACCGGCCCCAGGCACACGACCGCCCGGAACAGGTCCGGGCGTTGGGTCAGCGCGGCGCCGACGAGCAGGCCGCCGTTCGAACCGCCGACCGCGCCGAGCCGGCTCCGGGTGGTCCAGCCGTGCTCGATCAGCCACTCGGCGGCGGCGTGGAAGTCGTCGAAGCTGTTCTGCTTGTGTTCACGCATGCCGGCGCGGTGCCAGGCCGCGCCGCGTTCGCCGCCGCCGCGCACGGCGGCGATGGCGTAGACGCCGCCGGCCTCGACCCAGGCGAGCACGTCGGGTCGGTAGGTCGGGGCGAGGCTGACGCCGAAGCCGCCGTAGCCGGTGAGCAGGGTCGGGCGGGGGGTGGTGCGGCGGGCCGGGGCGCGGGTGGGCGGGGTGATCAGGAACATGCCGACGTCGGTCCCGTCCGGGCTGCGGTAGTGAACTCGGCGCACCGGGGCGCGGGGCCGGGTGGGCGCGGTGGGGTCGACGGGCGATCCGGTGCGGACGTCGTGGCGCAGCGTGGTGGGCGGGGTGAGCAGGTCGGTGTAGCCGACCCAGGTCTCGTGGCCGCCGGGGCGGACGGACAGGCCGGTGATGGTGCCCGCGCCGGGCAGGGCCACCTCGCGGACGTGTGCACCGGAGTCGGCGCGGTGCAGCGCGAGTTCGCCGACGGCCTGCCGGGTACGCAGCACCAGCAGGTGGCCCCGGTCGAGCACGGCGAAGCCGGTCAGTACCGCCTCCGGGTCCTCCGCGATCAACTCGGCGCGGGTGCGCAGCGGATCGGCCGGATCGGCGATGCACAACCGGCGGCGCGGCGCGTCCAGGTCGGTGAGCAGGTACAGCCGCCCGTCCGGACCCATCTCGGCTCGCGTCCGGGCCACGCCCGGCGGCAACACCGGTCGCAGCGACGGGCGTTCGGGCGGAGCCTGGGCCAGGTCGGCGAGCATCGGTCGGTCCGGGCGGCCGGGTCCGTCGGCGAGCACGACGATCAGCCTGCGACCGGTGGCGTCCAGGCGTACGTCGTACACCCGCTGCGACGCGTCGCCGACGATGGGCCGGTCCCGGCCGGGCGGGTCGCCGAGTCGGTGCAGCCACAGTCCGCGCTCGGCGCCGCGCGTGTGGTAGAAGCCGCGCGCGCCCGGGAGCCAGGCGATCGGTGAGCGCCGGCAGCCCTCGATCCGGTCGTCGAGGAAGGTCCCGCCGGCGGTGTCCAGGACCCGCAACGCGCACTGCTCGGTGCCGTCGACGGACAACTGGCAGGCGACCAAAGTGCCGTCGCGCGAGGGCTGCCAGGCGTCCAGGGTGGTCCGCCCGGACGGGTCGAGCACCGCCGGGTCGAACAGTACCCGCTCCGGCTCGCCGGGCGCCGCCGTACACAACACCTCGTGCTCGGCGCCCGCGAAGTGCCGCATCCGGAAGAGCCGTTGCCCGTACCAGACCGGCACCATCACGGACTCGGCCGCGTACAGCTCGGCCAGCCGACGGGCGAACGGATCGCCCCATCGCCGGCGCTGCGTGACGAACAGCCGATCCTGCGCCGCCGCCCAATCCCGGGTCCCCGGTTCGGCGTTGTCCTCCAGCGCCCGATACGGATCGGGTACCCGACGCCCGAACACGTCGTCGACCGTGTCCCCCCGCGCCGCCGCAGGATAGGCGGGTCGCCCGGCAGCCGCCCGGGTCACGCGGTCCGCCGACCCCGCCGGAGGGGGTGGGTGTGCGGGGGTCGTCGTCACAGGAGCGACGCCGTGAAGCGCAGGATCGTGGGCAGGTCGGCCATCGCGCCCGCGCCCGTCCGCCCGGTGGAGATCGAGTGGCCCTCGGTGGTCGGGACCACGTAGTGGCCTTCCTCGGCCAGGAGTTCGAGGTTGCGTTTGACGGATGGGCGGGTCACCGCCGCTTCCGGCAGCGACGGGGCGACGACCACCGGGCAGGTGCTGCCGTTCACGATGCTCAGGGCCAGGTTGTCGGGGATGCCCAGGGCGCACTTGGCGACGAAGTTGGTGGTGGCGGGGGCGACCAGGATCAGGTCGGCCCAGGCGGCGAGTTCCTGGTGCGGCGTGGTGCCGGTGGTCATCGACCATTCGGGCCCCGCGACGGGTGTACCGGCTCCCGCCGCGAGCGCCTCGCGGGAGACCAGCCGGGCCGCCGAGTGGGTCAGGCACGGTTGGATGGACCACCCGTACCAGGCGCGCAGCAGCCCGGCCCACCCCGGCAGGTCGGCCACCGAGAAGGCGCCGGTGCCGATCAGCAGCAGACGCCCGCGCGGCAGTGGGATGTGGCGCGGTATCCCCGCCGGCGGGTCGACCGGCGACATCACACGATCCCCTTCCGGAACTTGGGCGTCACCCACAGCGCGACGACCACGATCAGCGTCCCGGTGACGCCGAACCCGACCGGCACGGGGGTGTCCCCCAGGTTGCCCGCCATCGCGTGCCGCGCGCCCTCGACCCCGTAGTACAGGGGGTCCGCGCGCGCGATCGCGTGCAGCCAGCCGGGGGCCAGCGAGATCGGCAACAGCAGTCCGCTGACCAGGGCCAACGGCATGGTGAGCACGTTGACCGCACCGGCCAGGGTGCTCTCCTCGCGCAGCACCAGGGCCAACCCGTAGGAGGTGGCCGCGCCGAGCATGCCGACCAGGAGCACCAGGCCCAGGGTGAGTACGGTCCCCGCCGGATCGGCCCGCATCCCCATCGCCGCGCCGACCGCCAGCAGCAGCACGGCCTGGGCGAACAACAGCGTGACATCGCGCAGGATCGCCCCGGTGAGGAGCGCGAATCGACTGACCGGTGTGGCGGCGAGCCGTTCCAGCATTCCGCAGCGCAGATTGGCCAGCAGCCCCAGTCCCATGAACATGCTGCCGAACAGCGCGACCATCATCAGCAGGCCGGGGACGAACAACGACAACTGGTCGTCGTCGGTGCCCAGTCCGGGACCGCGCACCGAGCCGAGCAACGGTCCGAACAGCACCAGCCACATCACCGGTTGGCCCAGGCCGAGCACGATCCAGGCGCGGTTGTTCATCGCCTCGTGCATCCCGAACCAGTACAGCGACGCGGTGTCGCGCAGCAGGGCCCTCACGACGCCTCCCGGGACTCGCCGATCGCCGCGCCGGCACCGGCACCGGCATCAACGGAACCGGTCGAATCGACGGGACCGTTCGAACCGGCCGAGCCGCCGCCGGCATCCCCCGCGTCGTCCGACGCCCGTCCCGTGTGCCGCAGGAACACGTCGTCCAGACTCGGCTTGCCCAGCGCCACGCCCTCGATGCTCACCCCGGCCCGCTCCGCCGCCCGCAACACCTGCGGCAGCGCGTGCTCGCCGTCCTTGACGTATACCCGCAGCGTGCGCCCGTCCGCCTGCACCGACTGGACCAACGGCAGTTCGTTCAGCAGCGAGGTCAACTCGGGTGAATCGCCCTGGAGTTGCAAGCGCAGCACATCGGCCGACAGCGACCGCTTGAGCTCCCCCGGGGTGCCCTCCACCACGAGCCGGCCGCCGTCGATGATCGCGAGCCGGTCGCAGAGGTGGTCCACCTCTTCCAGGTAGTGCGTGGTGAGGAAGACGGTCGAACCCAGTTCGCGCAGCCGCCGGATCTCCTCCCACAGGCCGGCCCGGGCGCGGGGATCCAGTCCCAGGGTGGGCTCGTCCAGGAAGAGCAACTGCGGTGCGTGGGTGAGCCCGACCGCCAGGGACAGGCGCCTGGCCTGGCCGCCGGACAGGGTGGCGACCGGTCGATCGGCGAGGTCGACCAGGTCGAAGCGGTCGAGCATCTCGTCGGCACGCACCCGGGCGGCGGGCTTGGGCAGGCCGAACAGGCGGGCCTGGAGGATCAGGTTGGCGCGTACCCGGGTCATCGGGTTGACCCCGCCGTGCTGGCCGACGTAACCGATCCGGCGCCGGATCAGGTCCGGTTCGCCGATCAGGTCGTGGCCGGCCACGACGGCGCTGCCGCCGTCCGGGGTGAGCAGTGTGGTGAGCATCCGCACCGTGGTGGTCTTGCCCGCGCCGTTGGGGCCCAGGAAGCCGAAGATCTCGCCGGTGTGCACGGTGAGGTCGATGCCGCGCACCGCCTCGACCACGGCCGGTCGACCGTTGCCGCCGCGACCGCGGCGGCCCGCACGCGGGTCGCCGAACGTCTTGCGCAGCCCCGTGGTGCGGATCACGGCGGAGCCGGCCGGGGCGAGGGCCGGCGGTCGCACGCCGGCGTGTCGGGTCACCGGTCGCCTCCTCGGGCGTGGTCGGGGCCGGGCACGCGGCGCGGGTCGCGGGGGCCGGTCACGACGAGGCGGGGTCGCGGCGCGGACGGGTGAGCAGTTCCAGGAGATGGTCCTTGGGCCCCTCTTCCAGATGCGCCCGAAGCGCCTCGATGGCCGCCGCCCGCTCCGCCTGCGGCAGTCGGTCCCGGGCCGGTGCCAGCCGATCCGGGACGTCGCGCCGGTAGTAGTCGTCGCGCAGGATCGACACCAGCACCGCGTCCTGGTAGCCGCCGTCGAGGAAGAAGAAGTCGCGCATCAGGGCCTCGACGGTGAACCCTCGGCGCAGCGCCATGCCCAGGATGCGGTGGTTGTAGAGCCCGATGGTGCCCTGGACCCGATGCGCGTTCAGCACGTGAAAGAGGTGTTCGATGGCCAGGTCGACGACCTCGGCGCCGTAGCCGGCGCCCCAGGTATCGGGATTGCCGACTCCCAGGCCCAGTTCGTAGCTGCCGGGGTAGGTCACCTGCCGATAGTCGAAACAGCCGACGCGTTCGCCGTCGTCGGTGGTGGCCATCAGGTAGGTGTGGCCGCTTTCGCGTGCGTGCTCGCGCAGTTCCTCGCCGGAGACGAAGGCGACCGTCGCGGAGGCGTAGACCCCCGTGAGCGAGGAGGACCACGCGGCGAGCAGGTCGTAGTCCTCGGCCGTCATCCGGGTCAGGGACAGGTTCTTCCCTGGAGTCGTCATGTTGTGCTCCCTGTCGTGGTGCCGGGACCGTGGGTACGCTGGAGGACGAGACGCTGCCCGGCAGCAGATCGCAACTGCTGCCGGACAGCGCTCGTGGCGGCTGCGGCTAACGTCAGCAGTGCCAGCTCGCGAGACTCACCGGAAGCTCGGAACCCTCGGTCGAGGTCTCCAGCTCCTGAAGGTCGAGGATCGTGGCCATGTGTGTTCACCTCCCCCCTACGGCTCGGTCGGTCGGCGACCCGTACCGGGATGCCTCGGCCGACGTGCGGCCGAGATCGGTACGGAGAAAGGGGAGCAACTCGGCGGAGGGATCCAGGGCGGCGGTGAGGCCCAGGAGCACTCCGGCGTTGCCGGTGGCCAGGTCCATGGACAGCCGCAGACTCCCTTCGCCGGGAAAGGCGAGGCGGCCGCGGTAGGACAGTGCGAGGGCGGCGGTGCGGCGCAGGTGGCCGGCGAGCACCGGGTCCGGGTCGAATCCCAGGTCGTGCCGGCGCAGTCGTGCCAGGGTCCCGATCAGTCCCGCGCGGCCGTTGAACAGGTGTGTCTCGACCGCGAGTTCGGGCCGACAGACGCCCGCGATGGCGCGGATGGCGCTGCGCAGCCGGGGTTCTTCGCGATGCGCCAGCACCTCGTCGGCGACGAGCGCGATACCGGCGCTCCCGGTGGCCAGGTAGCTCAGCGTACGGCGGCCCGGGTCGAGCACCTGGAGCGTGCCGTCGGCGACGACCACACAGTCGTCCAGGTCGCGGCCCAGCGCCTCGACGGCCCGGTCCAGGTAGGACTTGTCGCCGGTGCTCTCGAAGCAACGCAGCAGGAACAGCGCGGCGCCGGACCAGCCGTACATCAGGCCCGGTCGAGGCGCGCTGCCCGCTCGCCAACCGCGGGTCACCGCGTCGACGACGCGCTCGGCGATGCGTTCGGCCTGGCGGCGGGACTGCGGGTCCTGGTGCCGGGCGGCGAAGTACAGGGCGTTCAGCCCGATTCCGGACAGGCCGGTGAACAGCGAAATCCCGCGTACGTCGTCGGTGAGCGCGTAGGCCGCGGGCAGCAACTCGCGGGCGCTGTCCGGCCGGCCGAGGCGGTCGAGGGCGTAGGCGGTGCCGTGCAGGCCGGTGTGGAAGCCGGGTTGGCCGGGCAGGCCGGCGTCGACCGCGGCGACCAGCCAGTCCACGTATTCGTCCGGGCACTCGCGTCCGGTCACCGTCAACGCCCACAACACGCCGGCCGCGCCGTGTGCGAAGGAGGCGGGCCCGTCCCGGAATTGGCGCGGGTCTCCCGGGAACAGCCGATCCCGCCGCTCCGGCGTGGCACTGAGTCGGATCGCGTCGGCCAGCGAGGTGCGTATCGCTTCCCAGTCGGCGTCCTCGGCACCGGGATCGACGTCGGCCGGCTCGCCGAGCAGCGCGCGTCGTCGCTCCGCGAGGGCCGGGGCCAGGTCGGGGGCGACCTGCTCGCAACGGCCGTCGACGACGCCCATGTCCCGTCGGATCTGGGCGGCGAAGCTGTCGGGGTCGGGTATCGGGAAGCGCTCCAGCACCGCGGCGATGGTCTGTTCGACCTTGGTCGGACTCAGCGGGAAGGCCCGGTTGTTCGGCAGGAAGGCCCACAGTCGCATCGCGGCGAGCGCGTGCCGGTCCCTGGCCTCGCCCGTCGGGTGCCAGGGGGCGGCGAAGCCCTGGGCGCCCATCGTGGGGCGGTGGCTCTCGTCGGCCCGGGAGGCGGTCTCGAAGTCGAGCAGCGAGACGGCCCCGCCCTCGGCCACCAGGATGTTGCCCGGGTGCAGGTCGCCGATGCCCACCCCGCGGGCGTGGATGCGCTCCACGACGTCGCGGACGCGGTCCAGCAGGCGCAGCGCGGTCCGGGTGTAGTCGGCCACCTCGTCCTCGCCCGGGTCGGGCCGCAACAGCACGTGCCGGCGTCCGGCCCACGCGTACAGTCCCTCCCCCACGCGCTCCTCCAGGGCCAGGAATTCGTGTTCCCAGGCGGTGAAGTAGGCTTCGACACGCGGGACTTCGGGGATGTCGGCGAGGTGGTCGAGGATCTCCCGCTCGCGCCGCAGCCGGGTCCGCGCGTCGTGTCCGGCGCGATCGAGGCCCGCGTGCGGTCGGGCCTCCTTGAGCACCACGCGTCGCCCGTCGGCCACTCGTTCGGCCAGGTAGACCCCGCCGCCGTTGGAGAAGTGCAGGGCTCGCCGGATCCGGTAGGGGAAGTCGGTGCCCGTGGCGGCGTTGCGCGCGTCCAGGTGCGGGCGCAGGAAGTCCGGGATCGACACCCAGCCGGGCACCGCGAACACCGGCCGCCGGCGGTCGGGCACCAGGGTGCCGTCCGGGCGTTCGATCGCGGCCACCAGTTCGTCGTCCTCGTCGAGGACCCACATCTCCCGGAACGCGCCGTAGCGCACGTGCAACGGCCCGTCCCCCCAGCGCAGATCGCTGAGCACATAGGGCCCGGGGTGGCCGGCCAGCAGCTCGGACAACTCTTCGAGGGCCGTCCGGCATCGGGTTTCGTCGCTCGGGTAGAGGACCACGACCTTGCCGGCGGACGACCTGGGCGCGTACTTGGAACCCAGCAGCAATTGCAGGTGGCGATCCCGCAGGTGCTTGAACGGGAGCCCGTGCGCGACGCAGTATTCCCAGACGACGTCCAGGGTTCGCGGTGCGCCGTCGAGTGTGGCCGAGACGTGGATCTTCCAGCCCTGGCGCGGCGGTTGCACGTCCTCGGGCCGCAGCACCGTCCATACGCCTTCCGCGTCGCGTCGCCAGCCGGCGGGCAACTGCCGGGTGGTGGCGGCGAATTCGTCCTGGCTCTCGATCGCGCATCGGCTCGGGGTGTCGTAGAAGATCAGGTCCGACCAGCCGAACAGGTGATGGTTGCCCTCCATCGCGTCCCACCCTCCGCTCGGGTTCCGCTGCCGGGGAACAGCCTCACGGGCACTGCTTTATGGGCGGTATAGCGAAGGTATAGATGCTGCTCGCCGGGCCTCGCGGTGCCTCGCGGAGTCGGATCCGCAGCGGCCGAGCCGCCCCACCCGGCCGCGATCCGGTGGGACGTCGGCCGATGCACACCGGAGCGCTCTTCAAACACCCGGCGCGAGAAATCACCGCATCGAGGTAATACGAACGGTTCAAGGGTCCGTTCGGGTGTGCCGATCGCTAGCGTGCTCCTGTCCCCGGGCGCAGGGCCCGAATGTCCTTCTATTTTTCCTTTGTCACCGGTGATGTTGACATGTGCCGATTGTTGCCCGAATGAAGGAGAATCCGTCGATGACCGTGGACACCAGCCCGCAGTCGGAGCCGAGCGGGCAGCCCGGCAGCCTGGGGACCGCGGCGGCCCGCAACCTGGCCACCACGACCAAGTCCGTGCCCCAGATGCGGGAGATCACCTCTCGTTGGCTGTTGAGGGTGCTCCCCTGGGTGGAGGTCGCGGGCGGGACGTACCGGGTCAACCGACGGCTGACCCACACCGTCGGCGACGGGCGCGTCGGGTTCGTGCAGGACGGCTCGCGGGTGCGGGTGATCCCCGCCGGACTCGGCGAACTCGCCCTGCTGCGAGGCTTCGACGACGCGCAGGTGCTCACCGCGCTGGCCGGCCGGTGCGTGCAACGCGACTTTCGTGCGGGTGAGGTGCTGGTCGAGCGCGGTGCGCCGGCCACGGGGGTACAGCTGATCGCCCACGGCCGGATCGGCCGGACGTCGGCCGGCGAGTACGGTGACGAAGTCGCGGTCGGGGTACTCGCCGACGGCGAGCACTTCGGCGCGAACGCACTGCTGGACGGCGACGCCACCTGGGAGTCCACCGCCACCGCCGAGACCGCCGGCACCCTCCTGACGTTGTCCCGGGCCGACTTCGACACCGTGCTGGCCGGCGCGCCGCACCTGCGCGCCCACCTCGATCGCTTCGCCGCGCTGTCGCGCCGGCCGCGGAACCGGCACGGCGAGGCCGAGATCGCGATGTCGGCCGGCCACACCGGCGAGCCCGCGCTGCCCGGCTCCTTCGTCGACTACGCACTCGACCCGCGCGAGTACGAACTCTCGATCGCGCAGACCGTGTTGCGGATCCATTCGCGGGTCGCCGACCTCTACAACGAGCCGATGGATCAGACCGAGCAGCAGCTCCGGCTCACCATCCAGGCGTTGCGCGAGCGCCAGGAGTACGAACTGGTCAACAACCGCGACTTCGGCCTGTTGCACAACGTCGACTTCACGCAGCGCGTGCAGTCCCATTCCGGGGCCCCGACCCCGGACGACCTCGACGAGTTGCTCAGTCGTCGTCGCGGCTCCAGGTTCTTCCTCGCCCATCCCAAGGCGATCGCGGCGATGGGGCGCGAGTTCAACGCCCGCGGGCTCTACCCGGACCATGTCGACCTCGGTGGACAACTGGTCCCGGCCTGGCGCGGGGTCCCCATCCTGCCCTGCGGCAAGATCCCGATCACCAAGGAGAGCACCAGCTCCATCCTGGTGATGCGCACCGGCGAGGACGATCAGGGCGTGGTCGGCCTGCGCCGGACGGGGTTGGCCGACGAGTACGAGCCGGGCCTGTCGGTGCGCTTCACCGGGATCGACGAGAAGGCGATCATCTCCTACCTGGTCACCACCTACTTCTCCGCCGCCGTCCTGGTGCCCGACGCGCTCGGCGTGCTGGAGAACGTCCGGATCGCCCGCAGGGCCTAGGTCGTGTCCTCGATCGCCCGTCGGGCGATCGAGGACACGCTCCGCCGGCTCGCGCGGAGCACGACACCACGCACCGTCCCGGGTCGGCCGGTCCACCGAGCACGCCCGGATTCGGGGACAGCCCATCCACTCACCAAGGAGCCAAGGAGTTGCGGATGCCCCAGCCCGGGCCTTCTTCCTCGCCGTCGAGCCTGCCCGCACCCACGTCCCCGGTCCCGGCCGGATCCCCGCGTCCCGCGCCGGCGCGCATCCTGCGCGGCCCCAGTGGCCTGGGCACGGCAGGGCTGTTCCCGTACCGGCGGGAAGAGCCGCCCGCACCCGCCGAACCGCCGGCCGAACCACCGACCGAGGGCATCGCGATCCCGGGCCTCTACCACCACCCGGTGCCGGAGCCCGACCCGGTACGGGCGGAGGAGGTCGGCCGCCGGATCAAGTCCTGGGCCGTGGACGAGGTGGAGCTCTTCCCGCCCGACTGGGAGGACCAGTTCGACGGCTTCTCCGTGGGCCGCTACATGGTCGCCTGCCATCCGGACGCGCCCACCGTCGACCACCTGATGATCGCGGCGCGACTGATGGCGGCGGAGAACGCCGTCGACGACTGCTACTGCGAGGACCACGGCGGCTCGCCCGTCGGCCTGGGCGGGCGCCTGTTGTTGGCGCATACCGCCCTGGATCCCGTGTGGACGACGACGGAGTACGAGCCCCAGTGGGCCCGGTCGTTGCACTCGGACGCCCCGCGGCGCGCCTACCGCTCGGCGATGGAGTACTTCGTCGGGCAGGCCACCCCGTCCCAGGCCGATCGTTTCCGGCACGACATGGCGCGGCTGCACCTGGGGTACCTCGCGGAGGCGTCCTGGTCCGAGACGGACCACGTACCGGAGGTGTGGGAATACCTGGCGATGCGGCAGTTCAACAACTTCCGCCCCTGCCCGACCATCACCGACACCGTCGGCGGCTACGAACTGGCCGCGGACCTGCATGCCCACCCCGGCATGCAACGGGTCATCGCGCTCGCCGGGAACGCGACCACGATCGTCAATGACCTGTACTCGTACACCAAGGAACTGGCCTCCCCCGGACGCCACTTGAACCTGCCCGTGGTGATCGCCGACCGCGAGGGCTGCTCGGAGCGCGACGCCTATCTGAAGGCGATCGAGGTCCACAACGAGCTCATGCACGCCTTCGAGGCCGCCGCCGCCGAGTTGGCCGCCGAGTTGCCGATCGCCGCCCTGCCGCGCTTCCTGCGGGGCGTGGCCGCGTGGGTCGACGGCAACCACTACTGGCACCGGACCAACACCTACCGCTACAGCCTTCCCGACTTCTGGTAAGAACGGACTCATCTGTGACCAACACCCAGCACATCGTCGCCCCTGTCTCCGCGTTCGTGCCCGCCCCGGCCACGCCCTACCAGGGCGACATCGCCCGCTACTGGGACCACGAGGCACGGCCGGTGAACCTGCGGCTCGGCGACGTGGACGGTCTCTACCACCACCACTACGGGATCGGCCCCGTCGACCACGCCGCCCTCGGGAACACCGGTGACAGCGGCTACGAGCAGCGGCTGATCGCCGAGCTGCACCGCCTGGAATCGGCCCAGACCGACACCCTCCTGGACCACCTGGGCACCATCGGCCGCGAGGACACGCTCGTGGACGCCGGTTGCGGCCGCGGCGGCTCGATGGTGATGGCCCACCAGCGCTTCGGCTGCGACGTCGAGGGCGTCACGCTGTCGGCCAAGCAGGCCGAGTTCGCGAACCGGCGGGCCGGTGAACTCGGCATCGCGGACTCCGTGCACGCCCGCGTCTGCAACATGCTCGACATGCCCTTCGAGACGGGGCGGGTGGCGGCCTCGTGGAACAACGAGTCGAGCATGTACGTCGACCTGGACGACCTCTTCGCCGAGCACTCCCGCATCCTCGCCGTCGGCGGCCGCTACGTGACCATCACCGGCTGCTGGAACCCCCGCTACGGCCAGCCCTCGAAGTGGGTCTCCCGGATCAACGCGCACTTCGAGTGCAACATCCACTCGCGCCGCGAGTACATGCGCACCATGGCCGACAACCGCCTCGTCCCCCAGGCCGTCATCGACCTGACCCCGGCAACGCTGCCCTACTGGGAGGCGCGAGCCACCTCCTCCCTGGTCACCGGCATCGAGGAGGCGTTCATCAACTCCTACCGGGACGGCTCCTTCCAATACCTCCTGATCGCCGCCGACCGCATCTGAACCCGACAAGGACCCGATAGGGCCCGGGCGCCCTCAGGGCGGATCGATCAGCCACAGCCAGAGGGAGGGGTCGGCGTGTAGCGCCGACAGACCGAGTCGTTCCTGGGGGATGCGCCGACGGGTGGCGAAGAGGTCGGCGATGGCGGGGCGCAGGTCCGGCGGGAACCACGGAAGCAGCGTGCCGTGGGAACTGCCGGGCCGGTTGCTGCGGTCGGGGCCGCGCCAGGAGGGTGGGCCCTCGACGAGGAAGCGGTAGAAGGGCACGGCGGGTCGTGGCAGGCCGAGTCCGAACTCCTCGGCCTGTTGCGTCGCGGCTGCCGCGATCCGCACCCCGGCCACGTCCAGGTCGCCGAAGTAGAAGACCTGCGCCGGGACGGGGTCCAGCAGCGGCGTGCTGTGCACGCTCCGGGCGAAAGCGTTGCCGCCGCCCCAGGCGATGTGCAGGTCCGGTCGGCGGTCCCGCGGCAGGAGCCGAAGGTGGTCGGCCTGGCGCACATGGGCGTGATGGGGTACGACGCTGGTCAAGATGTTGTGCGGTTTGTACACCCCCGACGGCGGCCGATTGCTCGTCGACGGCACGCCGTTGACCGACCTGGACATCGACCGGTGGCGCGAACGTGTCTCCGGGACCTTCCAGGACTACGCCAGGCTGGAGACCAGCGGACAGCACAGCGTCGGAGCCGGCGACCCCGCCCGGATGGACGAGGCGGCGCCGGTTGCCCGCGCGTTGGAGGCCGCGGACGCGGCGCGCCTTCCGGACCGCCGGCCCGACGGTCTCGCGTCGCACCTGGGTCGGACCTACCGGGACGGCGTCGAACTGTCCGGCGGCCAGTGGCAACGCGTGGCCACCGCACGCGCGATGATGAAACGCACCCCGCTGCTGTTGTTGCCGGACGAGCCGACGGCGGCCCTGGACCCGGTCGCCGAGCACGCCCTCTACGAGCGATACACCGGCGCGGCCCGTGAGGTCCGACACGGCGGGGGTGCCGATCGCCGAGACCTCGATCGGGCCGATCCGGCGCGGCGCGTGGCCCGGGCTCGACGGGCGGGGCGCGGTCACGAGTTCGCGGCAGCGGCGAGCTGCTTCTCGAGGGCGGCCAGTGTCCGGTAGCAGGGCATCACCTGGGCGATCGAGGAGTTCGGCTCGCGCCCCTCGCGGATGGCGGCGACGAATTCGCGGTCCTGGAGTTCGATGCCGTCCATCGAGACGTCGACCCCGCTCACGTCGATCGGTTCGTCCTTGCCGGTGACCAGGTCGTCGTAGCGCGCCAGGTAGGTGCCGGTGTCGCCGATGTAGCGGAAGAACGTGCCCAGCGGTCCGTCGTTGTTGAACGACAGCGACAGGGTGCAGATCGCGCCGTTCTCCGCGCGCAGTTGGATCGACATGTCCATGGCGATGCCGAGTTCGGGGTGGATGGGGCCCTGGATCGCGTTGGCCTGCACGATCGGCGACCCGGTCTGGTACGCGAACAGGTCGACGGTGTGCGCGGCGTGGTGCCACAGCAGGTGGTCGGTCCAGGACCTCGGCTCACCGAGGGCGTTGAGGTTCTTGCGGCGGAAGAAGTACGTCTGCACGTCCATCTGCTGGATGCGGTAGTCCCCCGCCGTGACCTGTCGGCGCACCCACTGGTGGCTGGGGTTGAAGCGGCGGGTGTGGCCCACCATCGCGACCAGTCCGGTGCGCTGTTGCGCGGCCAGGCACGCCTCGGCGTCGGCGAGCGAGTCGGCGAGCGGGATCTCCACCTGGACGTGCTTGCCCGCCTCCAGGCAGGCGATCGTCTGGGCGGCGTGCATGGGTGTGGGTGTGGCGAGGACGACGGCGTCGACGTCGTCCATCGCCAGTGCCTCCTCCAGGGAGGCCACGCCGCGGCCCACGCCCTGTTCGGCGGCGAACTTCCGGGCGCTTTCCAGGGTGCCGCTCACGATCGCGGTCACCTCGACGCCCTCGATCCGCGCCAGCGCGGCGGCGTGCTTGGCGCCGAAGGCGCCGCCCCCGGCGAGGGCGATCCGGACGGTCTGTTCGGCGCTCATGTCACTCCTTCGCGGCGGGCGCCTGGGCCCGCGGGTGGTTTTCCAGGATCAGGTGGCCGACGGCGGTGTTGGAGGCCGGCACATGGTAGAAGCGGTGCTTGACCTCGACCTCGCCCGAGCCGTCGATGTCGCTCATCGCCCCGCGGGCGATCAGCCACATGACCAGCTCGATGCCCTCCGAGCCCGCCTCTTCGACGTACTCCAGGTGCGGCACCCGCGACTGACCGGCCGGGTCCCGGATCAGCCTGTCGAGGAAGGCGTTGTCCCACTCGCGGTTGATCAGGCCGGCGCGCGGGCCCTGGAGCTGGTGGCTCATCCCGCCGGTACCCCACACCTGGACCTTCAACGGCTTGTCGTAGGACTCGATCGCCTTGCGCAGCGACCGGCCCAGTTCGTAGCACCTGGCGCCCGAGGGCACCGGGTACTGCACCACGTTGACGTGGAACGGGATCACCTTGCACGGCCACGCGTCGACGTCCCCGAACATCAGGGACAGCGGGACGGTCAGGCCGTGGTCGACGGCCATCTCGTTGACGAGGGTGAGGTCGAAGTCGTCGCGGATCAGCGAGTGCGCGATGTGTGCGGCGAGTTCGGGGTGTCCCTCGATGCCCGGAACCGGCCGCGGCCCGTAGCCCTCGTCGGCGGTGGGGTAGGCCGCGCCGGTACCGAGCGCGAAGGTCGGTACCAGCGACACGTCGAACGCGGTGGCGTGGTCGTTGTAGACCAGGAAGACCACGTCGGGGATGTTCTCCCGCTCCCACTGCTTGGCGTACTCGTAGCCCTCGAAGAGCGGCTGCCAATAGGGCTCGTCGGTCTTGCCGTGGTCGATCGCCGCGCCGATCGCCGGCACGTGCGAGGTGAAGACGCCGGCGGTGATCGTGGCGTGTTCGGTCGGCGGTGTCGGGTCGGCGTACGCCGCGTCCAGGACGGCGTGGTCGATCCGGTTGCCCTCGATGGAGCGACCGCCGCCGACCATCATCTCGCGATAGTCGTGCTCGGTCATGCCGGTCATCGAGCCCGCCATCTGCTGGAACGACAGGCCCAGGGCCGCGCCCCATTTGGCGAGGAAGTAGATGTTGCCGCCCTCGGCCATCGCGGCGTTGAGGTCGCGGTCGAGCAGGGCCTGCTTCTGCGCCTCGCGCAGCGGCCACTCGTCCAGGTAGGCGCGCTCGTCGGCGAGGTAGCGGGCACGATTGGCCGCCGTCATCAGCGACATGCAGAACTGGTTGAGGTGGTAGCCCTTGGCGGACTGCTCGGCGTCGAAGACGGTCGTTCCCGGAACCAGTTTGTAGGTCTTGTCCAGCGCCATGGTGGGATTCCGATCGTACGGTGGGTCAGGTGGCGTCCGGCCAGTACAGCCGCATCGGGTTGTCGACCAGGAGCTTGCGGCGCAGTTCCGGCGTCGGCGCGATGTGCGGGATGAAATCGACGAGCAGGCCGTCGTCGGGCATGTGCGCGGTGAGGTTGGGGTGTGGCCAGTCGGTGCCCCACAACACCCGGTCGGGGAACTCCTCGACCACCCGTCGGGCGAACGGGACGACGTCGCGATACGCGTGTTGTTCGCCGTCCAGGGCCGCGGGGCCGCTCGCCGAGAGCCGTTCCGGGCAGGTCACCTTGCACCAGATGTCGGGTCTGGCCCGGACGAAGTCGACGAACGCCTCGAACTCCGGGCCGTGCGGGTCCCGGGTGACGTCGGGTCGGCCCATGTGGTCGATCACCAGCGGCACCGGGATGTCCAGGAAGAAGTCGCGCAGGTCGGCGAGGTCGGCGGCCTCGAAGTAGATCACGACGTGCCAGCCGTACGGCTTGATCCGCTCGACCACGTCCCACAGGTCCTGCCGCGGTGCCGCGTCGACGAGGCGCTTGACGAAGTTGAACCGCACGCCGCGCACGCCGGCCTCGTGCAGTTCGCGCAGTTCCCCGTCCGAGATCCCCGGCCGCACCGTCGCGACGCCCCGGGCCAGGCCCCCCGAGGCGCGCAGCGCGTCGACCATGGCGGCGTTGTCCGCGCCGTGACAGGTCGCCTGGACCACGACGTTGCGGGCGAAGCCCAAGTGGTCGCGGAGCGCGAAGAGTTGCTTCTTGGACGCGTCGCAGGGGGTGTATTTGCGTTCGGGGGCGAACGGGAACTCCGCTCCCGGGCCGAAGACGTGGCAGTGCGCGTCGACGGCGCCCCCGGGCAGCCGGAAGCGCGGCCGGCTCGGCTGGGCGTACCAGTCCAACCAGCCGGGGGTCTTCGCGAAGTTCTCGGTCATCCCCGGTCCTCGTAGCGCAGTCCGAGCGCGGCCAGCGGGCCGCGCATGTCGTACATGTCCAGGCCGAGTTCGCCCGCGCGGAATCGCGCGCGCTTGCCCTCCTCGTTCTCCTCGCGCCGCGCGGACGCCTCGGCGACCTCGGCGGCCCGTTCGCGCGGCACCACGACGACGCCGTCGCGGTCCGCCACGACCACGTCGCCGGGGCGGACCAGGGCGTTGGCGCAGACCACCGGCACGTTGACCGAGCCGAGCGTGGCCTTGACGGTGCCCTTGGCGTTGACCGCCCGCGCGAAGACCGGGAAGTCCATCTCCTCCAGCTCGGCCACGTCGCGCACGCCGCCGTCGATGACCAGGCCCCGGGCGCCCCGGGCGCGGAACGAGGTGGCGAGCAGTTCACCGAAGAAGCCGTCCTCGCTCTCGGTGGTGCAGGCCGCGACCACGACGTCGCCTTCGCGGATCTGCTCGGCGGCGACGTGCAACATCCAGTTGTCGCCGGGCTGCAGCAGCACGGTCACCGCCGTACCGCACAACCGGGCCTTCGAGTAGACCCCGCGCAGGTAGGGGCGCATCAGCCCGACCCGGCCCATCGCCTCGTGGATCGTGGCCACGCCGAACGCCGACAGCGCGGCGACCGCTTCGGGGTCGGCCCGGGTGATCGAGGTGTGCACGACGCCGATCTCGGTGTGCTCCATGGGGTGTGCTCCTGGGGTCTCAGTGACCGGCCGCGGCCAGGCGGGCGGCGAGTCGGGGGTAGACGCGGAGGGCGTTGCCGGCGTAAACGTCGGCCCGCTCCGGGTCGGAGAGGTTCGCGGTGGCGTCGACGTATCGCCTGGTGTCGTCGAAGTGGTGACCGGTGCGCGGGTCGACGTCGCGGACCGCGCCGATCATCTCGCTGGCGAAGAGCACGGACCGGCTGGGGATCACCCGGGTGAGCAGGTCGATGCCGGGCTGGTGGTAGACGCAGGTGTCGAAGAAGACGTTGTCCAACAACGTCTCGGGGTCCGGCTTGCCCAGCGCCATCGCCAGGCCGCGGAACCGGCCCCAGTGGTAGGGCACCGCGCCGCCGCCGTGCGGGATCACGAACCGCAACGTCGGGAAGTCGGCGAACAGGTCGCCCTGGATCAATTGCATGAACGCCGTGGTGTCGGCGTTGAGGTAGTGCGCGCCGGTGGTGTGGAAGGCCGGGTTGCACGAGGTGCTGACGTGGATCATCGCGGGGATGTCGTATTCGACCATCGCCTCGTAGATCGGGTACCAGCTACGGTCGGTCAGTGGTGGGGCGCTCCAGTGGCCGCCCGACGGGTCGGGGTTGAGGTTGATCGTCACCGCGCCCAGCTCCTCCACCGCGCGGCGCAGCTCGGGCAGGCAGGTCGCCGGGTCGACGCCCGGCGACTGCGGCAACATCGCGCCCGTCGCGAACCGGTCGGGGTAGAGCGTGCTCACCCGGTGGACCAGGTCGTTGCAGATCCGCGCCCAGATCGAGGAGACCTCGAAGTCGCCGATGTGGTGCGCCATGAAGCTGGCCCGCGGCGAGAAGACGGTCAGGTCGCTGCCGCGCTCGTCCATCAGGCGGAGCTGGTTGCCCTCGATCGCCCGACGCAGGTCGTCGTCGGTGATGACCAGGTCGTCGGGGTCGGGCGCGTCGCGGGGGTCCGCGACCGCCGCCGCCTGCCGATCCCGCCACTGTGCGAGTTGCGCCGGCGCGGTGGTGAAGTGACCGTGGCAGTCGATGATCATGCGTTCTCTCCTGGGGGTGTCCGGGGTCAGGCCGAGGTGCGGGTGGGCCAGCCGGTGTACTGCTCGGCGAGGTAGCCGCGGCCGGCGCGGGTGCCCACCACGTTCTCGAGTTCGCCGAGCCGACGTCGGAAGTCGAACGGCGTGCCGCCCGGCGCGGTGTGCAGGAGTCGGGTCATCCAGTAGGAGAAGTTCTGGGCCCGCCACACCCGTTGCAGGGCGCGCGGCTGGTAGTCCTCCAGTGCTCCGGCGCCCTCGCCGCCGAATGCCCGTACCAGCACGTCGGCGAGCACCTTGACGTCGTGCAGCGCGAGGTTGAGGCCGCGAGCGCCGGTCGGCGGCACCGTGTGTGCGGCGTCGCCGGCCAGGACCATCGAGCCCCAGCGCATCGGCTCCTGCACGAACGAGCGGAACCGCAGCACCGTCTTCTCGAAGATCGGCCCCTCGGCGAGCCGGAAGCCGTCCTCGCCGGCCACCCGGGCCTGGAGCGTCGCCCAGATGCGGTCGTCCGACCAGGCGTCGACCGGCTCGTGCGGGTCGCACTGGAAGTACATCCGCTGCACGGTCTCGGTGCGTTGGCTGATCAGCGCGAAGCCGTGCTCGGAGCAGGCGTACACCAGCTCGGGCGCGCTCGCCGGCGCCTCGGTCATGATGCCGAACCAGGCGAACGGGTACTCCTTGGTGTAGCGCACCCGCCGGTCCTCGGGCACCAGGCCGCGGCACATGCCGCGCGACCCGTCCGCGCCGACCACGTAGCGCGCCCGGATCTCGTGGCGGGTCCCGTCGGGCGCGGTGTAGCGCACCCGGGGCTGCTCGCTCGTGACGTCGAGGACCTCGGTGTCCCGGACGCCGAAGTGCACGGTGCCCCCGTCGCGGTCCCGGGCGGCGGCCAGGTCGATGAACACGTCGGTCTGCGGGTAGAGCCACACCGACTCGCCGACCAGTTCCTGGAAGTCGATGCGGTACGGCCGGCCGCCGAAGCGCAGCTCGATGCCCTCGTGCTCGTCGCCGTCGCGCAGGATCCGGTCGGACACGCCGGTCTCGACCAGGTCCCGGGCGACGTCCGCCTCCAGGATGCCGGCGCGCTGCGTGGTCTCGATCTCGTGCCGGGTGCGGGTGTCGATCGCGACCGCCTCGATGCCCGCGCGACCGAGCAGATGCGCCAGCATGAGCCCGGCCGGACCGGCCCCGACGATTGTTATCGGAACCGAAGTGACGGTGTCGACAGCGGCGGCATCGGCCATGGCATCTCCCGGAACGCGGCGAACATCTCGAACTCCTCGAACCCTGGCATCCGGGACGGCCTCGGGTCGGGCGGTGTTTCCGCCAGGCGGAAGCCCGCCCGGGCGGATCCGGGCCCGCCTGGCAGGCTCGGCGCAGACGTCCGGCGCTCGGTCGCGCGACCGGTCCGCGCCGACGGGGGTGCGCGGACCGGCTGCCCGATCGCCGGACGTACCGACTGCCGAACATGGGGAGGCGACGTGGACCGACGCATCCGTGGGCTGTCCTCGATGGCAACGCGGTTGATCCTGGCCGAGGTTGCCGACCACATTCGGCTCGCGCACGGCATCGGGGTGGGCTTCGAGTCGGCCGGCGGGGTCGAGATCGCGCGGCGGATACGCGAGGGCGCCGAGGCCGATGTGCTCGTGCTGGCCGACGGGGCACTGGCCGAGTTGGCCCGCGAGGGACACCTGGTCGAGGGCACCGTGCGCCCACTGTGGGTGTCCCGGGTCGTGGCCGCCGTGCCGTCCGGGTCACCGGTGCCGGCCCTCGACTCGGCAGCCGACCTGCGCGCCGCCCTGCTGGCCGCCGACCGGATCGCCTACTCCACCGGGCCCAGCGGCACCGCCCTGCTCGAACTGATCGCCCGGCTCGACCTCGCCGACCCGCTCCGCACCCGCCTCGTCCAGGCCCCGCCGGGCGTGCCGGTCGGCAGCCTGCTCGCGTCCGGCGCGGCCGACCTGGCCCTGCAACAGCACAGCGAACTGATGGACCTGCCCGGCGTCACCGTGATCGGCCCGCTGCCCGGCACCGCCGCGATCACCTCGACGTTCGGCGCGGCCGTGCCCGCCTCCTCGACCCGGCCCGATCGTGCCCGCGAGGTGCTCGACCTGCTCGGCTCCGAAACCGCCTCGCGCACCGCCCGCGCCAGGGGCATGCAGGCCGCCTGAGCTGTCCCGCCGGCGAGACACGCGAACGCGCTTTCCGCGTCGGCCGCGCTCTTGCCGCGCTCTTGCCGCGCAACCGCCCCGTACCCGGCCATGGTGATCTACGCTGCCGCCGACGGACCGCACGAGTACGGCATACAGGCGAGTAGTGACGACTCCCGGGAGCGCGGAAATGGCGATACGCAAAAGATCCAGGGCCGGTGTGGCCGTGCTGGCGGCCATCGCGATGGCGGCCGGCGTCTTCACCGGTTCCGCCCAGGCGGCGCGGGGCACCGGTGCCGGGGCGGGCGGCCACCAGGCGACGCAGCGCGCGCTGGACGCGGCCGTGCGGGCCGGTGTTCCGGGCATCACCGCACAGGTACACGATGCCGACGGAGTCTGGAAGTCGGCGCCGGGCGTGGGCGATCTGAGCACGGGTGCGCCGCGCGGCAAGGACGACCGGTTCCGCGTCGGCAACCTCACCAACACCTTCGTGGCCACCGTGCTGCTCCAGATGGAGGCGGAGCACCGGCTCGACCTCGACGACACCGTGGAGCGCCGACTGCCCGGCCTGGTCCGCGGCAACGGCAACGACGGCCGCACGATCACCGTGCGCCAGTTGCTCAACCACACCAGCGGCCTGTTCGACTACCTCGCCGACCCGGCGTACGGCGAGGCGTACCTGGCGGGCGACGGCTACCTCCGGCACCGCTACGACACGCTGACGCCCGAGTGGCGGGTGCGGGTGGGTCTGTCCCACGAGCCGCTGTTCACGCCCGGGGCCCGGCACTCGTTTTCCAATACCAACGATGTGCTGGCGGCGCTGATCGTCGAGCGGGTCGGCGGCAGGTCGTACGAGGACGAGGTACGCGACCGCATCATCGAACCACTGGGCCTGGAAGCGACCTCCACCCCCGGGCGGGGCAGCCGCCTGCCCCGACCGAGCAGCCGAGGCTACGCCAAGCTCTTCCCGGCGCAGCCGGATCGCGTCGACGACGTCACCGCGGTCAACGGGTCCCAGAGCTGGGGCAACGGCGACATCATCTCCAGCGCGGCCGACCTGAACCGGTTCTACGGTGCCCTGATGCGCGGAAAGCTGCTGCCGCCGCGGCAGTTGGCGGCGATGAAGGCGACCGTCGACAACCCCGACTTTCCGGGCGCCTCCTACGGACTCGGCATCGAGCGGTACACGCTGGGCTGCGGCACCACCGTGTGGTACCACGACGGCGGCATGCTGGGGTGGATCTCCATGGTCGCCACCACCGACGACGGCCGGCACCGGATCGCGTTCAACTACAACGCCAGTTGGGGGGCGGAGACCATCCTGCCCATCCTGAGCGCCGAATACTGCTGAGCCGGACCGCGAACGCCATGGCGTCATCATGGCGCCATGGCCCTCGCCGATGGCGACAGGCTGCCCGAATCCACTCGCGCGTTGTGACCCGAAGGCATCCGAATAGCGTCGGTCGATCGACCGAAACACCACACGTACCAGGACAAAGACAGCGCCGACAAATGGCGCGCCGGTCAGGCGCCGCGCGGCGCAATCGATGTGCCATGATAGTTCCATGGAACTACGTGAGTACGTCGAGGCGCTGCGCGACGAGCTGGTCGCAGCCTCCGCGGCCGGAGACACCGAGACCCGCGCGGTTGCCGAGCGACTCGTCGCCCCGCTGGAGTCGGCCGTCCGGCTCACGTTGCTCAAGGTCCTGTCGGCCGCGGTCGACGAGATCAGCCGGGACTTGGCGCCCGGCTCGGTGGACCTGCGCCTGCGTGGGATGGATCCAAGCTTCGTGGTGACCGCGCCCCCGAGCGACGGCGGCCCCGCCGGGGACGACCCGGCCGAAACCGGTGACGCGGCGAGCGACTGGTTGACCGGCGCCCTCGGTGGCCCGCGCAGCGGCGCCACGGCCCGGATCAACTTCCGGCCCCCGGAGGAGATGAAGGAACAGATCGAGAAGGCGGCGTCCAGCCAGGGCATCTCGGTCAACACCTGGATGGTCCGGGCGTCCGCCGCGGCGCTGACCAACAGCAGGCGGTCCCAGCGCGGCAAGCAGCAGTTCAACGGCTGGGTGCAGTAGCGGCGCGGCGGCCCGCGCGATCGCGCCGGTCGCGCCCGGCCCGGATCCGCCGGAGGCCCACGGGATGCGCGTGCATGCGGTCCGCATCCCGTCGACGGCCCGGGAACACCCGCTCCCGGGCCTGCCGTTCGTCAGGCGTGGTGGATGGTGATGTCGCCGTAGGAGGACTGCATCCGCACCTCGATCGACTCCTCGGCCGACTTGGCCACCTCTTGCAGCGAGTTGTGTACGCGCCCGTAACCGGTGGTCAGTTCCAGCTTCGCCGGGCGATCCGCACCGATGCCGATCTCCAGGTCACCGCACGCGGTCTTGAGCACGACCGCACCGCGGACCACTTCGCCGACCCGGATGCTGCCGTTGGCGGTCTTGGCGTCGGTCCGGTCGCCCAGGGCGTGGTCGAGGGTGATGTCGCCGTTGGAGGCGCGGACCCGGATGTCGCCGGTAACCTTGCCGATCTCGGTGTTGCCGTTGGCATTCTTGACTCCGGCCGCGCCGTCGATCTCGCCGATCCGGATGCGTCCGATCGAGGTGCGGACATCCGCGTCGCCGTCGACACGACCCACGGTGATGTGGCCGGCCGTACGCAGCCGCAACGCGCCGACCTGCTCCAGACGCACGTTGGAGGTGGTCGTCTTGAACGTGCACTCGCCGAGCCGGCCGGAGCAGTGCAGGTCGCCCAGGGCCGCCTCGCCGTGCACGTGCGAACCGATCGGCAGCACGATCGACACGTCCACCGAACGGGACTTGCGGGAGGGGTTCATGGCCGACAGCCCGGGCTTCGGGGCCTTGACCACCAGCACGCCGTCGGCAAACCCGACACTCGTCTGCTCGGCGGCCTTCACGTCCGAGGCGTCGCTCTCGTCGGTCGGCCGTACCTCGACGACGGTGTCGATCCGGTCCTCGGCGGTGATCTGCACGTCGCCGACGTAGATGTCGAGCTTGACGGAGATCGGGTCGGGAGTAGCGAAAACGTCCATGACGCCATCATGGCGCAATGCATGCGCCATATGCAAGTCGTCTCGACTCCGATGGCGCCATTGGCGCCATCGACATCCGGCCGGCCCGACCCGCCTTGCCCACCGGCCCGACCCGTCGCGCCGAGCGCCCACCTCAGGAAGCGGCCTCCGCACGGTACTTGATCCGACGCAGCACCTCGCTCAGGTCCGCGAGCAGCACCTTCTCCTTGGCCTTGAGGTAGAAGTGCCCACCTGGCAACACCCGGAGCCGGAAGCCGGCGTTCGTGGTGTCCGCCCAACCGCGCATCTGCTCCGGGGTCACCTCGGGGTCGCCGTCGCCGGTGTAGCCGTAGACCGGGCAGTCGAGCGGGTCCCGCCGGCCGGCGGGATACTCGTCCACCAATCGGTAGTCCGCGCGGAACGCGGGCAGCAGGATCTCCCGCAGGCCCGGGTCCGCGAAAACCGGGGCGCGGCTCTCGTCGAAGCGCACGACGTCGGCGATCATCTCCTCGTCCGTGCCGAGGAACCGCCGTTGGCCCTCCAGGGCATGCGGCGGACGCCGGCCGGACACGCACAACGCGACCGGCGCACACCCTCGTCGTTGCAGGCGCAGCGCCACCTCGTGCGCCACCGAGGCACCCATGCTGTGGCCGAACAGCACCAGCCGGTGGCGCGTCGACTCGGCGAGCGCGTCGGCGATGTCGTCCGCGAGCGCCTCCAGTCCGGACGGGAAGGCGTCGCCGAGCCGGTCCTCCCGGCCCGGGTATCGCACGCCGAACACCCCGACGTCCGAGGGCAGTCCCACCGGCCAGGTGCGGTACGCGGTCGACCAGCCGCCGGCATGGGGGAAGCAGACGAGCCTCGTCGCGCACCCGTCGTCGTCGCGGAAGCGACGCACCCACCGTTCCTCCACCGGACTCCTCATTCGAACATGCCTTCTCCGTGCGGGTAGTGGTGGTGATCGCGGTCGGCGTTCAGAGCACTTCGCCGTCCTTCGTGCGCTTGCGCAGGGCCGGCCTGCTCGATCGGGAGAGGTCTCCCCACATGTCCGACAGACCGGTGATGGTGCGCGCCGCGAACAGCTTGCGGATGGACACCTCGTGGTTCAACTCCGCCCGGATCAGCCCGACCAGCCGGATCGCCCGCAGCGAGTTGCCGCCCAGGTCGAAGAAGTCCTGGTCGATGCCGACCCGGTCCAGCTCCAGCACGTCGGCGAAGGCCGCGGCCAACACCCGCTCGGTGTGGTTGCGCGGTGCCCGATACTGCCCGTCGTCGAACTCGGGCTTGGGCAGCGCGGCCCGGTCCACCCGTCCGCCCGCCGTCACCGGCAGGCGATCCAGCGGTACGAACACCGACGGCACCAGGAACTCCGGCAGCCGCGCCGCGGCGAACCGCCGCAGTTCCTCGCCCGAGAGGTCGCCGCGCGGGCCGCCCGCCGGGACCACGTAGGCCACCAGGCGTCGTTGCCCGGACTCGTCCTCCCGGCCGACCACCACCGCCTGGGCCAGCCCGGGGTGCTCGGCCAACACCTCCTCGGCCTCGGCCGGTTCGACCCGCAGCCCGTGTACCTCCGCCCGGGCGTCGGCACGGCCCACGTATTCGAGCCGTGCGCCGTCGCCCCGGCGCACCCGGTCCCCGGTCCGGTACATCAGCCCGCCGGCGGGCCCGAACGGGCACGGTACGAACCGCTCGGCGGTCCGCCCCGCCTGTCCGGGGTAGCCGCGGGCCACGCCGGGCCCGGCCACGTACAACTCGCCGACCACGCCCGCGGGCACCGGCGCCAGGCCCGGCCCCAGCACGTACAGGGCGGTGTGGTCCATCGGCAGGCCGACCGTGCCCGCGGGCCGCGCCGGTCCGTCCGCCACCGGGCGGTCGCCGGCGGCGAACCCGGTCGTTTCCGTCGGACCGTGACCGATGACGATGCTCAGCTCGGGGCACGCCTCGCGCATCCGCCGCACCGCGGCGGCGGGCACCCGGTCACCACCGGTCCACACCTCGCGCAACCCGGCCAGGCACTCGGGGCGTTCCGCCGCGATCGCCGCGAACCGGGCGGCGGGCAGCCACATCGTGGAGCCCGCTCGCGGCTCGGTCGCAACATCGAGGTCGAGTTCCCCCGGCGGGGCCACGACCACCCGGCCGCCGCTCAGCAACGGCACCCACAGTTCGAGGGCGAGTGCTTCGGAGGTGGGCGGCGAGTGCCACACAACGGTGCCTCGGCCGCCGTCGCGCCAGTGCCGGTCGGCGACGATCCGCTGGATGTTCCGGTGCGTCACGGCGACCCCGCCGGCCGCGCCGTTCGATCCGGAGCCATGGAGCACAGCCAACAGGTTGTCCGGATGCGGCAGGGGTGAAACCTCCCGTGCGTCGTCGCCGTCGGCGGTGTGCGACCCGAGGTCGTCGAACACGATCGTCGGCACGGGCAGATCGCCGGGGAGCCCGGCCGCGCTCGCCGCGTCGGTGAGCAGTACACGCGCCGAGGAATCGCTCAGCACCGACCTGATGCGTTCCGCCGGGGCGGTCGGGTCGATCGGCAGGTAGGCCCCGCCCGCCTTCACCACGGCCAGCAGGGCGACGACCAGGTCCGCCGATCGGGGCATCGCCACCGCCACGACCGTCTCGGGTGCGACCTGCCGGCGGCGCAGGGCCCGAGCCGGCCGGTCCGACCGCTCGTCCAGTTCGCGGTACGACAGCGCCGTGTCCCCGGACACCACCGCGACGTCGTCGCCGGCCTGCTCCACCCGGCGGGCGAACAGCTCCGCAAGCGTCGCCCCGGGCCCGGGCGGCTGATCCGGCGCCGTCAGCACCCGATCCCGCTCGACACCGGTGAGCACGTCCAGCGCACCGACCGGCAGTTGCGGGTCCGCAGCGATCACCGCGCGGATATGGGCGATCAACTCCGCGCCGATAAAGTGTAGTTCGGCTCCGGAGTAGAGGCCCGCGGGGGCGTCGAGCCGGACGTGGAGGTCGCTCTCGGGACTCCCGTCGGTGTAGACGCCGATCGCCAGCTCGTCGAAGGCGCCGGTCGTCGCGCCGAGGTAGCGCGCCGGGTGGTCGCCGAAGTGCAGTCGGTCCACGAACTCGACGACGTTGATCACGGTCCCGAAACTGCCACGACCGCTCAGCACGGTTTCGCTCGCGCGCTGGATCTCCGAGTAGTGGCAGGCGGTTCGGCCGAAGATCTCGTACGTCTCGTCCACCACCGCGTCGGCGATCTCGCCGAAGGTCGCACCGAGCGGGACCTTCACCCGCACCGGCACCACGTTCACCGCCAGGCCGGGGGTCCGGCCGGCCGCCCCGACCCGGTTGCCCACGGCCAGCGAGAGCAGGAACTCCGGGTGGTCGCACCGGTGTCGGAGGTACACCGCGGCGGCGGCGGTCACCAGCGAGGACATCCAGACGCCCATGGACTTCGCGGTCTCGGTCCAGGCGTCCGCCTCGGCGCGCGGCACGGTCAGCGTTCGACTCGCCATGCCGATAGCGTCGGCCAACTGCCCCCAGCGGTCGGCGCTGCCCAGCGGTTCGGCGAGCGCGGACCGGGTCGCGTCGGGCAGGGCGATCCGCGGCACCTGCGCGGGCGGCGGCGCGTCCGCGAGGTACTCGCGCCAGAACGCGGTGTCCTCGGCGAACTTCGGCGAGTCGCGGTAGCGGTCCGTCTCGGCGCTGAACGACTCGACGTCCCACGGGTGCGGCGGTTCGGCGATCTCCGTCCCCCGGACCAGTGCCGTGTACACCTCGGCGAGGCGCCGCGACAGCAGGCCGCCCGCGCCGAACCCGTCCGAGATGAGGTGGTGGTAGGCGATCACCACGAGCGAGCGAGCCGGCCCGAGTTCGATCACGCCCAAGCGGAACAGCAGGTCCCGCTCCAGGTCGAACGGCTGCCTCACCAGCTCGGCCAGCGCCTCACGCGCGGCCTGTTCGGGATCCGCCTCGGCGCTCAGGTCCAGGAGGAACGGTCGCCAGTCCCCCAATTCCCGGGGAATCAGCCGCAGTCCGCCGCCGTCGTCGACGAAGTTGACGCGCAGCACCTCCGCTTCGCCGAGGACGTGCCGGAATGCGGATTCCATCACCGCCGAATCCAGTGCACCGTCCACGTCCCACATGGTCAGCGCGTGGTTCAGCGTTTCCGGAGACATTTTCTGCGCCAGCCACAATCCTTTATGCGCCGACGACGCACCGAACGAACGCACAGGGAACATCCCCTCAGCAAACAGGCTCGGGAACCTGAGGAATTCGCAGATCACCTCCACACTCACGGAGGTGGATCGGCCGGTCAAGACAACGGGTGCCGGAACAGGGCACACCGCGCGCGAACGTGCGATGTCCCGCCGGCGGGACGGTCCTGCGGACCGGGGAGCGCCCGCGGCGCCGCGCTCATCGCGGCGCGCGGTCGGCCATCGAGGAGATGATGTGCCCGGCGATCAGTCTCGGTGTCGGGTGTCGCAACACCAGGTTCGCCCGCAGCTTGAGTCCGGTCGTCGCGGCCAGACGTTTGCTCAGCTCCACCGACAGCAGCGAGTCGAAGCCGATGTCCTTGAACTCCTGGTCGGGTTCGATCGTCTCGGCGGAGGGGTGGCCCAGCACGACGGCGACCCGCTCCAGCACGTGTTCCAGCACGCGCGTCCTCGCGTCGTCCTCGGACAGGGTCGGCAGCAGGTCGGCCAGGGGTACCGGGTCGTCGTCGGTCGCGGGCGGTTGCGGCGCGGGCTCCTCGGCCGCGACCACCGCGGGCGCGGAGTTCAGCCAGTAGCGCTGCCGCCGGAAGGCGTAGGTCGGCAGCTCCACCCGCCGGCGGGTCCCGAACAGGGCGTCCCAGTCCACCGCCCCGCCGCGCACGTGCAGTTGGGCCAGCGAGCCGAGCACGGCCGCGACCTCGCCGCGATCGCGCCGGGAGGAGGCCAGCACCACCGCGTCGTCCAGGTCCTCGACCATCTCCTGCACCGGGACGGTCAGCACCGGGTGCGGACTCATCTCGATGAACCCCCGGAACCCGTCGTCGATCAACCGGCGGACGGAGGATTCGAAGCGGACTTTCTCCCGCAGATTGTCGTACCAGTATTCGCCGTTCAGCTTTGCGGTGTCGATGACTTCGCCGTACAGGGTGGAGTAGAAGGGCAGTGCGGAGGATTTCGGCCGCACGTCGGACAGCGGTGTGATCACCCGTTCGCGGACCCGGGTCACCTGGTGGGAATGCGAGGCGTAGTCGACCGATATTCGGCGGGCCTGGGCGCCTTCCGCCTTCATCTTCTCGACGAATTCGTCGAGTGCGTCCGGTTCTCCGGAAACCACCACCGAACGAGGTCCGTTGACGACGGCGATGCTCACCCGGTCCTTCCACGGGGTCAGCCGGGCCGCCACGAGGTCCGCGGACTCGACCACCGACGCCATCCCGCCGTGTCCGATCAGGTCCACCAGAGCCTTGCTGCGCAGCGCCACGATCTTGGCGGCGTCGCGCAACGACAACGCGCCGCACACGTGCGCGGCGGCGATCTCGCCCTGGCTGTGCCCCACCACCGCGGCCGGTTCCACACCCCAGGACCGCCACAGCGCGGCCATCGACACCATCACCGAGAACAACGCCGGTTGCACCACGTCCACCCGATCCAGCGTGGGCGCACCCGGCACCTCGCGCAGCACGTCGAGCAGCGACCAGTCGACCCACTCGGCCAGCGCGGCCGCGCACTCGTCGAGGGTGCGCGCGAAGACCGGGAAGGTGTCGTGCAGTTGCCGGCCCATGCCGACCCACTGCGAGCCCTGTCCCGGGAACATGAAGACCACGCCGCCGAGCTTGCCGGCGGCCCCGCGCAGCACCGCGGCGGACTCCACGCCGTCGGCCAACGCTTCCAACCCGCCCAGGAGTTCGTCTCGATCGTGGCCCAGCACCACGGCCCGATGCTCGAACCGGGAGCGGCTCGACCACAACGACCGACCCAGGTCGCCGACATCCGCGTCCGGATCGGCCGCGACGAAATCGCGCAGCCTGCCCGCCTGGCGCTGCACGGCCGCCGCGCTCTTGCCCGACAACACCCACGGCACCAGCCCGCCGACCACGCCCGGGCTCGGAGCACGCTCGTCCGGGTCCGCGGGCGGCGCCTCCTCCAGGATCACGTGCGCGTTGGTGCCGCTGACTCCGAACGACGACACCCCGGCCCGGCGCGGACCGTGCGCCGGCGTCCAGGTCCGTCCCGCCAGCAGCAGTTCGACCGCGCCGGAGGACCAGTCCACGTGCCGGGAGGGCTTGTCCACGTGCAGGGTCTCGGGCAGGAAGCCGTGGCGCATGGCCATCACCATCTTGATCACCCCGGCGACCCCGGCGGCGGCTTGGGCGTGGCCGATGTTGGATTTCATCGATCCCAGCCACAGCGGCCGGTCCGGGGAGCGGTCCTGTCCGTAGGTCGCCAGCAGCGCACCCGCCTCGATCGGGTCGCCCAGCACGGTGCCGGTGCCGTGCGCCTCGACCGCGTCCACCTCGGCGGCCGCGACTCCGGCGTTGGCCAGTGCCTGTCGGATCACCTGCTCCTGGGCGCGACCGTTGGGCGCGGTCAGCCCGTTGCTGGCCCCGTCCTGGTTCACCGCCGTACCGCGAACGACGGCGAGCACCGGGTGGCCGTTGCGGCGGGCGTCGGACAACCGCTCCAGGAGCAGCACGCCCACCCCTTCGGCCCAGCCGGTGCCGTCGGCCCCGTCCGCGAAGGACTTGCACCGGCCGTCGGCGGCCAGGCCGCGCTGCCGGGAGAACTCCACGAAGATCGCGGGCGAGGACATCACCGACGCCCCGCCCGCCAGCGCGAGCGAGCACTCGCCCGACCGCAGCGACTGCATGGCCAGGTGCAGGGCCACCAGCGAGGAGGAACACGCCGTGTCCACGGTCACCGCCGCCCCGGTCAGCCCCAGTTCGTACGCCACCCGGCCGGACGCGACGCTCAGCGCGCTCCCGTGCAGCAGGTAGCCCTCCAGTTCGCTCTTGCCTCCCTCCAGGAAGCGCCAGCCGTATTCGGTCGAGCTCACCCCGGTGAACACGCCGACGTCGGCTCCGCGTACCTCGGCGGGAACGATGCCCGCCCGCTCGAAGACCTCCCACGAGGTCTGCAACAGCAGGCGCTGCTGCGGATCGATGGCCAGCGCCTCACGCGGGCTGATGCCGAAGAATTCCGCGTCGAAGTCGCCCACGTCCGCCAGGAATCCGCCGTGCCGTACATACGAGCTGCCGACCGTGTCGGGGTCCGGGTCGTACACGTCCCGCCAGCCACGATCGCCCGGGAACTCGTCCACCATGTCCACGCCGTCGCGGACCATGTCCCACAACTCCTCGGGCGAGGACACCCCTCCCGGATAGCGGCAGGCCATCGCCACCACGGCGATCGGCTCGACCCGGCCCGCTTTCAGCGCGTCGTTCTCCTGCCGGAGGCGGTCCCGCTCCTCCAGCAGCGTGCGCAGCGCCCGCTGGACCCGGTCCGCGCCGTCCGCCGGGCGATCCGCGGCGTTGTTCATGGTCACTTGCCCCTCTCATCCAGAGCCAGGTCGACGAGTGCTTCCAGGTCCAGGGCCGCCAGTTCACCCGGATCGGCCTCCGTGTCCGGCGCCTGCCCGTCGGCGTCCGGGTGCGGGGAATCGGCGCAGGCCAGGACCAGTTCCAGGATTCCCGCGCTGCGCAGCCGCTCGATCGGCACGTTGCGCAACACGTCCCGGATCCGCGCGTCCTCGGCCGAGCCGGGCTGCTCCGTCGCACGCAGCAGGCCGCGGACGTGCCGACCCAGCTCGCGTGGTGTCGGGTAGCTGAAGACGAGGGTGGAGGGCAGCCGCAGTGCGGTCGCGGAGGCCAGTCGGTTGCACAGTTCGACCGAGGTCAGCGAGTCGAATCCGAGGTGGGTGAACGCCCGGTCGGCGTCCACCACCGCGCCGGAGGGGTGGCCCAGCACGATGGCGACCTGATCGCGGATCCAGTCCAGCACGACCGTGTCCGCCTCGTCCTGGGCGAGGCCGGCCAGCCGGGCGGGCAGGCCGAGCGAGCCACCGTCCCCGGTGCCGCCCGACCGGTTGCGGGCCGGAAGGGCGCCGGCGACGAGGTCGCGCAGGAGCAGCGGCAGTTCGTCGGCACTCCTGCCGCGCAGTGCGGCCGGGTCCAGTCGGGCGGGGATGAGCACGGGCTTGTCGATCGCGTACGCCGTGTCGAACAGGTCCAGGGCCTGGGCCGTCGGCATCTCGGCGATGCCCAGCCGCCGGATCCGGGAGAGGTCGACCGCGTCCAGGTCCTCGGTCATTCCGGTGCGTTGTTCCCACCAGCCCCAGCACAGCGACGTGCCGACCCGGCCGGATGCCCGGCGCTGCGCCGCCAATCCGTCCAGGAAGCCGTTCGCCGCCGCGTAGTTGGCCTGGCCTCCGGTGCCGAGTGTGCCGGCGAGGGCGGAGAAGAGCACGAACGCCGTCAGGGTGTGGTCCGCGGTCAGTTCGTGCAGGTTGATCGCACCGCCGACCTTGGCCCGCAGCACCCGGTCCAGGCTCTCCGCGGTCAGTGACTCCAGGGTGCCGTCGGCGAGGCCGCCCGCCGCGTGCACGACCGCGGTCAGCGGGTATCGCCCGGGCATGTCCGCGAGCACGGCGGCCAGGGCGGCCCGGTCCGCGACGTCGCAGGCCACGACGGTGACGGTGGCGCCGGCCGCCGCCAGTTCCGACCGCAGTTCGGCGGCGCCCTCGGCGGCGATGCCGCGCCGGCTGAGCAGTACCAGGCTGCGCACTCCGCGTTCGGTGACCAGGTGGCGGGCCACCAGGGAGCCCACGCCGCCGGTCCCGCCGGTGACCAGAACGGTCCCCCCGCCGAAGCCGTCGCCCAGGTCGAAGACCAGCTTGCCGATGTGCCGGCCCTGGCTCATCTCGCGAAACGTCCTGCGCGCGTCGCGGATGTCGCGGACCGAGATCGGGTTCGGGCGTACCCGTCCGTCGGCGAACAGTTCCATGACGGCCCGGAACATCTCGTGGATCGAGTCCGGGCCGGCCTCGTAGAGGTCGAATGCCCGGTAGTCGACCCCGGCGTGATCGGCCGCCACCCGCCCGGGATCGCGGATGTCGGTCTTGCCCATCTCGACGAAGCTCCCGCCCTCGGGGAGCAGCGTCAGCGAGGCGTCGACGAAGGTGTGCGCGAGGGAGTTGAGCACGACGTCGACGCCGCGACCACCGGAGGAGTCCAGGAACTTCTCCGCGAACTCCAGGTTCCGCGACGATGCCAGGTGCTCGTCGTCCAGACCCAGACCGCGCAGGGTGGCCCACTTGGCCGGGCTCGCGGTGGCGTAGATCTCGGCGCCGACGTGCCCGGCCAGTCGTACGGCGGCCATCCCGACGCCGCCCGCCGCGGCGTGGATGAGGATGCGTTGGCCCTTTTCCAGCTTCGTCACGTGGAACAGGGCGTAGTAGGCGGTGAGGTAGGCACCGGGCACCGACGCCGCCTCGGCGTAGCTCCACCCGTCGGGGATGGGCATCAGCAGCCGGTGGTCGGCGACGGCCACCGGGCCGAAGGCGCCGGAGAAGATGCCCATCACCCGGTCGCCCGGTGCCAGGCCGGTGACGTCGTCCGCCACCTCCAGTACGGTTCCGGCGCCCTCGCTGCCGATCCCGGCGTCGATGGCGGTCCGCTCCACCAGTCCCAGGGCGATCGTGACGTCCCGGAAGTTGAGCCCGGCGGCGTGCACGCGGACGCGCACCTGCCCACCGGTGAGGGGTGCTTCCACCTCGGGGCAGGGAATCCAGGTCAGGTTCTCCAGCGTGCCCTTGATCGGGATGCCCAGCCGGTGGGCGCCGTGCGCCGGTGGCTCGATCCGATGGTTCGCGGTCTCGGTCGCCGTCATCCTCGGGACGAGGTGCGCGTCGCCGCGCAGGGCCAGTTGCTCCTCGTCGAGGGCGAGCGCGTTCGCGAGGTGTGCCCAGGAGGCTTCCTCGTCGTCGACGTCCACGAGTCGGAACCTGCCGGGGTGCTCGGTCTGGGCGGAGCGGATCAGGCCCCATACGGACGCGCCGGGGAGGCTTTCGACGCGCTCCCCGCCGCCGGTGTCCACGGCCAGGCGGGTGAGCAGCACCAGCGTGGATTCGGCGAGCACCTCCTCGGCGAGGAAGCGCTGGGCCCAGGCCAGCACGCGCATGTCGGTGCCGCCGACGGTGGCGAACGGGTCGGCGTCGGCGGCGACCAGGAAGTCGTCCAGGCACAGCACCAGGTGTCGGGGCGCCTCCCCGGCCAGGACGTCGTCGATGGACGCGTGGAACGCCACACTCTCGGCGCCGGTCCGGGCCAGGCGCGCGGCCTGTCCGTCCGGCGTGCCGAGCACGTCCCACCGCTCGGGCCGGCTTTCCGGCGGGCCCGGCCGAGCCGGGCGCCACTGCACCTCGAACAGCGCTTGCTCGTTCCCGCCGCGTGCCGCGCGCAGTTGCTCGGCGCTCGCCGGTCGAAAGGTCAGCGCCCGCACGTGCGCGATCGCGCGGCCGTGCTCGTCGGCGATCGCCACGGACACCGCGCCCTCGCCGGCCGGGGAGATCCGGACCCGTACGGTGGCGCCGCACGCGCCGACCCGGTCCACTCCGGACCAGGAGAAGGGCATCCAGCCCCGGCCGTCGGTCACCTCGATGACCCCGCCGGCCACCACCGCGTGCAGCGCGGCGTCGAGCAGTGCCGGGTGCAGGGCGTACCCGCCGGTCTCGGCGGGGTCCGGCAGCGTGGCCAGTGCGAACAGGTCGTCCCCGCGCCGCCACACCTCGCGCAGGCCGCGGAAGGTCGGGCCGTAGTCGAAGCCCGCGTCCGCGAACGAGTCGTACAGACCCGCGACGTCGAGCCGGCGTGCCCCGACCGGCGGCCACACGGTCGGGGCGGGGGCGTCCTCGGTCCGCGCGATCGGCCGCGCCGCGCTCGGCGCCAGGCCGCCCGTCGCGTGCCGGGTCCAGCCGCCCGCGGTCGCGCCGTCCACCGTGCGGGCGGCCGGGTCGGGTCGCGAGTAGACGTCCAGGGAGCGGTGTCCCGTCTCGTCCGCCGCGCCGGCGACGATCCGTACCTGCACGTCGCCCGAGTCGGGCAGCACCAGCGGAACCTCCAGGGAGAGTTCCTCGATCGCGGCGCAGCCGAGGACCTCGCCCACCGACAGCGCCAGGTCCAGGTAGGCGGTCGCCGGTACGACGGCCGCACCGAACACGGCGTGATCGGCCGGCCAGTCGTGGGTCCGCAGGGACCACCGGTCGGTGAACACCACCTCGCCGGTGCCCGGGTGCTCCAGTACGGCGCCCAGCAGCGGGTGGGCCGGGGCCGCGAGGCCGGCCGAGGCCACGTCCGCCGTGCCCGTCCCGGCCCGGAAGTCCAGCCAGTAGCGCTCGTGTCGGAACGCGTACGTCGGCAGGTCCACCCGCCGGCGCGATCCGAACAGGGCCTCCCAGTCCACGAATCCGCCCCGGACGTGCAGTCGGGCCAACGTGTCCAGCAGCGCGGGCACCGCCGCGCGGTTGCGCCGCGACGAGGACACGACCACCGCGTCGTGCACTCCCTGGGCGGCGAAGGCTTCCGTGGTGATGCTCGTGAGGGTCGCTCCGGGTCCCACTTCGACGAAGACGTCCGCGCCGGCCGCGCGGGCGTGTTCCACCGCGTCGAAGAAGCGAACGGGTTCGCGGACGTGGTTCACCCAGTGCGCGACGGACGTCAACTCCTCGATCGTGGCCTCGCGGCCCGTCCTGGTGGAGACGATCGGGATCGACAGGCGGCCCGGGGGCAGTTCGCCGATCGCCTCGGCGAACTCGGCCAGGATCGGGTCCATCAGCGGGGAGTGGAACGCGTGGTCGACGTCGAGCGGTTTCGCCGACGTGCCGCCGGCGACGAGCCGGTCCCGGAGTTCGTGCACCTGGTCGCGAAGGCCGGAGAGCACCACCGATTCCGGGCCGTTGACGGCGGCGATACCGACCCGGTCGTACCCGCCGAGCAGCGCGGCCACCTCGTCCGCCGAGGCGCGTACCGCCAGCATGGCGCCGCGTTCGGTGACCGTCTGCATGATCCGTCCGCGGGCGGCCACCAGCCTGGTCGCGACGTCCAGGTCGAGGACGCCGGACACGTGGGCGGCGGCGATCTCGCCGACGGAGTGGCCGATCAGGTACTTCGGCTCGCGGCACAACCGCACCATGAGCCGGTACAGGGCGACCTGTAGGGCGAACAGCGCCGGCTGCGCGATGTCGGTGCGATCGCGGGCCGCGGGCTCGTCGGCGAGCAGCAGGGGCTTCAGCGCGAAGGGCAACCGGCTGTCGAAGCGGGCGCAGACCTCGTCGAGGGCGTCCGCGAATACGGGAAAGGTGTCGTACAACCGCCGTGCCACACCGGTCCATTGCGATCCCTGCCCGGGGAACGTGAAGACCGTCGCACCGAGGTCCCCGGCGACGCCGCGCACCACCGCGGCGGACTCCGCGCCGTCGGCCAACGCCGCCAGACCGCTCAGCAACTCGTCCCGATCACCGCCCAGCACCACCGCGCGATGCTCGAAGCGGGCCCGATCGGCCACCAACGAACGCCCCACGTCGGCGGGTTCCAGGCACGCGTCGGCGGCGGCGAAGGCACGCAGCCGCCGCGCCTGCGCCCGCAGCGCGTCCGCCGACCGCGCCGAGACGACCCACGGCACCAACCCGGTGTCGATACCCGGGTCGGCGGCGTCGGGCACGGGCGTTTCCTCGGGCGCCTCCTCCAGGATCAGGTGGGCGTTGGTGCCACTGGCCCCGAAGGCCGAGATGCCCGCCCGCCGGGGTCGTCCCGGGGTGTTCGGCCATTCCCGGGCCTCGGTCAGCAGTTCCACCGCCCCGGCGGACCAGTCCACGTGCGTCGACGGGCGGTCCACGTGCAGCGTCGCGGGCATCGTCCCGTGTCGCATCGCCATGATCATCTTGATCATCCCGCCGACGCCGGCCGCCGCCTGCGCGTGGCCGATGTTCGACTTCAACGACCCGAGCCACAGCGGCCGATCGGGATCGCGGTCCTGCCCGTAGGTGGCCAGCAGCGCCTGCGCCTCGATCGGATCGCCCAGCGTGGTCCCGGTGCCGTGCGCCTCCAGCACGTCCACCTCGCTCGCCTGGACCCGGGAGTCGGCCAACGCCGCCCGAATCACCCGCTGTTGGGCCGGCCCGTTGGGCGCGGTCAAGCCGTTGGAAGCGCCGTCCTGGTTGATCGCCGAGCCCCGGATCACCGCCCGGATCGCCCGCCCGTTGCGCCGCGCGTCCGACAACCGTTCCAACACCAGCATGCCGACGCCCTCGGAGAAGCCGGTGCCGTCCGCCGCGTCGGCGAACGCCTTGCATCGGCCGTCCACCGCCAGACCGCGCTGCCGCGACATCTCCCGGAACACCTGCGTCGTCGCCATCACCGTGACGCCCCCGGCCAGGGCCAGCCCGCACTCCCCCTGCCGCAGCGACCGCACCGCCTGGTGCACCGCCACCAGCGACGACGAGCACGCCGTGTCGGTCGACACCGCCGGCCCCTCCAGGCCCAGCGCGTAGGCCACCCGCCCGGACGCCACGCTCAGCAGCGAACCGGTCTGCGCGTAGCCCGAGATGCTCTCGGGGGTGAAGAGGTGGTTCCCGTACCCGAAGTACGCCAGCCCGGCGAAGACGCCGGTGTCGCTGCCGCGCAGGGTCTGCGGGTCGATGCCGGCTCGTTCCAGCGCCTCCCACGAGGACTCCAGCAACAACCGCTGCTGCGGGTCCGCGGCCAGCGCCTCGCGCGGGTTGATCCCGAAGAACTCGGCGTCGAAGTCGCCCGCGTCGTGCAGGAACCCGCCCGAGCGGGTGTAACAGCTATTGGGCCGGTCCGGATCCGGATCGTACAGAGCCGCCAGGTCCCAGTTGCGGTCGTCCGGGAAGTCCGACAGCGCGTCCCGGCCCGCCCGCACCAGCTCCCACAGCGCCTCCGGGGACTCCACCCCGCCCGGGTAGCGGCAGGCGACACCCACGACCGCGATGGGCTCGGCAGCGGCCTCGGTCAGCTCCTTCAGGCGCCGGCGTGTTTCGATCAGCTCGATCGATGTGCGCTTGAGGTAGTCGAGAACATCGGCGTTGTTGTCGTTCGTCATCGCTCTCCCCTAGCCGAGCTCTTTGTCCAGCAGCGCGAGAAGCTCTCCCGCCGAGGCCGAACCGATCCGGTCGACGATGCCGACCGGCGATGCATCGCTCGCCATCGCCCGTACCCGGCCCTGTAGTTCGCCGAGCAGCGTGGCAATGGCGGTCCTGTCCGGCGCCGCGAGCCCGTCGAACGCGTCCGCCAGCCGGGCGCCCAGTCCCTCGATCTCCCTGGTCAGGCGTTCGGCCGCGGACTCCGGGTCCGCGCCGGAGTCGGGGGCGAGGGCCGCGGACAGGAACCGGGCGAGAGTGCTCGGATTCGGCTGGTCGAACGCGAGTGTGGCGGGCAGCTTCAAGCCGGTCGCCTCGGCCAGCCTGTTCCGCAGCTCCAGTGCCATCAGCGAGTCGATGCCGAGATCCTTGAAGGCCGCGTCGGGGCCGACCCGTCCGGTGCCGGCATGGCCGAGGACGATCGCGGTCTGGGCCCGAACGGCGTCCAGCAACACCGCCTCGGCGTCGGCCGGCGGCAGCGCGGCGACCCGCCGCGCGAGTGCGATGTCCTCCGCCTGCGAAGTGTCCGCATCGACGGAACCGACGGAATCGGCCGGTGTGCCGAGCAGTTCGCGCAGGAGCGGTGACGGCGCCGGACCCGCGGGCGCGGTGCCCGGCGCCGGGAGGTTCAGTCGCGCCGGCACCAGCACCGGTTCGTCGCGCGAGATCGCCGCGTCGAACAGCGCGAGCCCCTCGCGCGAGGACATCGGCCGCACGCCCTGGCGTTGCAGGCGCACGATGTCGGACTCGCCGAGGTCGGCGCCCGCCTCGGTGCGTTGCGCCCAGTAGCCCCAGCACAACGAGATCGCGGCCGCTCCGGCGCCCCGACGGGCCTGCGCCAAGCCGTCGAGGAACGCGTTGGCCGCCGCGTAGTTGGCCTGCCCGGCCGTGCCGAGCACGCTCGCGATCGAGGAGAACAACACGAACGCGGACAGGTCCAGGTGCCGGGTCGCCTCGTGCAGGTACCAGGCGCCGTGCGCCTTCGGGGCCAGCACCGCGTCCAGCCGGTCCTCGGTCAACGCCTCCACGACTCCGTCGTCCAGCACGGTCGCGCAGTGGATCACCGCCGTCAGCGGGTGTTCGTCGGGCACCGCGGCGACCAGTTCGGCGACGGAGGCGCGGTTCGTGACGTCGCACGCGCGGATCTCGACGTGCGCCCCCGCCTCGGTCAGCTCCGCCCGCAGCCCCGCCGCCGCCGGTGATGCCGGTCCCCGCCTGCCGACCAGCAACAACCGGCGCACCCCGTGTCGTGCCACCAGGTGCCGGGCGAGCATCGCCCCCAGGCCGCCGAGACCGCCGGTGATCAGCACCGTCCCGGAGCCGAGGCCGGGACGGTCCGCCGCCGGGCCGAGGGAGCCGCCGGGGGCGCGGACCAGTTGCGGGGTGCTCACGAGGCCGGCGCGGATCCTGAGCTGGGCCTGCCCGGTGGCGATCGCCGCCGGGACGGCCGGCCACGAAGCGGGCAGGCCGTCCGTGTCCAGGAGGGTGAACCGGCCCGGGTTCTCGGTCTGCGCGGTGCGGACGAATCCCCAGATCGCGGCCGCGGCCGGATCGGTCTGCGCGCCCCGCTCGTCGTGGATCGCGTCCCGCGTCACCACGACCAGCCGCGAGTCGGCGAACCGGTCGTCGGCGAGCCAGCCCTGCGTCCACCGCAACACCCGGTGCAGGTTGTGCTCGACGACGGTTGGGGTGTCGCCGCCGTCCGGGCCGACCGGATCGATGCCGGCGATCACGATCGGCGGGATCACCGCGCCGGAGGCGGCGAGTTCGTCGAGGTCGGCGAACACCGCTCCGCCCGGTCCCGGCAGCGCGGCCGGCGCGTCGGACCCGCCCAGCACCGCGTACCGGGCTTGCTCGGCAGGGCTCGAAACCGGCGGCATCGCGACGGGCACCCAGTCCACCCGGAACAACGAGTCCCGCCGGTCGAAGCCGAGTTCGGTCAGCTTCTCGACATCCACCGGCCGCAGGGTCAACGACTCGACGCCGCCGACCGGCACTCCGTCGCCGTCCGCGAAGGTGACGGACAGCGTGTCCTCCCCCACGCCCGCGAGGTGCACCCGCAGCGTGGTCGGCGCGGCGGCGGCCAGGCGGATCCCGGTCCAGCGGTACGGCAGCCACCCTTGGGGCCCGGACTCGTCGGCGGGTCGCCCCGCCCCGGTCGGGAGCAACGCGGCGTGCAGCAACGCCGGGTGGATCCGGAATCCGCCCGGCCGTGCGCCGTCGGGCGCGGGCGACTCCACTTCCGCGAAGAGGTCGTCGCCGCGACGCCAGAGCTGCTTCAGGCCACGGAACGAGGGCCCATGGGTGAACCCGAGGGCGGACAACCGGGCGTACTCCTGCGCGACCGGCACGCCGACCGCACCCGCCGGCGGCCACACCACGAGGTCGTCCTCGCGGTGGGTCGCTCCGGAGTTCGACCCGACCACGCCGACGGCGTTGCGCGTCCACTCGGCCTCGCCCTCGCCCCGCGAGTGCACGCCGATCGCCCGCTTGCCGTCGATCACGACGCGGATCTCGCGATCGGCCGTCCGGGACAACACCAACGGTGTCTCCACGACGAGTTCGTCGACCACGTCGAACCCCGCCTCGGCCGCCGCCCACACCGCCAGCTCCGCCAGCACCGCTCCCGGCACCAGCACGGCACCGTGCACGACGTGGTCGGCGAGCCACGGGTGGCGTCGCAACGACAGCCGCCCGCCGGCCACCAGGCCACCGCGCTCGCCGTCGTCGGGCAACCCGATCACGGCATCGAGCAGCGGGTGGTCCGAGGTGCTCTCGGCGGTGCCCTCCCGGGGTGTGTTCAGCCAATAGCGCTGCCGCTGGAAGGCGTACGTGGGCAAGTCGACCCACCGGCCGTCCCGGTCCGGGAGCACCGCCTCCCAGGAGACCGCGACGCCCGCCACGAACGCCTCGGCCGCGGACCGGTACAACCGCGCCCAGCCGCCCTGGCCCCGGCGCAGCGTGCCCACCACCACCGCGGCGGAACCGGGGGTGGCGTCGAGCATCGCCTGGATGTTGACGGTGAGCAGTGGGTGCGCGCCGACCTCGATGAACGCACCGTGCCCCTGTTCGAGGAGACGCGTGATGCCGGCCTCGAACCGAACCGGTTCGCGCAGGTTGCGGAACCAGTAGGCCGCATCCAACTCCGCCGTGTCGAGCGGCCCACCGGTCACCGTCGAGTGGAACGCCACCGGCGCGGACATGGGCTCGATCCCGCTCAGCTCGTCCCGGAGTCGCTCCTCGAAGCGGTCCATCAGCGGCGAGTGCCCGGGCACGCTCGCCGGGATCCAGCGAGCGCGAACGCGCTGGGACTCACAATGCGCGATCAGCTCCCGGACGGCCGCCGCCGCACCCGAGACGGTGGTCGAGTACGGCCCGTTGACCGCGGCGATCGCGACCTCGGACCGCCACGGCTCCAGCAACTCCCGCACCCGGTCCTCGGAGGCCACGATCCCGGCCATGCCGCCGTCCTGTGCGGTCGTGGCCAGCAGACGGGACCGCAGGGCCACGATCCTGGCCGCGTCCGGCAGGGTCAGGGCGCCCGCGACGCAGGCCGCGGCGATCTCCCCCTGGGAGTGCCCGATCACCGCGTCCGGGCTCACCCCGAGCGAACGCCACACCTGTGCGAGCGAGACCATCATCGCGAACAGCACCGGCTGGACGACGTCGATGCGATCCAGGTCCGCCGCGTCCGGCCCGCCGCACACGGTGTCGATCAACGACCAGGACACCCACGGCTCCAGCGCGTCCGCACACGCGCGCACGTGCTCCGCGAAGACCGGGCTCGACTCCCACAACTCCCGCCCCATCCCGGCCCATTGCGACCCCTGGCCGGGGAACACGAACACCGTCCGACCGACCGGTCCGGCGACTCCGGACACCACCCCGACCGGGTTGCGGGCGCCCTCGACCACGGCGGTCAGGCCGGCGAGCAGCTCGTCCCGGTCCGCGCCGAGCACCACCCGACGGTGCTCGAACAACGAGCGGGTGGTCACCAGCGCCCGGCCCACGCCCGCGACCGACAGGCCCGGGTCGGCGGCCACGGCGTCCCGCAGCCGCAACGCCTGGTCGCGCAGTGCCTGCGCCGAGCGCCCCGACAACACCCACGGCACGGTCCCGGCGGCGCCGGTCGACACCCGGCCGGCGACGGGGTCCCGGGCCGGACGGGGCGCGACGCCCGGGCCGGGGGCCTCGGACGATCCGGGTGCCTCGGGTGCCTCGGGTGCCTCTTCGAGGATGACGTGCGCGTTGGTCCCGCTGACCCCGAAGGACGACACGCCCGCGCGCCGGGGCCGCCCGGGTGCGCCGGGCCATTCCCTGGCCTCGGTCAGCAGTTCCACCGCGCCGGTCGACCAGTCCACGTGCGGGGTCGGGCGTTCCACATGCAATGTCCCGGGCAACACCCCGTGGCGCATCGCCATGATCATCTTGATCATCCCGCCGACGCCCGCCGCCGCCTGGGTGTGGCCGATGTTCGACTTGAGCGAGCCCAACCACAGGGGGCTGTCGCCGTCCCGGTCCTGCCCGTAGGTGGCCAGCAGCGCCTCCGCCTCGATCGGGTCGCCCAGCTTCGTACCGGTCCCGTGCGCCTCCACCGCGTCCACGTCGGCGAGCGACAGCCCGGCGTCGGCCACGGCCGCTCGGATCACCCGCCGCTGCGCCAGTTCGCTCGGCGCGGTCAGCCCGTTGGACGCGCCGTCCTGATTGATCGCCGAGCCCCGGATCACCGCCAGGATCCGACGCCCGTGGCGCCGCGCCTCGGACAACCGCTCCAGCACCAGCACACCCGCGCCCTCGCCCCAGCCGGTGCCGTCGGCCGCGTCCGAGAACGACCGGCACCGCCCGTCGGCCGACAGGCCCCGCTGCCGGGCCACCTCCACGAACATCCCGGGAGTCGGCATCGCCGACACCCCGCCGGCCAGTGCCAGCGTGCACTCGCCCGCTCGCAGGGACCGCACGGCCTGGTGCACCGCCACCAGCGACGACGAGCACGCGGTGTCGATCGACACCGCCGGGCCCTCCAGACCCAGTACGTACGCCACCCGGCCCGAGGCCACGCTGGTGTACGTCCCGGCGATCCCGAAACCCTCCACCTCGGCGGCCGCCCCGCCGCCCAGCCGCGGGCCGTAGTCGACCGCGTAGATCCCGGTGAACACCCCGGTCGCCGAACCGCGCAGCCGGGCCGGGTCGATGCCCGCCCGTTCCAGCGCCTCCCAGGTCGTCTCCAGCATCAACCGTTGTTGCGGATCCATCGCCAGCGCCTCGCGCGGGCTGATCCCGAAGAACGGCGCGTCGAACTCCGCTAGATCGCTCAGGAATCCGCCCGAACGCGTGTACGTCTTCCCGCGCGCCTCGGGGTCCGGGTCGTAGAGCGCCTCCACGTCCCAGCCGCGGTCCCCGGGGAAGTCGCCCATCGCGTCCACACCGTCGGACACGACCTGCCACAGCCCCTCGGGGGACGTCACCCCACCCGGGAAGTGACACCCCGCACCCACGACCGCGATCGGCTCGCGAGCGGACTCCTCCAGTTCGCGCACCCGCTCGCGCAATACCTGCGCGTCGCCGACGGCGCGTCGCAGGTAGGAGCGGAGCTTGTCGACATCCTCCACCGGGAACTCCCCCAACCGTTGCCAACAGAACAGGTGTGGCTACACGTAGCCGCGGTCGATCAACGCGTACAGGTCGTCGTCGCTGTGGTTTGCCGGACGCGTCGTCGCCGCTTCCCCGGCTTCGGGCAACTCCGGTGCGAGGAGGGAGAAGATGTGGCGCCCGAGCGTTTGTGGCGTGGGATGGGTGAACGCGACGGTGGCCGAAAGCCGCACCCCGGCCGCCGCGGTGAGCCGATTGCGCAGCCGTACCGCCATCGAGGAGTCGAAACCCAACCCCTTGAACGTCTCCGTCGACCGGGCGAGGAGATCGGCGCCGGTCGGATCCGCGTCCCCGGTGTGCAGTACCGCCGCCGTCTCGGCGCACACCAGGTCGAGCACCGCAAGCTCCGAACCCAGGTCCGCCGTGCCGGCGTTCGGGCCGGATCCACCATCGTGCGCGGCGGCGCCCGGGGGCGTCGGGCCGGCGTCCTCGGGCGCGGTCAGCCAGTACCGCCGGCGCTGGAACGGGTAGGTCGGCAGGGGGATTCGGCGCGGCCGGTCCGCGGCGAACGCCGCCGCCCAGTCCACCGACACCCCACGCACGTACAGTTCGGCCAACGACGCCAGCACCTCGCCCGCGCTCCCGTCGTCCTTGTGCAGCGTGCCCACCACCACCGGCGAGGCGGCCAGCGCGTCGCCGGTCTCCGCCATCGCCACTTCGAGCACCGGATGCGGACTCACCTCGACGAACACCCCGCCGCGCTCGCGCATCAGGCGTTCGACCACCTCGCCGAACCGCACCGTCGAACGCAGGTTGTCGTACCAGTACGAGCCGTCCAGCATGTGCGTGTCGAGCGGTTCGCCGGTGACCGTGGAGTGGAACTCCACCGCCGAGGTGCGCGGCGACAGACCCGAGGTGGCCGCGAGCAGCCCGGTACGGATGCGTTCGACGTGGTGCGAGTGCGACGCGTAGTCCACCTTGACCCGGCGCACCCGGACACCCTCGTCGGCCGCCGTCGCCGCGAAACGGTCCAGCGCCTCGTCGTCTCCGGAAATCACCACCGAGGACGGGCCGTTGACCGCCGCCAAGGAGAGCCCGGAGCACTGCCGCAACCGGTCCCTAACCCATTCGGGGGACGCGGCCACCGCACTCATCCCGCCCGAACCGGCCAGCTCGATCAGGGCCCGGCTGCGCACCGCGACGACCCGCGCCGCGTCCGCCAACGACAGCGCGCCCGATACGCAGGCCGCGGCGATCTCGCCCTGCGAGTGCCCCACCACGACGTCGGGGACCACCCCCAGCGACTGCCACACCCGCGCCAACGACACCATCATCGCGAACAACACCGGCTGGACCACGTCCACCCGATCCAACGACGCGGCCGACTCCGCACCGGTCAGCACCTCGACCAACGACCAGTCCACCCAGGGCTCCAGGGCCCGCGCGCACTCGTCGATCGCGGCCGCGAACACCGGCGACTGCGCGTACAACCGCTTCCCCATGCCCGGCCACTGCGACCCCTGGCCGGGAAACACGAAGACGACCGGACCCACCGGCCCCGCCGCCACCCCGCGCACGACCTGCGGCGCGGCACCGCCCGCCGCGATCAGGTCCAGACCGGCCAGGGCCTGTGCCCGGTCGGCGGCCGGCACCACCGCCCGATGCGCGAACGAGGACCGCGTCGACACCAGCGAGTACGCGATGTCCGCCACCGACCGTGAGGCGTCCGCGGCCGACGACTCCCGCAACCGCGCCGCCTGCTCGCGCAGCGCCGGCTCGGTGCGCGCCGACAACACCCACGGCACCGCCCCGAAGGGGCTCGCGGTGCCCGATTCCTCGGCGGCGGGCCGGGGTTCGGTCCGCTCCTCGGGGGCCTGTTCGAGAATCACATGCGCGTTCGTGCCGCCCAGGCCGAACGCCGACACCCCCGCCCGCCGCGGTCGACCGGGCGTGCCCGGCCACGGCCGCCCGGCCCCAAGGACCTCGAAGTCCGCCTGGAAGTCCGGGATCGCGGGGTTGGCGACGCGGAAGTTCAGGTTCGGCACCAGATGGGCACGATCCAGGCACAGCGCGACCTTGACGAAGCCGACGATGCCCGCGGCCGGCTCCAGGTGCCCGACATTGGTCTTCACCGAGCCGACCACCAGGGGCCGACTCCGGCCGGTCTCCCGGAACACCTCGCGCAGGCCCGCCGCTTCCGCCGGATCGCCGACTCGGGTACCGGTGCCGTGCGCCTCGACGTAGTCGAGGGAGTCGAACGGGACACCCGAGCGTGCGAGCGCGGACAACACGGCCGCCGCCTGTGCGCCGGGGCTGGGGTCGGGCATCCGGGAGGTCGCCCCACCGCTGCCCACCCCCCAGCCGCGCACCACCGCGTAGATGTGGTCGCCATCGGCCACGGCCAGGTCGAGCCGCTTCAACACGACGAACGCCCCGCCCTCCCCCCGGACGAAGCCGCCGGCCCGCTCGTCGAACGTGAAGCAACGGCCCTCGGGGGACAACGCGCCCAGGTTCGCCAGGCCGAGTCCGGCCTCCGGGTCGGCGATCAGGTGCACGCCGCCCGCGATCGCCAACTCGACCGCGCCGGCGCGGATCCGGTCGCAGGCCAGCGCCAACGACACGAGCGAGGAGGACTGGCCCGAGTCCGCGCAGAAGCTCATGCCGCGAACGTCCAACAGCGCGGAGATCCGGTTCGCGATCAACGCCCCGCTCGACCCGAGGGCGGCGTAGTGGTCGTCCCGGTCGCCACCGGACAGCCTGCGCAGCAGTTCGTACCCGGAGGGGGCCGCGCCGACCACGACGTCGACCTCCCGGCCCGCCAGCGCGGTCGCCGGGACGCGGGCGTCCTCGACGGCCTCCCAGGCGAGTTCCAGGCCCAGTCGCTGCACCGGGTCCATCGCGGCGGCCTCCGCCGGACCCGTACCGAAGAACTCCGCGTCGAAGCCGTCGATGGCCGCCAGGAACGAACCCGCGTTCACGGTGGCGGCGTCCGGGTGGGTCGAGGGGGGCGTCGTATCGGCCGCCCGCCGCTCGGGAAAGGTGCCGACGGTCGAGTTGCCCTCGACCAGCAGACGCCAGAACTCCTGCGGATCGTGCACGCCGGGGAAGCGGCACGACATCCCGATGACGGCAATATCGGTGGCTGCGCCACTCATGCGAGTCCCTTCCGGTTTCCTCGGCGCACGGCTCTCACGGGCTGCACGGCTTTCACCGCCAGGAGGTCGACAACTTCAGCAGTTCGTCCGCCGCGTTCATGAAGTCGTAGCGGCCTCCGTCGACTTCTCGGATGTCGACGGAATCCGCGTACCGACGCCACCCCTGGAGCCGGTCGAGGCTCACGTCGGGGTCGTCCCGCCAGCGCAGGACCACGATCGGGCAGGGCAGCGGGACCGGCTCCACCCGCCGGTACTCGCGCGCGGCGGCCAGGTCGCGAAGCAGCACCAGCATGCCCAGTTCGAGCATGTCCGGGCGCGGTTCGATGCCTCGGCCGCGCACGACCGCCGCCAACTCGGCCCGCAGCTCCGCCTCGGTCATGGCGAGCATCCGGTCGCCCGCCGCGTCGTGTGGTGCGACCTGGCCGGAGACGATGAGCGACTCCGGTGTGGGCAGGCCCAGTTCGATCAGGCGCAGGGTGGTCTCGTAGGCGGGCAGCGCGCCCGCGCAGTGCCCGAAGAACGCGAACGGCCGGTCCAGCAACGGCGCCAGCGGTTCGGTCAGGTCGACGACGAGCCGCTCGTAGGTGCCGTAGTGGGGTTCGGCCAGTCGGCTCTCGCGGCCGGGGAACTGCACCGGGCAGACCTCGACGTCGTCGATCACCGCCGGCCAGCCGCCGAAGGCCGACGACCCGGAACCGGCATAGGGGAAACAGAAGATCCGGGCGGGGTGATCGCCGGACGGCGGCCGGACGAACCACGGCCACGTGGCGGCGGCGGATGTCATGGCGTCGTCCGTTTCCGGGCGACGATGGGCAGGTGGGTCATCCCGGCGATGAAGTACGAGCGCAGATGTTGCGGTTCGCCGGCGAGTTCGATCGATTCGAACCGCCCGAGCAGTTCCTCGAAGAAGATCCGCAACGTCTGCCGGGCCAGCGGTCCGCCGATGCAGTAGTGCGGCCCGAACCCGAACGCGACGTGGCGGTTCTCCCGCCGCGTGACGTCGAACCGGTGCGGATCGGTGAATTGGGACTCGTCCCGGTTGGCCGATCCGATCCACGCGACGACCGCGCCGCGGGCCGGCACGACGCCCCCGCCGATCTCGGTGTCGGCCACCGCGTAGCGCATGAAGTTGCACGCGGCCGACGTCCAGCGCAGCCCCTCCTCGACCAGCGAGGGCACCAGCGTCGGGTCGGCCTGCACCTTGGCGAACTGCTCGGGCCGCTCGATGAGCGCGTGCACCGTGCCGGAGACGGTGTGCGGCGTCGTCACGTTGGCGCCCAAGAGCAGGCTGTATCCGTCGAGGGCGATCTCCTCGTCGGTCAGCGGCGCGTCTCCCGCGTGCACGGTCATCAGGTGGTCGAGCAGGCTGCCGTCCTCGCCGCCGGCCGCCCGCCGCTTCCTGACCCATTCGGTGACGTAGGTGACGAGTTCGTGGTGCGAGATGGCCAGCGTCGCGGCCTCGCTGCCGTGTCGGAAGTGCGGGTCCGAGGGGGCCGTGACCATGGCGGTCAACTGCACCAGCTCGTCCCAGTCCCGCTCCGGGATCCCCATCAGCGGCCCCGCGACGATCATCGGCAGCCGATGCGCCTGCTCGGCCAGGTCGAAGGTGGCGCCGTCGAGGGCCGGTTCGAGGAAGCGCACGATCGACTGCCGGATCCGGTCCTGCCAGGGGGCCACCGCCCGCGCGGTGAGCTTGGCGCCGATCGCCCGGCGCACCTGGGTGTGTCGCGGCGGATCGGTGGACGTCATCAGCTTGCCCGCCGCGACGTCGTCCTCCCCGAGGTGGGTGACCACCGTGCCGCGCTCCGAGGTGAACTCCCGGTGGTCGCCGAGCACTCGGCAGACGTCGTCGTAGCGGGTCACCGACCAGAACTCCCGCCCGTCCGGGAGGACCTGGTGGTGCAGGGGCGCCTCGGCCCGCATCACGTCCCAGATCGGATGCGGATCGCCCGAGGTGTACAGGTCCAGGTCGAACAGGTCGACGCGGTCCAGGTCGACGTCGCCTCCGGCACCCGGCGTCAACCTCACGACCGGGCCCTCCCCTGCTCGATCAGCTCGGCGACCCGGGCCGGGGTCTGCGCCAGATAGAAATCACGCACCGACAATTGCACACCGTAGTCCCGGGTCACCCGGTCGATGATCTTGATCCCGATCAGCGAATTTCCACCGATGGCGAAGAAGTCGTCGTCCGCCCCGACCGCGCGGCCGTCGAGATATTCACCCCACAGCGCGGCAATTTCCGGTACGAGGGACACCGGCGCACTCGAAGGCGCGGCTTGTCGTTCCGACACCTGGTCCTGCCCACCTTGCCGGTGGACCTGCGGTGACGATTCCATGGCCAGCCTTTCCTTTCTCCGCCGAACGGGAATTACCACCCACGCCATTGCGGGTGTTCGCGAGGTTCGCCGGCCGGGCCGGCGCCGTGCCGGTACGCGGCGATCCGGAAGCCCGTCCCGGCATCGATCGGGTACTCGATACGTGCACCCGAAGGCCATCGCGACGCCAACGTAAATGGCCGGGGAAACCACAGGCAAGGGCCGGCGGTGCGGACGGCCGGCCGGGCACCGGTTGTCCCGCCAACAGGACATTATGAGCCGGTGCCCGGTCGCACGGCACCCGTGTACTGCGACTATCAGCCGCAATGTACGGCGGCCCGCGCCGCTCCCGGAGCGCCCGGAGACACGCGACTCCGGGCACGGTGACGTCATTGCCATCGCAGATCCGGAGAATTATGGTGACGATCGGGAGTAACGCCCAGCAGCTTCCGGGTGCATCAAACAATCATGTGCTGAAGGGGATTCCCGTGCTTGAGTCGCAACGGCTTGCGGTACTGCCCATCGATTCGTACGACCTGGATTCCGAATTGTCCGTCGTGGATCGCCACGAATACGGAGGCGACTATGACACCTATACCTTCGGGTCGTGGTCGTCCCATGTGCTGGCCAATGGCAGCGGCGCCGATTCCGATACCGCCTTCCGCCCGCACGACGGTCGCCTGACCCTCACCGAACTGGGTCGGGAACTACCGGGAATCATGTCCCTGGTGACCGATAATTTCCCACTGGACCGGCTGCAATGGGTGCGCATCTTCAGCCTCCGTGACGGAATTCTCGCACCGCACGTGGACTTTCTCGAATTCGCCGAACCGGGCACCAGGTTGCAGATTCCGTTGCGCACCACCGATGAATCCCTCCATTCCGAGAACGACATCGTCTATCACCTGCGTCGCGGTGAGGTGTGGAAGATCCACACGACCGTCCCGCATTCCGTGCGCAGCTCCGTCGGGACGGCCCGGCTCTCCCTGTGCCTTGATTTCACGGACGCCGAAGAGCCCGTCGCGATCCGCAACGCCATCCCCGCGACCGAGCCGATCCGCATCGTCGAACGGCCCGAGCCGACCGACGCGGAGCTTGAGGAACTCATGGACTCCGGACGGGACTTGACCCCGGAGACCATGCGGGCGGCGTTCCGTCGCTTTGCCGCGCTGCACTTCGTGCGACGCGCACACGCCGCCGCGTCGTTCGACTGGTACGTGGAGGCCGTACGGCGCACCGGGGACGCCGACATGGTGGCCAAGGCGCAAGCCTTCCGCGCCTACTGCATCGAGAAGCGGGGCGACGGGGAAGCGTTCGTGTGGTGAGCCGCCCCGGCCGCCGGCGCCACGCCTGAGCAGCCGGCCCGCGGCACCCCGCACCACCCCGCCCCGAAGCGCCCGCCGAGCGATCGGGCACCGACAACCACCGATGGCACACCGCCCCAAAGCGGTGTGCCATCGGTCGGTGCGGCTGCGATCAGCGCTTCACGGTGCCTTCGCGCAGCCGGTCGATCATGCGTCGGGTCGCCTCGATCGGACTGTCCTCGGAACCCTCGCGCGAACGCGACGTCAGCGCCTCGTTGAGCGGGGCCACCTTGGCGCTCCACTCGTCCTGCCCGGCGAAGGGAATCGTCTCGCCCTCCTGGTAGGCGGGGAACGGGCGGTAGGTGTTGACACCGTTGCTGTCGGCCCCGCGGACGAGCAGGGGGTCCAGGTACAGCCCCTCGCTGTGGATCCGCGTGGTCGTCGAGATGTAACCGATGTCGAGACCGCACCGGCGCTTGGCGGAGGTGTTGGGTTCCGAGCAGTGCAGCAGGTGCGGATGGTGGATCGACACGTCGCCCGGCCGGAGTTCGATGTCCACGATGCCGCGCTTGTCCACCCACTCCCGCACCAGGGTCTCGTCGGACACGGAGAACAGCATGTTGTCCTTGTCCGTACGGACCGACGGTTTGTGCAGCGGCAGTTCGTGGCTGCCGGGGATCATGCGCAGGCAGCCGTTCTCGGTGTTGCTCTCGTCGACGGCCAGCCACACCGTCAGCGCCTCCATCGGACTGAGCGTCCAGTAGGCGCCGTCCTGGTGCCACAACACCGGTTGTCCGGTGTGCGGGGGCTTGCAGATGTAGTGGGCGGTGAAGCACGCCACGTCCGGGCCGAGGAAGAACTCCGCGATGTCCACCAGACGGGTGTCCGAGACCAGACGTGCCCAGAAGGCGTCGTTGCGGATCAGCGGGTGATGGAAGTGCTCGGGACGCAGGTCCGGGTACTTGCCGGTGAGCCATTCGACGTGGGCGCGCGCCTCGTCCACGACCTCCGGTGGCACGACGTTGCGGATGATGGAGAAGCCCTGCTCCGCGTACTCCGCCGCGGCCTTCTCCAATACGCCATCGCCAAGTGTGTTCATGGGTCAGCTCCTACTTGTCAGGTACTGCTTGCCGTGCGGAACGAGTTCGTGAAGCCGCCACGGGGTACCGTCTGCCGGCTCCTGAAGTTCGGCCCCGGACACGAAGAGGTGGTCGAAACCGGGGTGTCGACGCGGCATCGCCCCTGATGCGCAGCCGCTGTTGGCCGGGCAGACGGCCCGCGACACGGTTCCACTCGCGGTGGACACGGTTCCAGTGGCTCGTCTGCGTGTACGGATCGACGCTCACGCCCAACAGCGATCCGCCGGGCCGGGGGTCACGCCGGCCGATCGCAGCAACACGACCCGGGCCTTTTCGCGGTTCCCCAGCTCCAATACTCTGTCCGCCGGGCCGGAGGGTGTCAACGTTCCAAGGGCCGGTGCAAGGCCCGCCGGCAAGCCGGTCCGCGGGTGGCAACTGCGCCCGAAGTCATGGGATTTCGGGCTCCACGGCTGGTGGGACGGTCGGGCCCGGAGTCGGCTGCGGGCGGCCCGGTGCGCGGGCTGTCCCGTCGGCGGGACGGGTCCACCCGCACGCACCGGAAGACCGGGTGGATACCTGCACGAGTGCGCGGCGCGGCGGTGATTTCGCCCGCGTCCAGTTGTCCGCACCACCGGCGGGGCAACATGCGGATACCGGTACCGGCGCCGGTCGACCCGGGTGGCCGCCGTCGCACGCGCGCGACAGAATCAGCCGGTCGACGCGGTCACTGCCCGCCGAACACCCATGACAAAATCAATGGGTGCAGATCGGGATGCTGGGTCCATTCGAGGTGCGCACGGACGCCGGCGACCTGGCCGACGTGCCGGGCGCGCGGCTGCGCGGACTGCTGATCGCACTCGCGCTCAGGCCCGGTCGGGCGATCCCCAAGGCGTCGCTCGTCGACTGGATCTGGGGGGAACATCCGCCCGCCGACGCGACGAACGCCCTGCAACGCCTGGTCTCCCGATTGCGCAAGGTGCTGCCGGACGGCGCGATCGAGGGGCAGCCGGACGGCTACCGGCTGACGGTGGGGCCCGACGGCGTCGACGCCGTGCGGTTCGAACGCCTGGTCGCCGCGGCCCAGTCCCGCACCGAGGACGCCGCCGGACGGGTGCGGCTGCTGCGCGAGGCCCTGGCGTTGTGGCGCGGTGCGCCGATGCAGGACGTCGGTCTCCAGGACAGCGCCGCGTTCGACGCCGCGGTCGCCCGGCTCGAAGGGTTGCGGTTGACCGCGACCGAGGAGCGGGTCGACGCGGAGGTCGCCCTGGGGCACGGTGCCGAACTGGTCACCGAGTTGGCCGATCTGGTGACCGCGCACCCGCTGCGCGAACGGCTCGTCGCCGCCCTGATCCGCGCGCTCGTGGCGGCCGGTCGCGACAGCGAGGCGCTGCTGGCCTACGAGCGGGCCCGGGAGGCCCTGGCCGACGCGCTGGGCGTGGATCCCTCGGCCGAGCTGGCCGCGCTGCACGTCGCGCTGCTGCGGGGCGAGTTGGGGCCGAGCCGGGAGAGCCGCAGGACCAACCTGCGCGCCGAACTGACCACCTTCGTCGGTCGGGGCGCCGATGTCGCCGCGGTCCGCGAGCTCGTCGCCGAGCACCGCCTGACCACGGTGATCGGGCCGGGCGGCGCGGGAAAGACCAGGCTGGCCACGGAGACCGCGCGCACGCTGCTGGGCGACCTGCCGGACGGGGTCTGGCTGGTGGAACTCGCCGGCATCGGCGCGGACGGCGACGTGGCGCAGTCGACCCTGGTCGGGCTCGGCCTGCGCGACGCGCTGCTCGGCGGCGCCCCGAACGCGGAGCCGGTGGACCGGTTCATCGCCGCGATCCGCGAGCGGGAGACGCTGCTGATCCTGGACAACTGCGAGCATGTGATCGAGTCCGCGGCGGTGTTCGCGCACCGGGTGCTGGGTGAATGCCGGCGGCTGCGGATCCTGGCGACGAGCCGGGAGCCGCTGGGCATCACCGGCGAGGCGCTGTGGCCGGTCGAGCCGCTGGCGCTGCCGGAGGGGGACGCGCGGCTCGGCGAGATCGAGTCCTCACCGGCCGTGCGGCTGCTGCGCGACCGGGCCGGGGCGGTGCGCCGGGATCTGTGGGTGGACGCCCACACGCTGGCCACCATGGCGCGGGTGTGCCGGGCCCTGGACGGCATGCCGCTGGCGATCGAACTGGCCGCCGCCCGATTGCGCACCATGTCCATCGACCAACTCGCCAACCGCCTCGACGACCGGTTCCGCCTGCTGACCGGTGGCAGTCGGACCGCGCTGCCGCGGCACAAGACGTTGCGCGCGGCGGTCGACTGGAGCTGGGAACTGCTCACCCACGCCGAGCGGGTGGTGTTGCGGATGCTCTCGGTGTTCTCCGGCGGGGCGAGCCTGGAGGCGGCCGAACGGGTCTGCGCGGGCGGCACGGTCGAGCGGGAGCAGGTGCTCGAACTGCTCACCGCGCTGACCGAGAAGTCGCTGCTGGTCGCCGAGGGTTCCGGCGCCCCGCGCTACCGCATGCTCGGCACCATCAAGGAGTACGCCGGGCACCGGCTCGCGGAGGCGGGCGAGGCGGACCTGGCGCGCCACGCGCATCTCGCCTACTTCACCGAACTCGCCGAGACCGCCGAGCCGCATCTGCGCCGCGCCGAGCAGTTGCGGTGGCTCGCCACGCTGGAGGCCGAGCACGAGAACATCGGTGCGGCGATGCGCGGCGCGTTGGCGGCCGACGAGGCCCAGGCGGCGATGCGGCTCGCGGCGGGCGCGGGTTGGTACTGGTGGCTCGGCGGGCACCGGACCGAGGGCATCGAGCTGATCACCGCCGCCACCAGGATGCCCGGCGAGGTGACCGACGAGGTCCGGGCCACGGTCTACGCGCTGGTCGTGTTGTTCGTCAGTGCCGGGCGGGGCGACGAACACCAGGCCGCGGAGTGGATCCGCGAGGCGCACCGGCTCGGCCGCCGCAGCCGGCGCGGTTTCCCGCTGCTGGGGCTCGTCGCCGCGCTGGAACGCCTGTTGCAGTCGCCCGACGCGTTCCTGCCCGCCTTCGAACCGCTGCTGGACGACGAGGATCCGTGGGTGCGCGCGCTGGCCCGGCTGCACCTGGGCAAGATGCGGATCATGCTCGGCCACGACGGGCGGGACGCGGACGCGTACCTGGAGATGGCGCTCGCCGAATTCCGGGCGCTCGGCGAGCGGTTCGGCATCTCGTTCGCCCACAGCGAGTTGGCCGACCGAATAGCGGTGCGCGGGGAGTTCGCCGCCGCGTGCGAGCACTACGAACAGGCGATCGCGGTCGTCACCGAGGTCGGCGCCATCGAGGACGTCATCCGGATGCGGTCGCGGCAGGCGCAACTGTATTGGCTGGCCGGCGACAAGGACGCCTGCGCCGTCGCCATCGCCGAGGCGCAGCGCTGCGCGCAACGGGTGGCCTGGCCGGACGCGCTGGCCGAACTGGCCCTGGCGAAGGCCGAACTCGCCCGCTGGGAGGGCGATGCCGAGGAGGCCCGTCGGCAACTCGGCGTGGCGACGGCCATTTTGGGCGAGGACGCGGAGCAGGTGAACGTCCGCGGGCTGACCCAGGATCTGCTCGGCTACCTCGCCGAAGACCTCGACCAGGCCCGGGAGCACCGCGCGGCGGCCTGCCGGGCGGCGGCCCAGGCGGGCCACGCGCCGCTGATCGCCCAGGTGCTCGTCGGCGTCGCGGACCTGGCGTTGCGCCGCGGGGATCACGCGCAGGCCGCGCGGCTGCTCGCGGCGAGCGCGGCCGTGCGCGGGCTGCCGGACCGCTCGCACCCGGACGTGGCCCGGATCGAGCAGAGCGTGCGGCGGTGCCTCGGCGACACGGGGTTCGCCGAGGCGGCTCGGGAGGGCACGCGGACCGACTGGTCGCGGCTCGTCGAGGTCACGCTCGCTTCTTGAACGTGGCCACCGCCCACACGTAGCCCAGCAGGGCCAACCCCAGACACCAGGCGACCGCCGCGAGCGCGTCGCCGGTCGACGGGTCGCCCGCCAGCAGCCCGCGCAGCGTCTCGATGATCGGGGTGAAGGGCTGGTACTCCACGAACTGCCGCACGCCCGCTCCCATCGTGTCCGAGGGCACGATCGCGCTGCTGAGGAAGGGCAGCATGATCAGCGGCACGGTGGCCAGACCCGCCGACTCCGCGGTCTTCGCAGCCAATCCCATGGCGACGGTGAGCCAGCTCGCCCCGAAGGTGAGCAGCAGCAGCAGACCGACTACGCCGAGCCAGTCGAGAGCGCTCGCCTGCGGGTCGAAGCCCATGGTGAAGGCCACCGCGACGATCGCCGCGCAGGCCACCAGGCAGCGCACCGTGGTGACCACGACCTGCCCGGTCAGTACCGCGCCGCGGGAGATGTCCATGGCCTTGAACCGGTTGATGATGCCCTTGGTCATGTCGTCGTTGACCGCCGTCGCGGTGGACCCCAGGCCGTAGCTGACGGCCATCACGAGCATGCCCGGCGTCGCGTAGTCGATGTAGTTCTCGCCGACGCTGAAGCCGCCACCGAGCACCTTGACGAACATGAGCAGGAGCACGATCGGGAACAGGATCGCGTTGAACAACACGAGCGGGTTGCGCACCGTGTGCTTGAGGTTGCGGCGCAACATGATCCCCGAGTCGGCCAACGCCGTCGAAACGCTGCTCACTTGGCGATCGCCTCCGCGCTCGTGCGCCCGGTCAGGGCGAGGAAAACGTCGTCGAGGTCCGGCGTGTGCACCGCGAACTCCTCGGCGTTGATCATGTATTCGTCGAGCCGGTCCAGCAGGGCCCGCAGCGACCTCGACTGGCCGTCGCTGGGCACCCGCAGGGTCAGTTCCTCGTCGTCGCGCGCGCCCCCGGGCAGGATGCGATCCGCCACCTCGAGGTCGGCGATGTCGGTGAACCGGAGCCGGACGTGGGTGCCGGGAGCCTGGCGCTTGAGTTCGTCGGGAGTGCCCTCGGCGACCAACTTGCCCTGGTCGAGGACCACGAGCCGGTCGGCGAGCTGGTCGGCTTCCTCCAGGTACTGGGTGGTGAGGAAGATCGTGGTGCCCTCGGCCACCAACTCGCGGACGATCCCCCACATCGTGCGCCTGCTGCGCGGGTCCAGTCCGGTCGTCGGCTCGTCCAGGAAGATGATCCGCGGCGTGCCGACCAGCGTCATCGCCAGGTCCAGCTTGCGGCGCATACCGCCGGAGTAGGTCGCGGACCGCTTGTCCGCCGACTCGGTCAGGTCGAACCGCTCCAGCAGCCCCGAGACCAGTTGCTCCTTCGACCGCACCCGCTTCAGGTCCGCCATCAGCTCCAGGTTCTCCCGGCCGGACAACAACTCGTCCACCGCGGCGAACTGTCCGGTCACCCCGATGGCCGCCCGCACCGCCTTGGTCTCGGTCGCCACGTCGTGGCCTGCGACGCGCACCGTCCCGGAGTCGCCCTTGAGCAGGGTCGCCAGGACGTTCACCGTCGTCGTCTTGCCCGCCCCGTTCGGCCCGAGCATGGAGAACACCGATCCTGCGGCGACCTCGAAGTCGATGCCGTCGAGCACGACCTTGTCGCCGAATGCCTTGCGCAGCCCTGAGACTTCAATCGCCGAACTTTTCATGCCCCCCACCGTGGCCGCCGAGCCTGACACCGGTCTGTCACGCCCCTGACACGGCGCTCCGGCACACCCTCCCCGATGAACGGGGACGACCTGCCGGAGCGAACGCGCCCGGGACACCGCTAACGATCGCGGCGGGATTGCGCCTCGATCAGATCCAGCACCTCCCGGCCCCGGTCGACCAGGTACATGTGATCGCCCGGGAACTCCGCGTACTCGAACTCCCCGGTGGTCGCCTTCCGCCACTCCTGCGCCTGGTCCGCGCTCACCAGGCCGTCGGAGCCGCCCCGAATCGAGCAGATCGGCACCGACACCGGCTCGTCCGTGCTGGGCAGGTAGTTCTCGTGCATCTCGCAGTCGGCCTGGAGCACGGGGAGGATCAGTTCCCGCATCTCCGGGTGATCCAGAGCCTCGTGCCGAAACCCCGCGAACTCCTCGACCCGGGCCAGGAACTCCTCGTCCGGAAGGCCGGTCGCCCGCCGCTCCCGCTGCGTCCACGGCCCCGGCGAACCACTGACGACGAGCCGCTCGACCCGCACTCCGCGGGCGTCGAGCAGATGCACCAACTCGTAGGCGAGCACCGCGCCCAGACTGTGCCCGAACAGCACCACGGGCCGGCCCCCTTCGCCGAGGTCCGCGATGACGCCGTCGACCGATTTGCGGGCCGCTTCGACGACATTGCGGTACGGCGTCTCCAGAATCCGCCGCTCCCGACCGGGCAACTCGACCGAGAGCACCCGCCACCGGTCGCCGGACAACTCGCGCCACGGATGGAAGAACGACGGTCCCGCTCCCGCGAACGGCACGCACAGCAGCGCGCTCCGGTCGCGGTCGGGTCCGGACTTGTCCGCCTGTGTCACCCCGACCAACCCCAATCACGCATTCGAGTACCCGGCCCTGCCCACCACGTCCAGCTCCGCCAGCTTGGCGACGATGACCTTCATGATCTGACCCGCGGGCTTGGGCATGTGCAGGTCGTGGTGCGTGGCGTCCACGTCGTGCGATTCGATCGCGCCCAGGACGTGCGGCCGCCAGTCGGGCCCGTACGAGAAGCCCTCCTCCTTGTCCAACTTCGCGTTGAAGTACAGCACGTCACCGCGGTAGACCGGGGATTCGAAGACACCCATCGTCTTCAGGTTGTTGGCGCCCACCCGCGACATGTTCTCCAGGAAGTTGTCCAGGTTCTCGGTGTTCATGAACTGGCCGAAGACTTCCTCGACATCGGCCCGGTACATCACCTTCCCCTTGTCGCGCACCTGCCGGAAGCCGTTCCCCGGGGCGGAGTTCGCCGGTTGGGAGTCCAGCACGGCGACGAAGGCGACCTCGCGACCCAGCTTGTCCAGCGACGCCGCGACGGCGTGCGCGATCGGGCCGCCGAAGGACCAGCCGACCAGGTGATAGGGCCCCTCGGGTTGGATCCGCAGGATCTGGGCGAGGTAGTCCTCGACCATCTCCTCGATCGAACCCGCCAGTTCGTCCGTGCCGTTGGAGCCGCGGGACTGGAGGGAGTAGGCCGGCCGGTCCAGGTAGGGCGCGAAGGTGAAGAACGCCCAGCCGACGCCGCCCCCGCCGTGGAAGAACCACACCGGCGGCTTGCCGGTACCGGGGTCCCGGTTCAGCGGCAGCACCACGTCGAACGAGTCGTCGACGTAGTCCTCGGGGATTCCGCCGACGAGCACCAGCGCGCCCAGCTCGGCCACCGTGGGGTACTGGATGATCGTCCTGAGCGGCAGATCGACGCCGAACTGCTTGCGGATCCGAGCACAGAGCCGGGTGGCCAGGAGCGAGTGCCCGCCCAGTCGGAAGAAGTCGTCGTCGATGCCGACCGTCTCCAGGCCGAGCAACTCGGTGAAGAAGGAACACAGCTTTTCCTCATGGGAGTTGCGCGGCCCGCCGCTGCTCACCGTGGTGGTGTGCTCGGACGGCAGCGCGCGCCGGTCGAGCTTGCCGCCCGCGGTCAACGGAAGCTCGGCAAGCGGCACCAGCACGGCCGGGACCATATAGTCCGGCAACCGGCCACGCAGATACTCGGGCAGCCCGGCCAGCAGGGGGGCGATCGACTTGCCCAGGGCGGGAGCGTTCGCCTTGTTCCGCCCCGAAGCCGCGCCGGGCACGAACCCGGCTGCGAGGGAGCGCTGTTCGCCTTGCGGTTCGGACAGCAGGATCGCGTCGAAGTTGTGCACCGCGTCGCCGGACCAGGTGAGCACCGCCTCCCCGCCCCGCCGGCGGGCCCAGGCGGCGAGGTCCTCCGGGTCGACCGGCCGGCGCGAGGCGGTGGCCGTGCCCAGCACCCCGGTGGCCGACGCGGCGGTGGCCTCCGCCATCAGCCGCGCGTTGGGTATCCCGGACACCCGCACCGGAGCGCCGCCCGCCCGGTCCACACACGCGCCCAGCCCGGCCAGGTCGGACACCTCCCGACCCCACGGCAGCGCCGGGACGGCGGACAGGTCGAGCACGTCCGCCGGTTCCTTGTGCAGGACGATCTCGTAGCGGTGCCGGGTGAGTTCGTTGTGCGCCCGGCCCGGCTTCAGCCGGATGTCGACGCCGACCCCGTGCTCCGCCGCCCAGTCGGCGAACCACTCGGGGGCGACCACCAGTTCGCGTTCGGCGAGCAGCGCCTGCTCGACCGCCTCGCGCACGTCCTCACGCGAGGCGTTCGGCTGCGCCGTACGCCGCACCGCGGTCAGCAGCAGGCGCAGAGTCGCGGCGTTGCGGACGTCGCCCACGATCACCCGGCCGCCCGGCGCGAGCAGTTCCAGCGCCTGGCGCAGCACCCGGTCCAGGTAGTCGACGCTCGGGAAGTACTGCACCACCGAGTTGAGCAGCACGGTGTCGAATGTGCCTCGGGGCAGTCCGCGGACGTCGTCGGCCGGTTGCACGCTCAGCCGCAGTCGTTCCCCGTGCCCGGCCTGCTCCGCCTGTGCGCGGACCCGGTCCACCACCGTCGGCGAGATGTCGGTGGCCCAGTATTCCTCGACCTCGCCGACGATCTTCGCGAGGAGCAGGCCCGAACCCGCGCCGATCTCCAGCACCCGCCGCGGCGCGAACCGCAACACCCGGTCCACCGCCGCGTCCCGCCACTCCCGCATCTGATCCAGCGGCAGCGGTTCGCCGGTGTAGCCGGAGTTCCACAGGCGGAAGTCCTCGCCCCATTCCTCGCCGGCCGAACCGGCGTATCCCGCGTCGCAGACCTGGCGCCATTCGTCCACCTGCGCGTCGGCGTCGTCCACCGCGGCCTTGGGGTCGGGCACCACGTACGCCACCAGGCGCTTGTCGCCCTTCTGGTCCTCGCGCACCACGACCGCCGCCTGGGCCAGCGCGGGGTGCCCGGTCAACGCCTGCTCGATCTCGGGCAGTTCGATCCGGAAGCCGCGGATCTTCACCTGGAAGTCGGACCGCCCGATGTATTCGACCCGACCGTCCTTGTTCCACCGCACCAGGTCCCCGGTGCGGTACATCCGCGCGCCGGGCTCGCCGAACGGGCAGGCCACGAACCGCTCGGCGGTCAGCGCGGTCTGTCCGAGGTAGCCCCGGGACAGGCCGGCGCCGGTCACGTACAACTCGCCGGCCACCCCGGGGGCGACCGGGCGCAGCGCCGTGTCCAGCACGTATACCCGGGTGTTCCAGATCGGTGCGCCGATCGGCACCCGGTCCGCGCCCGGCACGTGTTGCCACGAGGTGACCTCCACCGTGGCCTCGGTGGGGCCGTAGAGGTTGTGCACGGCGCAGTCGGGCAGCAGGTCGGCGATCGTGTTGGCGAGCGGGGCCGGGAACACCTCGGCCGCGATCTCCAGCCAGCGCAGGCTCGTGCACTCCTTGGCCGCGGGTTCGGCGACGAACGCCCCCGCCAGGGAGGGGACGAAGAACGCGCTGGTCACCCGCTCGCGCCGGATCAAGTCGGCCAGGTAGGCCGGATCCCGGGGTCCGTCCGGACGGGTGATCACCACGGCCGCGCCGATCTGCAGCGGCGCGAACAGCTCCGGCATGGACGCGTCGAAGCTCGCCGATGAGCTGAGCAGCCCCCGGTCCTCCGCGGTGACGTCGAAGTGCGCCAGGCCCCATTCGAGCCGGTTCATGATCGACCGGTGGGTCACCTGCACGCCCTTGGGGCCGCCGGTGGATCCGGAGGTGTAGATGACGTACGCGGCGTTGTCCGGCGACAGGGCGCGCTCCGGGTTCGTCTCCGGGTAGGCGGACACGTCCGCGAGCGCCTCGTCCAGCACCAGCAGCGGCTCGGCGCCGTCGAGCATCAGCCGCACCCGGTCCTCGGGCAGCTCGGTGTCGATCGGCAGGTAGCCGGCGCCCGCCTTGAGGGCGGCGTAGATGGCCACCATCAGATCCACCGAGCGTGGGATCCGTACGGCGACCAACTGCTCGGGGCCCGCGCCCTGTTCGATCAGCCAGTGGGCCAGTCGATTGGCCCGTCGGTTGAACTCGGCGTAGGTCAGCGTCTCGTCTTCGCCGATCACCGCGACGCGCTCGGGGGCGCGCGCCACCTGCGCCTCGAACGCGCCCGGCAGGGTGAACTCGCTCACCGTGTGCGCGGTGTCGTTGACCCCGCGCACCAGCCAGTCCCGCTCGTCCGCCGACAACACCTCGACGGCGCCGATGGGGGCCTGCGGGTCCGCAACCAACTGCTCCAGCACGCGGGCGAATCGGGCGGCGATGGCCTCGGCCGTGTTCCGGTCGAAGATCTGGGTCGCGTACTGGAGGTCGCCGCGCAGCGCGCCCGTTTCGTCCATGCTGAAGAACATCAGCAGGTCGGCCAGCGAGGTCTGGGTGAGGTACTGCTCGAACTCGACCTTGAGGCCCGGGAGTTCAAATTCCTGCTTCTCGAAGTTCTGCCAGGCGAGCATCACCTGGAACAGCGGCTGGTAGGCCGTGGAGCGGTCGGGGTTGATCAATTCGACCAGCGTCTCGAACGGCACGTCCTGGTGCTCGTAGGCGGTCAGCGCCTTCTCCCGCACCCGGCCGAGCAGATCGACGAACGACGGGTTGCCGGACAGGTCCACCCGCAACACCTGGGTGTTGACGAAGAAGCCGACCAGGTCGGCCAGCGCCTCGTCGGTCCGCCCGGCGATCGGACCGCCGATCGTGACGTCCTCGCCGCCGCCGAGCTTGCCGAGCAGCACGCCCAGCGCGGCCTGCAGGACCATCGACATGGTCATCCCGCGCTCGTCGGCCAGCTTCTGCAGGCCGGTCGCCACCTCCGGTTCCACCACGAGGTCGACCGCGTCGCCCTGCAGGTTTCGTTCCGCGGGGCGCGGCCGGTCCAGCGGCAGGTTCAGCGGCTGCGGCACCTCGGCCAACTCCGCGCGCCAGTACTCGGCCTGTGCCGCGGCCAGACTGCCCGGGTCGGCCACGTCGCCGAGCAACTCGCGCTGCCATACCGCGTAGTCCTTGTACTGCACGGGCAGCGGCTCCCACGCCGGCGCCAGGCCCTGCCGGCGGGCGGTGTAGGCAGTGGTGAGATCCCGGGCCATCGGCGCGCCCGAGGCGCCGTCCGAGGCGATGTGGTGAACCAGCAGGACCAGCACGTGTTCCTCGGCGGAGCAGCGGAACAAGGCGGCGCGCAACGGGAGTTCGGCGGAGAGGTCGAACCGGTGCGCGATGAAGTCGTCGACCGCGCCGGACAGCGCGTCGGGCGCCACGTCGACGACCGGAACCTGCACCTGCGCCTGCGCCGCCGGCAGGATCCGCGGGTGCGGCTCGCCGTCGTCGTCCGTGACGTACGTGGTGCGCAGGATCTCGTGCCGCTCGACGACATCACGGATCGCCGCGACCAGGGCGTCCCGGTCCAGCGGCCCGGTCAGCCGGAACGCCGGGGAGATGTTGTAGGTCTCCGCCCCACCCTCCAGTTGGTGCGTCAGCCACATGCGGCGCTGTGCGAACGAAAGCGGAATCACTGGTTCTACTCCTCTACGATCATCTTGCGGAGAGCGGGGCGAAGGGGAACAGCCGATTTCTCCGTCCACTCCGCGAGCGCGGACACCGTGGGCAGGTCGAAGAGCCGGCGGATGGGTATCTCCACGCCCACCTCGGCGCGGGCGCGGGTGATCAGCCGGGTGGCGAGCAGGGAGTGCCCGCCGAGTTCGAAGAAGCCGTCGTCGATGCCGACCCGCTCCAGGCCGAGCACCTCGGCGAACAACGCGGCCAGCGCCTGTTCGCGGGCGGTACGCGGCGCCCGGAAGGGCCTGGTGGGGGTGAGGTCGGGGGCGGGCAGCGCCTTGAGGTCGAGCTTGCCGTTGGGCGACAGCGGCAGCCGGTCGAGCGGTACGTAGGCGGCGGGGACCATGTAGTCGGGCAGTCGCTCGGCCAGGTGCTCGCGCAGTTCGTCCGGGTCCGGGGCGCTCGCGCCCGGGGCGGGGACGAGGTAGGCGGCCAGGTAGGGAGTGGTGTCGTCGGTCCGCTGCGTCACCACGGCGGCCTGGGCGATCCGCGGATGGGCCGTCAGTGCGGCTTCGACCTCGCCGGGTTCGACGCGGTAGCCGCGGATCTTGACCTGGGTGTCGATCCGGCCCAGGTGGTGCAACTCGCCGTCGGGGGTGAGCCGGGCGAGGTCGCCCGTGCGGTACATCCGGGTGCCGGGCGGCCCGTACGGGTCGGCGACGAAGCGCTCGGCGGTCATCCCGGGGCGGCGGTGGTAGCCGCGGCCGGCCCCGGCCAGGTAGAGCTCGCCGGGTGTGTCCGGCGGCAGCAGGGTCAGGCCCGGGCCGAGCACGTAGGCCCGCACCCCGGGGAAGGGGCGGCCGATGGGCACCCCGCCGGCGTAGCGCTCGTCGGGGTCCAGGAGGTGTCCGGTGGCGTAGAAGGTCTCGCTGGGGCCGTAGCTGTTGATCACCCGGGCCGTCGGCCAGAGCGTGCGCACCCGCTCCGCCAGGGCCGGGGTCAGCACTTCGCCGGAGATGTTCAGTGCCGTGGGCCGGATGCGGTCGCCGAGTTGGTCGACGAGTTCGGCGAACGCGGACGGGACCGAGCAGATGACGTCGACGTCCCAACTGTCGCGTTCGATCAGCGCCAGTACGTCGCGCACGATCTCGACGCTGCCACCGGTGGTGAGCGCGGCGAACAACTCGAAGGTCGCGACGTCGAAGCCGATCGAGGCGGCGAGCAGCACCCGCCCGCCCGCCGTGGTGCCGGCGTGCGCGACCAGGGTGTCCACGGCGTTGACGACCGTGGTGTGGGTGACGCTCACGCCCTTGGGCACGCCGGTGGAGCCGGACGTGTAGATGACGTAGGCGAGGTTGTCCGGGCCGGCCGCCGGCCGGGCGGTGGTCGACGCGGTGGCCGCCGCACCGGTCGACGCGGTGGCCCGCAGGTCGAGGTCGTCCAGGACGAGGATGGGGGTGTCCGTGGCGGGGACGACGTCGCGGGTGCTCGCGTCGGCCAGGATCAGGTGCGGCCGGGTGCCGGGCAGGATGTGCGGCAGGCGGCTGCGGGCGAAGGCCGGGTCGACGGGCAGATAGGCCCCGCCCGCCCGGAGCACGCCCAACAGGGCCACGGCCGCGTTCGCGGTGCGCGACAGGACCACGCCCACCACGGTCTCCGGGCCCACCCCGCGCCCGACCAGTTCGACCGCGAGCCGTTCGGCGCGGGCGTGCAACTCGGCGTAGGTCAGCGACTCGCCCTCGGCGACCACGGCGATCGCGTCCGGGGTCCGGGCCACCTGGGCCTCGACGAGTTCGGTGATCGTGACGCGCCGGGGCGCGGCGGCCGGGTCGTCGAATCGGGCGAGCATGCGCTCGCGTTCGGCCGGCTCCAGGGTGTCGACCTGCGCGACCTTGAGCCCGGGGTCGGCCGCCAGTTGCCGCAGCACGCGGGCCAGGCGGGCCGCGTACGTCCGCACCGTCTCCCGGTCGAAGACGGCCGGCGCGTACTGGATGGTGAGCTGGAGATCCGGGTCGGCCGCCGCCAACAGGCACAGCGGGTAGTGGTTGCCCGCGGACGGGCGGAAGTCGGTGAAGGCGATCCCGTCCGCGGCGTCGGTGGCGGCGCTGAGCCCCTTCCGGTCGATCGGATACGACTCGAAGACGAACAGCGTGTCGAACAGGGGTTGCAGACCGACGGCCTGTTGGATCTCCGCGAGCCCGTGGTAGTGCTGCTCCACCAGACCGGCCTGCCGGCTCTGCAACCGGGTGAGCACCTCGGCGACGGTGTCACCGGGCGCGTACGCGACGCGCACCGGGACGGTGTTGATGAACATCCCCACCATCGACTCGACGCCCGTGACCGCGGGCGGGCGCCCGGAGACGGTGGTGCCGAAGACCACGTCCCGGCGGCCGGTCAGTTCGCCCAGCAGCAGCGCCCAGGCGCCCTGCACCAGGGTGTTCGCGGTGATGCCCAACTCGGCTGCCCGTCGGCCGAGTTCGCGGGCCTGGTCGAGCGGGAGCGGGATGTCGACCAGGCCGCGAGCGCCGTCGTCCGCGTCGCCGGCGTCGGGAGCGAGCAGGGTGGGCGCCTCGACGCCTTCGAGTTCGGCTGCCCACGCCCGAGCCGCCTCGTCCCGGTCCTGTCGGGCGAGCCAGGAGAGGAACTCGCCGTGGTCGCGGGTCGGGGGCAGACCGGCCGGGTCGCCGTCGGCGGCGTAGAGCAGCAGCAGGTCCCGCATCAGCAGCGGCGTGGACCAGCCGTCGAACAACACGTGGTGGACGGTCAGCACGAATTCCGGTCGATCGGGGTCGAGCACGGCCAGGGCCAGCCGGAACAGCGGCGGGGCGTCGGCGTCGAAGTGCGCGGCCCGGTCCTGCGCGAGGAAGCGCTCGAACGCCTCGGCTCGTTCCGCCTCGTCGGCCCCGGTCAGGTCGAGGTGGCGCCACGGCAGGGTCGCCGTCTCCGGGATCACCTGCACGATGTCGCCGTCCGCCCGGTCGACGAACGCGGCGCGCAGGCCGGCGTGCCGCTCCAGCAGTGCCTGCCCGGCCCGGCGCATGCGCTCCGGGTCGACCGCGCCGGAGAGTTGGAAGACCAACTGGATGTGATACGGGTCGAACGACGCCCCGGCCAGCATGGTCTGGAAGAGGATCCCGGACTGTGCCGGAGTCGCCGGCCACACCTTCGCCAGTCTGCCGAAGCGGGCCTCCCAGGCGTCGATCTCCGCCTGGCTCACCGTGACCAGAGGCGCGTCGCTCGGGGTCAACCCGCCGGCGTCGCACGTTTCGGCGTGCCGAGCCAGGGCGGTCGACGCCTCGACCCACGCATCGGCCAGTTCGCGCACCTCGTCGCGGGAGAGCACGCCGGTCGGGAAGCCGAAGTACGCGGTCAGTTCCTCGCCTTCGGGGCCGGCCGCGGTCACCGCGTTGATCTCCAGCGCGGACAACACCGGCAGGTCCGCGTCCGGCGCGGCGATCAGGTCCGCGTGCGTGGTGTCCGGGACCCACCCCAGGCCCCGCAGTTCCTCGGGGATGTCCCCGCCGGAGGCCCGGCCCAGGTAGTTGAAGCCGATCTGCGGCTCGCGCTCCCCCGCCAGCACGGCGGCGGTCTCCGGGTTGAGCCGGCGCAGCAGGCCGTAGCCCATGCCGTGGTCCGGCACCGCCCGCAACTGCTCCTTGACGGCCTTGATCGCCCGCCCGGCCGCCGGCCCGCCGGCGAACGCGTCCGCCACGTCGATCCCGGCCCAGTCCAGGCGCACCGGATACATCGCGGTGAACCAGCCGACCGTGCCGGACAGGTCCGCGCCCGGCACCAGGTGCTCCTCGCGGCCGTGCCCCTCCAGCCGGACCAGCGTCGAGGATCCGGCCCCGCCCCGGGTGCCGCGCCGGCGCGCCAACGCCAGTGCCAGGGCGGCCAACAGCGCGTCGTCGACCCCGGCGCGGAAGAGCGCGGGCACCGTGTCCAACAAGGTGCGCGTGACGTCGGCCGGCACCCGCACGCGCACCGTGTCCACGGTGGCCGCGACATCGCGGGTGCGATCCGGCTCCCGCGAACCCAGCACGGGCTCGTCACCGGCCAGGATCCCCTGCCACACGGGCAGTTCGGCCACCCGCGCGGGGTCGGTCGCCTCGTCGGCCAGGGCATGTGCCCACCGGCGCAACGAGGTACCCGTGCCGGCCGGCTCCGGGGTGTGGCCGTCGCGGACCCGCTGCCAGGCGGACACCAGGTCCGGGACCAGGATCCGCCACGACACGCCGTCCACGACCAGGTGATGCAGCACGATCAACAACCGGCCGGTGTCCGCGTCGGTGTCCGCGTCGGCCGACAACCAGACGAACTGCGCCATCACGCCCGCGTCCGGGTCCAGCCGACCCGCCGCCGCGTGCAACTCGGCCCGTACGTCCGCCTCGCCGTGGACCACCTCGCGCAGCAGCGCGCCGGCGTCCACACCGCCGACCGGGTCCATCCACAACCGCGACCCGGCCCGGTCCAGCCGCGAACGCAGCACGTCGTGCCGATCCAGCACCGCCTGCAACGTCGCGACCAACCCCGCACGATCGACGCCCTCGGGCAGCGTCAACAACGCGGACATGCAGAACCGACCGATGCCGCCACCCAGCTCCAGCACATGCGCCGCGGTCGGCGGCAACGGCGCCCAGCCCACACCGCCCCCCGGCAACTCGGCCAGGGTGACCCGCTCCTCGTCCCCCCGGCCCTCGACCAACTCCGCCAGCCGGGCGACCGTTCGCTGCTCGAAGACCTCGCGGGTGCTGACCAGCACGCCACGCGTCCGGGCCCGTGCGACGACCTGGATGGATCGGATGCTGTCGCCGCCCCGGGCGAAGAAGTCGTCGTCGACACCGACGCGTTCGGCGTCCAGCACGTCGGCGTAGACCTCGGCCAACACCCGCTCCGCGTCGCTGCGCGGCGCCCGGTAGCCGGTGCCGGCGAACTCCGGCTCGGGCAGCGCCGCCCGATCCAGCTTGCCGGTCGCGGTCAACGGCAGCCGGTCCAGCAGCACGAACACGGCGGGCACCATGTAGTCCGGCAACCGCTCGGCCACGAAGCGCCGCAGCTCCGCCATCGAGACATCGGCGCCCGTCTCGACGTCGACGTCCGCGGGACGAACACCCACCGGCGCCACGTAGCCGACGAGTCGTTTGTTGCCGGTCCCGTCCTCGCGCACCGTGACCGCCGCCCGGCCGATCGCGGGATGCCGGGCCAGGACGGTCTCGATCTCGGTCGGATCGATACGGATGCCGTTGATCTTCGTCTGGTTGTCGGCTCGCCCGACGTATTTCAGCCGACCGTCGTCGTCCCACCGGGCCAGGTCGCCGGTGCGGTACATGCGTGCGCCGGCGGGTCCGAACGGGCAGGCGACGAACCGTTCCGCGGTCGCCCCGCCGGCCCGATGGTAGCCGCGGGCGAGCAGGCCCGTGACGTACAGTTCGCCGACCACGCCCGGCGGGACCGGGGCCAGTTCCGGCCCCAGGACATGGGTGCGCATGTTGGCCAGTGGTTGGCCGACCGGGATCGCACCGGTCCCGGCCCACCGGCGCGGGAGCGTGAAGGTGGTCGCGTAGAAGCTTTCGGTCTGCCCGTAGGCGTTGACGATCCGGGCCTCGGGGAGCGCGCCGTGCACCTTGTGGACCAGGTCCGCCGACAGTGCCTCGCCGGCGAGGATCACGGTCCGCACATCCAGTTCCAGGGCGCCCGGGCGGTTGCCGGCGAGGTCGTCGAGCAGGGCGGAGAACACCGTCGGCACCGCGCTGATGGTGCTGCCCGACCACCGGTCGCGTTCGGCGAGTTCGAGGACATCCCGGACGATCTCGACACTCGCCCCGGTGCCGAGCGCGGTGAAGATCTCGAAGACGGAGACGTCGAAGTTCACCGAGGTCGCGGCGAGCATCCGCGATCCCGCCTCGATCCCGGCCACCCGACGCAGGTCCCGCACCCCGTTGACCACGGCGGCGTGGGTAATCGCGACGCCCTTGGGGGTTCCGGTCGAACCCGAGGTGAACATCACGTAGGCCAGGTGGTCCGGGCGGAGTCCGGTGTCGGGCCCGTCGCCGACGAGGTCGCGCCGGTCCCGGTCTTCGGGACGCTGGGCTTCGGGACTCCGGTCTTCGAGGCGCCGGTCTTCGAGGTGCAGCACCGGCGCCGGGCAGTTCGGCAACGTCGACGCCGTGTCCCGATCGGTCAGGATCAGGGCGGGCGCGGCCGTGCCGAGCAGGAGGTCCAGGCGGGCGGCCGGGTGTTCGGGGTCGATCGGCAGGTAGGCGCCGCCGGCCTTGAGCACGCCGAGCAGCGCGACGACCAGGTCCGCGGATCGCGGCAGGGCCACGGCCACCAGGACGTCCGGCCCGACCCCGCGTCCGCGCAGCACCTCGGCCAGCCGGTCGGCCCGCGCATGCAACTCCCGGTAGGACAAGGTGGTCTGCCCGAACACCACGGCGGTCGCGTCCGGTGTGCGCAGCGCCTGTTCGGCGAGCAGCCGCACCACCGTCGAGTCCGGCGCCGGCACCGTCGTCTCGTTCGACCGGTCCAGCCGATCGTGCTCGTCCTCGGTGAGCACGTCCACCGCGCCCAGCCGCCTGTCGGGATCGGCGACCACCTGGCGCAGCACCCGCACGTAGCGGTCGGCCAGGCTCTCGGCGGTGGTGTGGTCGAACAGCTCCGTCGCGTACTCCAACCGCCCGTAGGCCCGCCCGGACGCGCCCGGGACGATGTTGAGGAACAGGTCGAACTTCGCGGTGCCGGTGCCCGCCGGGACCGGGGTGACCTCCAGGCCCGGTATCTCGAACTCGGCCCACACGAACTGCCAGGCGAGCATCACCTGGAACAGCGGTTGGTACGAGGTGGTGCGGTCCGGGCCGAGCAGTTCCACCAGTCGCTCGAACGGCACGTCCTGGTTGTCGTACGCGGCCAGCGCCCGATCGCGCACCTGCTCCAGCAGGTCGCCGAACGAGGGGTTCTTCGACAGATCGACGCGCAGCACCCAGGTGTTGGCGAACAGGCCGATCAAATCGTCGAGTTGCTCGTCGGCGCGGCCCTCGATCGGGCTGCCGATGGTCAGGTCGTTGCCGGCGCCGAGGTGGTGCAGGAGCACCGCGAGCACGGCCTGGGCGACCATCGGCGCGGTGGCACCGTGGTCCGCGGCCAGCTTGCCGATGCCGGAGAGCAGTTCCGGTTCCATCTCGAAGTCGACGTGGCCGCCGCGGTGTCCGGGCGCGGTCTGCCGGGGCCGGTCCAGCGGCAACTGCACCGGCTGCGGAACTCCGGCCAATTCCGCACGCCAGTAAGCGAGTTGCTCTGCAGCGATGCTTTCCGGGTCCGCCTCGTCGCCCAGGAGCTGCCGCTGCCACAACGTGTAGTCCTTGTACTGCACCGGCAGCGGCTGCCACCCCGGCGCGTGCCCCTCCCGGCGGGCCGAGTACGCCGACACCAGATCCCGCAGGAACGGTGCCACCGACGCCCCGTCCGCGGCGATGTGGTGGAACACCGCGACCAGCACGTGCTCCTGCGGAGCGATCCGAAGCACCGTCACCCGTAAGGGAAGTTCGGTGTCCAGGTCGAACCCCTCGCACACCACCTCGTGCAGCGCGGAGTCGACCGCGTTCGCGGCCACGTCCACCACCTCGAACCGCACGGCCGCCTCCTCCGGCGGCAGGACCCGCTGCTCCGGCGTGCCGTCCGCGTCCTCCACGACCAACGTGCGCAGGCTCTCGTGCCGAGTGACGACGTCCGCCACCGCCTCGGCCAGCGCCGCCGTGTCCAGCGGCCCGTCCAGGCGCAGCACGAACGGGAAGTTGTAGGTCGCGGACGGGCCTTCCAGACGGTGCAGGAACCACAGTCGGCGTTGGGCGAAAGACAACGGGATCATCGACGCTTCTCCTAGACGGTCATCTGGCGGAGCTGGGGGCGGCGCTTCGACTTCGACAACTCCTCGATCCGCGCCGCCAACCCGGCGACGGTCGGATTGCGGAACACCATCGTGACCTTGACGTCCACGTCGAGTTCGCTGCGGATGCGGCCGATCAGCCGCGTGGCCAGCAGCGAGTGCCCGCCGTGGTCGAAGAAGCCGACGTCGATGCCGACCTCCTCCACCCCGAGCAGCTCGGCGAACAGCCGGCACAACACCTGCTCCCTGGGGTTGCGCGGTCCGCGTCCGGTCGCGGCCTTCGCGTGGTCGGGTGCGGGCAGCGCGGCGCGGTCGATCTTCCCGCTCGGTGTGGTGGGGAACGCGGCGAGCGACAGGATCGCCGAAGGAACCATGTACTCCGGCAGGCGCTCGCGGAGCAGGCCGGTCAGCGCCTCGACGTCCGGCCCGCCCGGGTCCGCCCCGGCGCCCGCCAGCACGTACGCGACCAGCCGCTGGTCCCCGACGCGGTCCTCGCGCACCACGACGAGCGCCTGTGCCACGCCGGGGTGTTCGGCCAGCACCTGCTCGATCTCCCCGGGTTCGATCCGGAAGCCGCGGACCTTCACCTGGAAGTCGGTGCGTCCGAGGTACTCCAGTCGACCGTCCGCGCCCCATCGCACCAGATCGCCGGCGCGATACATCCGCGCGCCGGGCTCGCCGAACGGGCAGGCCACGAAGCGCGCGGCGGTCAACTCCGGCCGACCCTGATACCCGCGGGCCAGGCCGTCGCCGGCGATGTACAACTCGCCCGGCACCCCGCGCGGGACCGGCAGCAGCGCCGAATCGAGCACGTAGACCGAGGTGTTCCCGACCGGCGTCCCGATCGCCGGGACACCGCCTCCGGGCTCGACCCGCGCGATCGTCGACCAGATCGTCGTCTCGGTCGGACCGTACACATTGGCGACCTCGACGCCCGCCGCGGCCAGGGCTTCGGCCAGTTGCGCGGGCAGCGCCTCGCCACCGACCAGGATCCGCAGACCCCGCGCCGCGTCCGGCTCCTCCATCAGCAACATCTGCCAGAACGCCGGTGTCGCCTGGACGACGGTGACCTCGTGCCGGCGCATCGTCTCCACCACGGCCGACGGCTGGGCGACGGTGTCCTTGCCCGCGAGCACCACCGCCGCCCCGGAGATGAGCGGGAGATACAGCTCCAACCCCGCGATGTCGAAGGAGACCGTCGTCACGGCGAGCAGCCGATCCGCCGCCGTCAGCGGAACCCGTCGGCGGAAGGTGGCCAGGAAGTTGGCCAACGCGCCGCGCGAGACGGCCACTCCCTTCGGCCGTCCGGTCGAACCCGAGGTGTAGATCACGTACGCGGTGTTCTCCGGCCGCACGACCGGCTCCGGCGGCGAATCCGGATACGCCGAACACCGCGCATCGGCGAGCAGATCGGGATCGAGCACGAGCGCCGGACGGGAGTCCGCCAGGATGTGGTCGATCCGCGCACGCGGGTGTGCCGGGTCGATCGGGATGTATCCCGCGCCGGCCTTGAGCACCGCCGACAGCGCGACCACCAGGTCCGCGGTTCGGGGCAGGCACACCGCGACCAGCGACTCCGGCCGCACCCCCCGATCGATCAGCCAATGCGCCAACCGGTTCGCCCGCTCCTCCAACTCCCGGTAGGTCAACGACTCTTCCTCGCCGATCACGGCCGGAGCCGCCGGCGTCGCCCGGGCCTGCGCGGACACCGCCCGCACCAGGTCCGGTTCCAGGGTCGGCTCGACCGTGTCGTTGACGCCGTGCAACAACCAGTGCCGCTCCTGCTCGCCGAGCACGTCGACGTCCGCGAGGCGCGCCCCCGGATCGGCGAGGAGTTCGTCCAGCACCCGGACGAGCCGGGCGGCGATCGCCTCGGCCTCGGCGCGGTCGTAGAGGTTGTTCTGGTAGTCGAGGGAAAGCCGCAGGTAGGGGTCGGCGGAGTTGAGGGTCAGCGGGTAGTGCGAGCCCGCGAACGGCCGGATGCCGTCGATGGTGAACCCGGCCGAGGTGTTCGCGTCGGCCATGCCCTCGCGGTCGACCGGGTAGTTCTCGAACACGACGATCGTGTCGAACAGGGCGGGCAGCCCCACGCCGCGCTGGATGTCGGCCAATCCGTGGTAGTGGTGGTCGAGCAGCGCGGTCTGCCGGGCCTGCAACTCGGTGAGCACACCGCCCAGGGTGTGCTCCGGTCGGCACGACACCCGGATCGGCAGGGTGTTGATGAACAGGCCGACCATCTCGTCCGAGCCGAGCAGGTCCGCCGGGCGACCGTTGACCGCCGCGCCGAACACCACGTCCTGCCGGCCGGTCAGCTTGGCGAGCAGGATCGCCCAGGCACCTTGCAGGAGCGTGTTCTGGGTGACCCCCAACTCCGCGGCACGCCGCGCGAGTTCGCGGCCCTTGTCGATCGACAGCGGCACCTCGACCCGCCCGAGGGCGGACGCCGCCTCCTGGAACGGGGCCTTCGGGGCGACCAGGGTCGGCTGTTCGAGTCCGGCGAGCTCGGCGGCCCACCGGGCGGCCGACGCCTCCCGGTCCTGCCGGGAAAGCCAGGCCAGGTAGTCACCGTAGCTGCGGACCGGCGGAAGCTCTTCGGTCTCGGAGTACAGCCGAACCAGGTCCGTGATCACCAACGGCGACGACCAGCCGTCGAACACGGTGTGGTGCGCGGTGATCACCAGCTTCGCCCGCTCCGGCCCGCAGGTGAGCAGCCCCAGGCGCAACAGCGGCGGCCGGGTGGGATCGAGTTGGTCGGCCCGGTCCTGGGCGAGGAACGTGTCCAGTGCCGCGTCCTGTTCGGCCTCGCCGCGCCCGGTCAGCTCGACGTGCCGCCAGGGCAGCACCACGTGTTCCGCCACGACCTGCACCGGATCGCCGCCGGCGCCGGTGACGAACGCGGAGCGCAGGTTCGGATACCGGCCGAGCAGTGCCTGGCCGGCGGCCCGCATCCGCGCCGGGTCCACGCGTCCGGACAGGTGCAGCACGAACTGCATGTGGTAGACGTCGAAGGAGCCGTCGGCGAACGCCGCCTGGAACAGGATCCCGGACTGCGACGGGGAAACCGGCCAGACGTCGGTCAGCCGGCCGTAGCGGGTCTCCCAGGTCTCGATCTCGTCCTGGCGCACCGGCACCAGCGGGGCGTCCGAGGGGGTCAGTCCGCCGATCGCCGGCCGTGCGGCGTACGCGGCCATGCCGTGCAGCATCTCCACCCACAGGTCGGCCAGTTCGCCGGCCCGCTCGCGGGACAGCGCCCCGGTGGGGAACATGAAGACCGCCTGCAACCGGGTGCCGTCGGCGGTCTCGGTGGCGACCGAGTTGACCTCCAGGGCGGACAACGCGGGCAGGTCCGGGTCGGGTGCCGGGATCAGTTCGGCCGACCAGGACGCCGGGCCCCACCCGTTGCCGCGCAGGTGTTCGGGCACATCGGCGTCGGAGATCCGGCCGAGGTAGTTGAACCCGATCTGCGGCACCGGGAGGTCGGCGAGTCGTGCGCCGGTCTCCGGGTTCAGATGGCGCAGCAGTCCGTACCCGACGCCCTTGTCCGGGATCGCCCGCAGTTGCTCCTTGACCAGCTTGATCGCCGTCCCGGCGGCCGGGCCACCGGTCAGCGCGTCGGCCGAGTCGACCCCGCGCACATCGATCCGGGCCGGGTACATGCTGGTGAACCAGCCGACGGTCCGGGACAGGTCGGCGCCGGGGACGACGTCCTCCTCCCGGCCGTGCCCCTCCAACCGCACCAGGGTCGAGCGGTCCGCGTCGCGCCACCGGTTCACCGCCAGCGCGAGGGCGGCGAGCAGCACGTCGGTCCCGGTGCTCTTGAACGCCGCGGGCAGCTTGGTCAGCACCGCCTCGGTGACCTCGGCGGACAGTTGCACCCGCACGCTGTCGAGCGTGGCCATCACGTCCACCGCCGGGTCGAACGCCCGGGCGCCCAGCGGGGGGTTCGACGCTTCGAGCACGTCCCGCCAGTAGTCCAGCTCCGCTTCCCGTTCCGGGGCGAACGCCTGGCTCTCCAGGGCCGCGGCCCAGCGCCGGGCCGAGGTGCCGACCTCGGGCAGCTCGGGCGGGCGACCGGAGCGGACCTGCTGCCACGCCTCGGCCAGGTCCGACATGAGGATGCGCCAGGAGACGCCGTCGACCACCAGGTGGTGCAGCAGCACGAGCAGCCGGCCCGCTCCCGATTCCGGGGCGAACCAGACGAAGGCGGCCATCGTCCCGGCTTCGGGGTCGAGTCGCCCGACCGCGTCGTCCAGTTCCGCCTTGGCCGCCTTCAGCGCGGAAGGCTCGTCCCACCGGCCGTCGCAGGCGACCCGGCGGATCAGGTCCGCCGCCCGCACGGAGCCCTGCGGCCGCGCGACGAGCGAGAGTTCGTCGGCCCGTACCAGCCGCGCGCGCAGCAGATCATGCCGGTCCAGCACCGCGTCCAAGGTCGCGATCAGGCCGCGCTCGTCGATGTCCGCGGGCAGTTCGAGCACCATCGACATGGCGAAGCGGTCGATGCCGCCGCCGTGCTCGAAGACGTGTCGGGCCACCGGCTGCAACGGCATCGGGCCGACGCCGCCGCCCTCGTCCTCGGCGAGCGCGGGCGCCCGGTCCCGGTCGGTGCCGGCCACCTCGGCGAGGCGGGCCGCCGTACGGCACTCGAAGATCTCCCGGGTGGTCAGGTCCAGGCCACGGGCGCGGGCCCGGGCCACCACCTGGATCGAGCGCAGGCTGTCCCCGCCCACCGCGAAGAAGTCGTCGTCGACACCGACCCGTTCCACACCGAGTACGTCCGCGTAGGCCGCGGTGATGATCTCCTCGGCCTCGGTGCGCGGTTCCCGGTAGACCTCGCCCACGAACTCCGGTTCGGGCAGCGCCGAGCGGTCCAGCTTGCCGGTCGGCCCGAGCGGCATCCGGCCCAGCACCACGAAGGCCGACGGCACCATGTAGTCGGGCAGCCGGGCCGCGACGAACCGGCGCAGTTCGGCGGCCGAGGCCCCGGCCTGCACGTCCACGTCGCCGATCCCGCCGACACCGTCGGCGCCGACGCCTCCCTCGCCGATGTGCACCACGTACGCGACGAGCCGTCGCCCGCCCGCGGGTACCTCGCGGCTGACCACCACGACCTCGCTGAGGCCGGGGTGTTGCGCGAGCGCGGCCTCGACCTCGGCCGTCTCGATCCGGAAGCCGCGCACCTTGACCTGGCCGTCGCCGCGACCCAGGCACTCCAGCCTGCCCTGGGCGTTCCAGCGGGCCAGGTCGCCGGTGCGGTACATGCGTTCGCCCGCGGGGCCGAACGGGTTCGCCACGAACCGCTCGGCGGTCATCCCGGGGCGGCCGTGGTAGCCGCGACCCAGGCAGGTCCCCACCACGTACAGCTCTCCGATCACACCCTGCGGCACCGGGGCCAGTCCCGGGCCGAGCACGTAGGCACGCATGTTCCCCAACGGGGTGCCGATCGGCGCGACCTCGCCGTCCGTCCATTCCTCGGTCGCCCCGAGGGCGAACGTGGTGGCGTAGAAACTCTCGCTCTGCCCGTAGGAGTTCACGATCTGCGCGTCGGGCAGCGCCGCGCGCACCTGTCGCACCAGCCGGGCCGGGAGCACGTCGCCCGCGAGCACGACGGAGCGCACCCCGGTCGTCTTCCCCAGGTGGCCGAGCAGTTCGCCCAGCACCGAGGGGACCGCGCTGATCACCTGGCCGTCCCAGCCGTCCCGCTCGCCGAGCACCAGCGCGTTGGGCACCACCTCGGCGGTGCCGCCGGTGGTCAGGGTGGTCAGCAGCTCGAAGACCGAGACGTCGAAGTTGACCGAGGTGCCGGCCAGCATCCGCCACCCGGGCGGCGCGTCCAGCACCCGCACCAGTTCGCGTACCCCGTTGACGAGGTTGCGGTGGGTGATCGCCGCGCCCTTCGGCTTGCCGGTGGAGCCGGAGGTGTACATCACGTACGCCAGGTTGTCCGGGCGCGGCGCCGGGATCCGGCCCGCGTGCGACGCCCCGGCGCGGGCGGGCCATTCGGCGCGCCGGTCGAGGTCGACGGTCGTGATGTCCTCGTGCGGCAGGTCCCGCCACGTCGCGGTGTCGGTGACCGCGAACCGCGGCGCGGCCTCGGCCAGCACGGTCGCCGCCCGCCCGCCGAGGTACTGCGGGTCCATCGGCAGGTAGCCGGCACCGGACTTGAGGATGCCGAGCAGGCCGACCACCAGGTCCTCGGTGCGCGGCAGCGCCAGTACCACCAGGTCCTCCGGCCCGGCGCCCCGCCGGACCAGTTCGCCCGCGACGTCGTTCGCCCGGTCGTCCAGCTCGCGGTAGGTCAGCGTCCGGTCGTCGCACACGATCGCCGGGGCGTCGGGGGTCCTGGCCACCTGCTCCTCGAACAGATCCGGGACGGTCAGTTCGGGCACCGCGGTGGCGCTGTCGTTGAACCGGACGAGCAACCGCTCCCGTTCGGCCGCGTCGAGCACGTCCATGCCGCCGATCCGGCGCCCGGCGTCGGCCACGAGCCGGCTCAGCACGCGCACGAACCGGTTCGCGATGCCCTGGACGGTGTCCTGGTCGAACAGGTCGGTGACGTACTCCAGCCGGCAGTTCGCGCCGCCCGCGGCGAGCGGAATCATGTCGAAGAACAGGTCGAACTTGGCTGATTTGGTGTCCAGTCGCTCGGCCCGCACGTCGAGGTCGGGCAGGGTCAGATCCGGCACGGGCGGTTGCCAGGACAACATCACCTGGAAGAACGGGTTGTAGGCGGTGGACCGGTCCGGGTTCAGCAGTTCCACCAACCGCTCGAACGGCATGTCCTGGTTGTCGTAGGCGGCCAGCGCCCGGTCCCGCACCCGCCGGAGCAGCTCGCGGAAGGTCGGGTTCCCGGAGAGATCGACGCGCAGTACCCAGGTGTTGACGAAGAAGCCGACCAGCTCCCGCAGTTCCTCATCGGTGCGGCCGGCGATCGGCGCGCCGATGGGCACGTCGTCGCCGCAGCCGAGGTGGTACAGCAGGACGGCCAGCGCGGAATGCATGACCATTGAGACGGTGGTGTCCGCCTGCGCCGCCAACTTTTCCACGGACGCCAGCAGTTCGGGGTCGATGGTGAACGCCACCTGATCGCCGCGGGGGCTGATCGCCTTCGGGCGCGGACGGTCGGTGGGTATCGCCAGCGGTTGGGCCAGATCGGCCAACGTCGCTCGCCAGTAGTCCAGTTGTCGGGCCGCCAGGCTGTCCGGGTCGGACTCGTCACCGAGCACGTCGCGCTGCCACAGGGTGTAGTCCGCGTACTGCACCGGAAGCGGCTCCCAGGCCGGCGCCCGGCCCTGCCTGCGCGCCGCGTAGGCGGTGGTGAGATCGCGGAACAGCGGCCCGAACGACTCGCCGTCCACCGCGATGTGGTGCGCCACCAGCACCAGGGTGTGGTCGCGCGGTCCGCACCGCACCAGCAGGGCGCGGATCGGCACGTCGGCGGCCAGATCGAAGGTCTCGGTGGCCACCTCCTCGACCGCCGCCGCCCGCCGGGCCTGCGTGACCTCGACCACCGGGAGTCGGAACGGCCGGTGGTCGGCCGGGAGCACCTGCTGATGTGGCACGCCCTCGTCGTCCTCGACGATCACCGTACGGAGGATCTCGTGCCGGTCGACGACGTCGCGAAGCGCCGACTCCATCGCGCCCACGCTCAGTTCACCGGTCAGCCGCAGCGCGAACGCGCCGTTGTAGGTCGGCGACGGGCCTTCGAACCGGTCCACGAACCACAGCCGGCGCTGCGCGAACGACAACGGGATCATCGGGTCTCCAAATCGGCGGCACCACGAGGGAGCAGGTGGTCGCTCAGCTCAGGCCGAGCAGGGTCAGGAGTTCGTCGTTGTAGAAGTCGTCGATGGAGCACGCCCCCGACAACGTCGAGAAGTAGCGGTCGATCTGCTCCTGGTGTCCGACCAGTTTCCGCAGCATGTCGACCCGCCCCTCGGGCTTGAGTTCGGCCACGTTGAGGGCGCCCTGGTAGTGGCTGAGGGCTTCACCGCTCAGGCCGTTCTCGTACCGCCGCAGGGCCGTCTTGAGCGCGGCGTCGTCGTGCAGCCCCTGGCCGATGTGGTCGGTGAGCGACTGGGCCTGGACGAAGGCTTCGGTGATGCCGCGGGCGGTGATGGAGTCCTTGTGGTTCACCGCGTCACCGATCAGCACCCACCCGGGCCCGTACGCCTTGCGGAAGAAGTTCTCCTGATGGCCGGTGCCGTACAACTGCTCCACCCGCCGGCCCGCCTGCATGCGCTCGTACAACTCGGGCTCGGTGGTGCGGAAGGCGTCGAGGTAGGCGGGTTCGACCGCCTTGCGGACCTCGTTGAACTCGTCCTGGGGGAAGTAGGCCATGATCAACGTGAGGTCGTCGTTGGTGGGGATGACCCCGAGCCAGCGCCCCGGCCGCTCGTACAGCTCGAAGTGCGAGGGAACGTCGGCCCAGTAGCTGTAGTAGGTGGTGGTCATCCGCGGGTGTTCGACGACGTTCTGCGCGCCGACCTTGCGGGCCACCAGCGAGCGCATGCCGTCCGCGCCGACGACCAGACGCGCCAGGTCCGTCGCCTCGGCGCCGCCGGGCGTGGTGTACCGCACCCCGACGACCCGGTCGCCCTCGAACACCAGATCGTTGACGGCGCAGCCCTGCCGGAAGTCCACGCCGGCCGCCGCGGCGCCGTCCGCGAGAATCGGGTCGAGCACGAACCGCCTCGGCGCGTAGGTCTGGTGCAGACCGTCGATCGGCAGCGAGAAGCCGTCGACCCGGACGCCGGGCCCCGCGTAGCTCTGCCGGGTGATCGGCGTGCAGCCCGAGTCGCGGATCCGGTCGAGCAGTCCCCACCGGTTGAGCAACGCGACGCCCTGCATGTGGATGTAGTGCGAGGACAACGTGTCGAGCGGGAACCGCGCCTTCTCCAGGAGCAGGACGCGATATCCCTGCTGAGCGAACAACATGGCCGCCGGCGCACCCGCGCAACGGGCACCTATGACAATTACGTCGTACATGGCGCCTCTCTTACCAGGTAGTTTTCGGATCCCAACGCGGCCGCAGCCGGAAATGTCACCGTGTTCGCGATCCCACGGTGCTTGCGCATGCCGTCGATGCAGCGGACGGAATTTCCGCTGCCGAACGGCCGTGAATTCGCCCGACGCTACCGGGTTTCCGCGGTCATGGATTCGATGTACGCGGAAATCGAGGCCACCGTCGGATTCAGGAACATCTGGTCCGCCGGGACCTCGACGTCCAGTTCGTCGATGAAAGCACCCTGAATCCTGGCCATAATCACGGACTGGCCGCCCAGGGCGAAGAAGTTGTCGTCGATCGATATGTCGTCGCGCTGGAGTTCCCGGCACCAGATGGTGCGCACTCTTTCGGCAATCATCACAGTCCTCTCGGTTGCCATCAAGGTCCGTCGACTATGCCGTGTCGTCGTCGGCGCCGGTCGACGCATATTGCTTCCGGCCCGCTTCGGCCAGCGCCGCCCGGTCCACCTTTCCGTGCGGACTCAGCGGAATCCGCGCGATATTGACGAAGCGGGCCGGAACCATGTTGCGCGGCAACGTCTCCAGGAGGCGGGTACGCACGTCGTGCTCGGCCAGGTCCTCCCCCGTCGGGACGAGGAACGCGATCAGCTCGGCGTCGCCGGATTCGGGGTGGCCGACCACCACGGCGGCCTGCCGGACCCCGGCCAGCCGGCCGAGTGCCCGCTCGATGTCGGTCGGATCGATCCGCATGCCCCGCACCTTGACCTGGGCGTCCATCCGGCCGCCGACCACCAGTTCCCCGGCCTCGCTCACGTGGCCCCGGTCGCCCGTGCGGTACAGCCTGCGCGGCTCGCCGTCGACCACGATCGTGGTGAATCGCGCGGATTCGGGACCGGAGCCGTTGAGGTAGCCGGCGCCGACGCCGGCCCCCGAGATGCAGATCTCGCCGTCCTCCCCCACCCCGACCCCGCGCAGCCCCTCGTCGAGGAGGTGGATGTCGGTGTTGTAGGCCGGCCCGCCGACCGGTGCGATGTCGTGTTCGCCGGGCCGGTATCCGGCCAGGTCGTACGACGACGCGACATCGGTGCACTCGGCGACGCCGTACTGGTGCAGCAGGGTGCAGGTGTTGCCCGGACGCCGTGCCCAGTCCAGGACACGTTCGACGTGCAGCGGCTCGCCGCCGAAGAGCAGGTAGTCCAGCCGGCCGAGCGCCTCGCCCTTGCGGGCGATCTCCCAGTCCACCAGCAGGTACAGCGTGCTGGAGGCGCAGTGCACCGTGCGGATCTCGTACCGCGTCAGCATGCGATACGCCAACGCCGCGTCGAAGTTCCGGCTGGCCATCAGGTATTGGGTGGCCCCGCAGAACAACGGCATCATCAGGCTGCGTTGGGAGAGGTCGAACCCGAACGCGCTGACGACCAGGTTGTTCGACCCGGCATCCAGGCCGTACTCGATCATCAGCCAGTTCAACAGGTTGAACCAGCCCTCGTGCCGCACCGCGGTCAGCTTCGGCGTACCGGTCGACCCGGACGTGAACACCGCGTAGCACACGTCGTCCCCGGTGACCGGGACGTTCGGGGCGGTCGTCGGGAGAGCGTCGAGCCGCTCGGCCAACCGGTCGAGGGTGACGACCTCGACGGCCGCCGACTCGACCGATTCGACGGTGGTCGGGGAGGCCACGATCAAGGCGAGGTCGGGCACCTGCCCGAGCAGCAGCCGCAGTCGCGCCGCCGGGTAGGCCGGGTCGAAGGGTACGTAGGCCGCGCCCGCCTTGAGCGTGCCGAGGATGGTGACGAGCAGGTCGATCGAGTAGTCGAGGCAGACGCCGACCTTCGCCCCCGGGCCGTGTCCGAGCGCGGCCAGCAGGTGCGCGAACCGGTTGGCCTCGGCGTCCAGTTCCGCGTAGGTCACCTCCCGGCCGGCGCAGTGCACCGCGACGGCGTCGGGGGTGGCCTTCGCGTGCGCCTCGAACTGCCTGTGGACGACGGGCGCCGAAGGCAGGGCAACCCGCTTTCCCTGAAGAATCATCAGCCGACTCCGATGTGACGGGTGTCCGGTCGGGTGAGCCGCCGGCGCACCGCGGGGGAACGGGCTGCTCCGGCGCCGCTGGGCGATCCGCGGCTAGGCGGCGTCGAGCACCCGGGCGCGCGGGCGGGCGGCGATCGCGCGGCCGGGTACCCGGGCGTCGATCACGGTTGTTTCACTTCGGTCAGCCTGCCCATGTACTCCGCGGTCTCCCGCTGTCGGCCGGCCCCCTCCCGGGCGAAGTGGCTGCACACCTGGTCCCGGGTCTCGCTGGTCTGCTCCTGGCTGAGCTTGAACATCGCCTCGGCCCTGGTGATCTCGAACCGGAACGCGCCGACCCCGGGCAGTATCTTGCGGAAGTAGTCGATCGACTCGGACATGTCCCAGCCGGATCCGAACCCGGACTCCAGGACCTGCACGGTGGAGCGCACCACGAACAGCGTCTCCTCGACCGACTCGATCGGGTGGATCACTCCACGCACCTGTGCGGCCGTGAAGTTCCAGGTCGGCGCCGCGGGGGTGAACCCGTAGAGCGTCGGCGAGACATAGGAGTGCGGGCCGGCGAAGCTGAGCACCCCGGGCATCGCGGGTCGCAACGCCTTCCACTGGGGGTTCTCCCGGTTCATGTGGCACAGCAGCGTCGCCCCGGTCAGGTCCGCGAGCCCCTCGACGGGCGACTCCGGGTCCGGGACGACCGGCAGGTGTGTGCCGAACGGCCCTTCCTCGTCGCTGCCGTTGGTCATCAGCAGTGCCAGTGGGTTCCGCCGCATCAACTCGACGATCCACTGCGCGTCGGGCTCTCGGTACATGCGAGGTACGAACATCGTGATCCACTCCTCCGCAGAATCCGACCGGCGTTCAGTCCGCCGCCATCGCCTCCCGCAGGCTCCTCGGGCGCAGGTCGGTCCAGTTCTGCTCGACGTATTCCAGGCACTCGGCCCTGGCCGCCTCACCGAAGACCACCCGCCAGCCGGCGGGCACCTCGGCGAATACCGGCCACAGGGAGTGCTGTTCCTCGTCGTTGACCACGACGTGGAAACGGCCGTCCTCGTCGTCGAAGGGGTTCGTGCTCACTGGCACCGTCCTTAATTCGTCACGATACGACTCGGGAATGAAAAAGCCGGAACCGAGCAACCCCAATCGACTCGGGGCATCTCGGGATTGCCATTCGGCCGGGTCCGGGCGACCCCGATCGGCACGGGCAACTCAGGATTGCAAATCACCGGAGCCGGGGCGACCCCTGACCGGCCTCGGAGCGACCCGCGACGGCAAATCGTCGGAGTCGCACGCGAGTTCGCCGTTCGGCATCGTCCCGTCGACGGGACAGTCGGCATCTGCGGCCGCCGTCCGAGTGCCGACGCCACACGGTAGGACGCGGCCGCCGAGGTCACCATGGTGGCGGGATCGCCGACCGCCATCGGCCCGGACCTGTACCCCACCGAGTTCTGTGCCACCATGACCGAGCATCGGCCCGGGTCCGGGCCTGCTCGATTTCGGGTCGGGCCGATCTCCTCGCGTCGAGGCGATCGAGAGCGCGTGGTCGATTACCGACCCGCGCGGCGGCGACCGCATTCATGCCACAAAGGCACGGCGACAGATGGCTCATCGACGAACCTGCGACTGGTGATCAATGGTCTTGAAGTCAGATTCCGAATACGAAGCCGTTCCGGACGACACGCGACGGTCGTTGTTGCGCCACATGCTGGTGGCCAGGGGCGTCGACCAGGAGGCCCGTCAGCTCCAGAAGCAGGGCGCGCTCGACCTGTGGTTGTCCTGCCAGGGACAGGAGGCCGCGCAGGTGGGCTCCGCCCTCGCGGTGGGTCCCGCCCCGACCGTCTTTCCCAGTTACCGCGAACACGCGGTCGCCCTGCTCCGCGGCGTGGCACCGGACGAGTTGGTCGCGCAGTGGGCCGGTCGCACCTTCTGCGGCTGGGACCCGCGCAGGTTGCGATTCTTTCCCTACACCCTGGTGCTGGCCGCGCAGACGCTGCACGGCGTCGGCTACTCGATCGGGCAACGGCTCCAGGGGCTGGAGGACTTCGTCGTCGTCTACATCGGCGACGGCGCCACCAGCGAGGGCGACATGTCGGAGGCGATGAACCTCGCCGCCGTCGAGTCGGCGTCCGTGCTGTTCGTCTGCCAGAACAACGGCTGGGCCATCTCCAAACCGACCGACGAGCAGATGCGCACGTCGCTCGCCGAGCGCGCCCGGGGTTTCGGGATCGAGTCCGTCCGGATCCCGGGGCAGGACCCGGAAACCGTCTTCGCGGCCTGCTCCCGGGCCGCCGCCCACATCCGCACCGAGCGGGCGCCCTACCTCGTGGAGATCCGAGTCGCCCGCATCCACGGTCACTCGACCTCCGACCCCCACGAGGTGTACCGCAGCCCCGACGACATCGCGCAGGCCCGGGCCGCGGACCCGGTGAGCGCCTACGCGGCCCGATTGAGCGAACTGGGCCTGGTGGACGGCGGATGGCTCGACGGGGTCGACGCGCAAGTGCGGGAGCTGCGCGAGCGGTTGATGAAGGAGTACGCGTGATGAGCACCGTGCGGTCCGCCAGTCTGGCGGAGTCGATCAACGCGACCCTGGCCGACCTGCTCGAACAGGATCCGCGCCTGCTGCTGCTCGGCGAGGACATCGGGCGGCTGGGCGGCGTGTTCCGGGTGACCCGGGGTCTGCGCGAACGCTTCGGCGCGGACCGGGTCCGGGACTCGCTGCTGGCCGAGTCCACCATCGTCGGCCAGGCCGTCGGCATGGCGATGAGCGGGCTGGTGCCGATCTGCGAGATCCAGTTCGACGGATTCACCTATCCCGCGGTGAACCAGCTCGTCACCCAGGCCGCCCGGATCGGCGACCGGTGGAACGGACAGGTCAGCCCGAGCCTGGTGGTGCGCATCCCCACCGGCGGCGGCGTGCGGGGCGTCGAGCACCACAGCGAATCCAATGAGGCGCTCTTCGCCCGTGTGCCGGGGATCTCGGTGGCCTGCCCCTCCACCGGGGAGGACGCGGACCAGGTCCTGCGGCACGCGGTCACACTCGGTTCGCCCGTGGTGATCTACGAACCGATCCGCCTGTACTGGCGGCGCAACACACCCGCCCGCGACCCGGAACCGGCCGGTTCGCCGACCGCGGCCCGGGTCGTGCGGCGCGGCACCGACCTGACGATCGCCACGTACGGCGCGGTCACCCACGAGGTGCTGGCGGCGGCACACGCGCTCGCTCCCGATGTCGACGTCGAGGTGGTGGACCTGCGCTGGGTGGCCCCGCTCGACCTGGAGACGGTTCTGGAATCCGTCGCCCGCACCGGGCGGCTGCTGATCGTGCACGAGGGGTCGAAGGACGTCGGTATCGGTGCCGAGATCGCCGCCTCGGTGGCCGAGCACGGCTTCGACGTGCTCCGCGGCCCGGTCCGCCGGCTGGCGCCCGAGCGCCGCGCGTATCCCCCGGCGGACTTCGAGAAGACCTATCTGATCGGTGTGCAGGAGATCAAGGACGAGGTGCTGGTGATGACGAAGTGAGCGACTCCTCCGTGGACATGCATGTTCCCGGCTTCGGCCACGGCCTGGGCGAGGCCCTGCTGATCGAGTGGGTCGCCGGCATCGGCGACCGGATCGAGCGGGGGGACGTCGTCGCGGTCGTGGAGACCGACAAGGCCAGCACGGAGATCGTGGCGGAGCGCGGCGGACGGGTCACCGCCCACGCCGCGACGGTCGGCACGATCCTCGGTTCGGGCGAGGTGTTGTACCGGTTGGCGGCGGACCAGGGCGTGTCCGAGGTCCAAGCATCCAGTCACTCGACGGGAGAAGGAACATGAGCGACATCGACAGCCGTATCGCGGAGACCATGCTGGCCAAACTCCGCGAGCGCGACCCGTCGTTGGGTCCCGACGATCTCGGCCGGCCGATCGCCGACCTCGACCTCGACTCGCTCGACCTGGTCGAGTTGCATCAGCAGTTGGAGCGCGAACTCCAGGTCAAGGGCGACCTGAAGGAGACCGCGGGCTACGCCTTCCTGGACGAATTCGGCAGCTACTTCGTGAAGCTGGCGAACGGGGAATGAGCGCGGGCATCGTCGATATCGCGACCGCGAAACCGGGCCGGACGATCGACAACGACCACTTCGCGTCGATCGGCCTCACCGACGCCTGGATCCGGCGCCGCAGCGGCATCGCGTCCCGCTCCTGGTGGCCGGACGAGACTCCCCTGGCGGAGGTCGCGGCGGAGTCCTGCGCCCCGATTGTCGGCCAAATGCCCGACCCCTCCTCGATCGGCGCGCTGATCGTGGTCAGCACCTCGGTGCGACAGCGCGTCCCGGGGATCGCGCAGAAGGTGGCGCAACTCGTCGGGCTGGGGCCCTCGGTGCTGGCCTTCGACATGAACGCGGCCTGCTGCGGCTTCGTCTACGGGCTGGTCACCGGCCTTTCGCTGTGCGACGCCGGATCCGCGCGCTCGGTCCTGGTCTGCTCGGTGGAGGCCATGTCCCGGCTGGTGGACCGCACGGACCGGCAGACGGCGTGCATCTTCGCCGACGGCGCCGCGGCCGTCCTGTTGGAGGACCGCGCGGAGTTCGCGGGCTTTTGCCAGGTCGCCGGCTGCGACGGCACCCAGGAGGGGCTGATGCGGGAGACCGACGAGGGCGGCATCCATCTGGACGGGGCGCAGGTGTTCGACCGCGCGGTGCGTCGCATGTCGGAGTCGGCGCAGTACCTCTGCGACCACGGCCCGGCGCCGACCGTGCTGGTCGGCCACCAGGCGAACGGCCGCATCCTGGAACAGGTCCGCAACTTCACCACCCATCTCGGCGTGCCCTTCGTGAACCGGATCGAGACCTTCGGGAACACCTCGTCCGCCTCGATCCCGCTGGCGTTCGCCGACGAACTGGACTCCGGTTCGCTCCCGACGGCGGGCCGACTCGGGGCCGTGGCCTACGGCGCCGGCGAGGCGTGGGGCGGCGTCTCGGTGGGCTACCGGGTGCCGGCGGCCCCGGCACCCTGAACACACCCCGGAATCCCGGGACTCCGCAAGCCGTGAACTCGAGAACCCGGGACTTCCGGCACTCGGCGCTCGGGAACTCGGGAACTCGGGAACTCGGGAACTCGGGAACGCAGTCGATCACAGGAGGTTGTCATCTACTCGCCAGAAGCCTGGATCCTGCACTCCGGTGCGGTGGCCGGCCCGAACGACGGTGGTCCCGGCGGCGCGCTGCGACGCGATCGCTTCGCCTTCGGCGCGTTGGCGGAGGGTGAGGCGCTGGTGGAGCCGATCCTCGGCTCGTGGGAGGCCAACGTCGACCACGCGCTGGCCCGGTCGCCGATCGACGTGTGCAGCAGCCGGGGCGAGGACGCGGTGGTCCTGGGCAACCTGGGCGTGGTGCGCGTGCTCAAGGTGAACGCGGGCAGCCGGGAGGTCCGGGTCCGCGAGGGCGAGCTGTGCCTGCTCCTGCCGTTCGGCAGGCTGGACCGCTTCGGCTACGCCGAACTCGCCTATGCCTACGACGCCCCCGACACCATCGGCCTGCTGGCCGAGCGCTCGAAGATGGACGTCCGGCTGCTGCTGCCGATTCCGACCGACACCCGGTACTCGCTGCCGCAATGGGCCACCTACGGGCGGTACTTCACCGCCTGGGACAACTGGCGTAAGGCGTACGGGTGTTGGCGGACGCAGGTCCCCGACGACGATCCGGCGAACCACCTGGTGTTCGGTTGGGGCGGCGGCGTGGCCTTCGCCGAGCTGATGCTGGCCAAGCGGGCCGGGTTCCGGGTGGCGATGACGGCGGGCTCGGACGAACGGCTGGCCTTCCTGCGGGAGCACGGCATCACACCGGTGGACCGCCGCCGCTTCCCCGACCTCTCGCTGCCCACCCGGCAACAACGCGCGGACCGGGACCGGCACCGGCGGCGGCGGGAGTCGGTGGAGAACTTCCTGGGTGTCGTCGAGGAACTCGGCGACGGCCATGGGGTGGCGATCTTCGTGGACAACATCGGCGAGCCCCTGTACGACGTCACGCTGGGCGCCCTGGCCCGCGAGGGGGTCGTCACCACGTGCGGCTGGAAGGCGGGCATGCGCCTGTCGCACCTGCGCGGTGCCGAGTGCATCAGTCGGCACATCCACGTCAACACGCACGTGTGGCGGATCCAGGACTCCCCCGTCATCCGGGACTTCCAGGAGGCCGAGGGCTGGATGGCCCCCGAAGGATCCGACGTGATCTACGACTTCGACCGGGTGCCGGAGCTGGCCGACGACTACGCGAACGGCAGGATCGGGTCGTACTTCCCGATGTACCGCGTGAACCCGCTCTGACCGGCCCGGCAGCGGCGAACCTTGGCAGCGCAGTGGAATGAGGGGAAGCGACGTGGGGCACACCGGCTTGGACACGGACGTGGTGATCGCGGGCGCCGGGCCGACCGGCCTGATGCTCGCGTGCGAACTGCGGCTGGCGGGCGTCGACGTGGTGGTGGTCGAACGGCTCGCCCGGCGCACGGGCGAGTCGCGCGCCGGCGGGATGCACGCACGCACCCTGGAGGTGTTGGATCAGCGCGGAGTCCTGGACCGCTTCCTGGCGCTCGGCGAACTCCAGTCGGTGGGCCACTTCTCCGGGATCTGGCTGGACTTCGACGAGTCCGAGTCGCGGCACCCCCGCCCGCTGATGATCCTGCAGTCCACCGTCGAGCGGCTGTTGGAGGAATGGGCCGCGGAGTTGGGCGTCCGGGTGCGCCGGTCGTCCGAGCTGAGCGGGATCCACCAGGACCGGGACGGCGTGACGGTCGAGCTGGGAACGGCGAGGAGTGCCGCCGAGACGCTGCGCGCCCGCTACCTGGTGGGCTGCGACGGCGGGCGCAGCACGGTGCGCAAGCTGTCCGGCATCGACTTCCCCGGCACGCCGGCCACGATGACCGCGATGGTCGGCGACGTCGAACTCCCGGACCTGACCGAGGAGTACATCTGGGCGCGACGCCGTCCCACCGGCGAGTTCTCGGTGATCGCCTTCGAGCCGGGCTGGTACCGGGTGATCACCTCCGAGTACGACCACGTCGCCGACGGCGACGAGCCGGCGACGTTCGAGCAGCTCCGGGACTCGCTGGTCCGGCTCGCGGGCACCGACTACGGCATGCACAGCCCGCGTTGGGTCTCCCGCTTCGGTGATGCCGCCCGGCAGGCCGCCCGCTACCGGGACGGTCGGGTGCTGCTCGCGGGCGACGCGGCGCACATCCACTTCCCGGCCGGCGGGCAGGGGCTGAACGTCGGCGTGCAGGACGCGGTCAACCTCGGCTGGAAGCTCGCCTCGGTGGTGCGCGAGCAGGCCCCGGACAGCCTGCTCGACAGCTACCACGCCGAGCGCCACCCCGTCGCCGAGCGGGTGTTGCACAACACCCGGGCACAGGCGGCCCTGACCCGCCCCGGCCCGCAGACGGACGCGCTGCGCGACGTGTTCGGCTCGCTCATCGTCTTCGACGACGTCAACCGATACCTGTGCGGCATGCTCACCGGACTGGACATCCGGTACCCGATCGAGGGCGACCACCCGTTGACCGGACGCCGGGTCCCGGACGCCGATCTCAAGACGCCCGCCGGCCTGATCGGCGTCCACGAACTGCTGCACGCCGCCCGCCCCGTCCTGCTCGACCTGCGCGGCGGCGCCGAGCCGCCGGCAACCGTCGAGGGCTGGCGCGATCGTGTCGACCTGGTCCGGGCCCGCAGCGAGGACGACCACTGGCCGGTCCCCGGCGGCGGCGACATCCCCGCGCCCGCCGCCCTCCTCATCCGCCCCGACGGCCACGTCGCCTGGGTGGCGCCCACCGACGCCGCCGTCGCTTCCGCCTCCCTCCGCACGGCCCTCACCACCTGGTTCGGCCCACCCGAGCGGGGCTGAGCCATCGCCGCGCCGCACGCGTGCCTACGGCACCCGGGGAGCCTGGGGCCGTCTCCTCCGCCGCGGCGCCCTGCGTGGGTCCGCGCCGCCTCTCGGCCCTGTCCATCCGCTCCCCGTTCCGCCGCCCGCCCGAGACCTTTCGCCTCTAGTAGCCCGCGAGCGGGCCCAAAGGTTGCAGCTCCGGCCGGCTTCTTGGGCGCGGATGCCCGAACGCCCGTCCCGGGAGCGGTCAGGCCGCGGCCGGCGCGCCGAACCAGCGCAGCAGGGCCGCGTCGAGCGGCTCGACCGGGTCGGTGGGCCGGTCGGCGGCCCAGGCGACCACGCCGTCGGGCCGGATCAGCAGGGCCGCCGGCGCGGGAGTCGCCGAGGTCGCGGTGCGGACGGTGACGCGCTGCGGGTAGTCGGCGGCCCGCTTGCGGAAGTCGGGCGTGTCCGCGAGGTCCAGGAGCAGCGCTCGGCCGTCGTGCAGGAGCTCGGCGAGGCGTGTGCCGTCGGCCAGTTCGAGGTCGGGGGCGCGGCGGCCGATCAGCGGATGCTCGCCGGGCAGGTCGTAGCGGTGCAGCACGCCGGCGATGTGTTTGACGAAGTACGTGGTGCCGGTGGTGGTTTCCAGCAGGTCGGCGACCACGGCACGCAGCGCGCGGGCGTGCCGGTCGGGGCGCATCAGCGCGACCTGGGCCCGGCTCCAGTCCAGTACCCAGGCGCCGATCGGGTGCCGCTCGGCGGTGTACGTGTCGAGCAGGCCGTCGGGGGCTCGGCCGGCCACCGTCGCGGCCAACTTCCAGCCCAGGTTCATCGCGTCGCCCAGTCCCAGGTTCAGACCCTGGCCGCCGAACGGCGAGTGCACGTGTGCCGCGTCGCCCGCCAACAACACCCGGCCCATGCGGTACGTACTCGCCTGCCGGGCGTTGTCGGTGAAGCGGGTCGCGCTGTGCACCTTGGTGACGGTCACCCGCACACCGGACACGGCACGCATGCTCGCCTGCAATTCCGCCGCGGTGATCGGTGCTTCGCGATCGGTCGGCGGTCCGTCGAACTCCACGGTGAGGATCCGCCCCGGTATCGGGCCGTTCACGTAGATCCCGGTCCCGGTGGTGGTCCAGCCGGAGCCGAGGCCCTCGGTGTCGGTCATCTCCACGAGCGCCTGGTGGCCGGTGATTTCGCCGGGCGTGCCGGGGAAGTCGAAGCCGGCGAGCTTGCGCACCGTGCTGCGTCCGCCGTCACAGCCGACCAGCCAGCCGGCCCGGATCGAGGTGGCGCCGGCGTGCACCGTGACGCCGTGCTCCTCGGCGACGAAGCCGGTCAGTTCGACACCTCGGCGCAGTTCGACGCCCAGTTGCGCCGCCCGCTCGGCGAGCAGGCGTTCCAGCGCCTCCTGCGCCACCAGGCCCACCTCGCCGGCGGGACCCACGTCGGCGAAGGCCGGATCGGTGGCGTCCAGGCGGTCGGCACTCAGCGGCATCCCGGCGAAGTGCCCGGCGAACTTCGGCGGGACCTTCATCGGCGGCGCGTCCCCGTCCGGGAACAACTGCCGCCGCAGCGCCGCCATTTGATCGAATGCCTCGGCCTGCGCCCGGGCCAGTGCGGGCAACAGACCGCGCCGGTCGAGCGCGACGGCACTGGGTGCGTTGATCGCGCCCGCCTTGATCGTGGTGTCCACCTCGGTCAGCCGTTCCAGCACGACCACCGAAACCCCCGCCTGCCCCAACTCGCAGGCCAACAACAACCCCACGGGTCCACCGCCGACCACGACGACGTCACAGTCCCGGTCCCCGTCCATGCCCATGCCCATGCCCATGTTCGCGCTCCTCTCCGCGCCCACCCGTTCACTCACCGGACGGCTTTCACTATAGTGACTCTAATTTTTTAGTGGCTATAGTGTTTCATCGTGCAGAGTAAAGAGAGCGGCGGAGACCCCGAGCGCCCCGGTTTGCGGCTGCGGAAGAAGTTGGCGACCCGACAGCGGATTTCCGACGTCGCGACCCAACTGTTCGCCACGCGCGGGTTCGACCACGTGACGGTGGCCGAAGTGGCCGAGGCGGCGGGGGTGTCGCCGATGACGGTGTTCAACCACTTCCCGCGCAAGGAGGATCTTTTCCTCGACCGGATCCCCGAGGCCGTGGACCTGTTCGGCACCGCCGTCCGCGAGCGTGCCGGCGACGAGTCGCCACTCGCGGCGCTGCGCCGGATGTTGCTCGACCAGGTCGAGCAGCGCCACCCGTTGTCCGCGATCGGCGACCGGTTCCCCCGGTTCTGGCGGGTCGTGCTGGACTCCCCGGCGCTGCGGGCCCGGGCGCGCGAGGGTCTCGAGGAGTTGGAGGACGCGCTCGCCGCGGAAGTCGCCGCCGGCACCGGCGCGGCACCCGACGATCCGCGGGCACGCCTGTACGCGGCCCTGGTCGTCGCGGCCTACCGCTCCGTCTACGTCACCACGGCCGCGCGGTTGATCGCCGGCGAGTCGGCCGAGGGCATCGTCGGCGACCACCTGGCCCGACTGAACGCCGCCTTCGACGCCCTGGAGCGGGCCCTGGAAGGGTGATCCGCCGGGCCCGACCCGGCCGACCCGGGGACACCCGGTCCGCAACGCCGGGTCGGGGCAACGCAGTCGGCCGCGGCCCGCCGATCGCTCGGCGGGCCGCGGCCGCACGCGGGCCCGACGGTGTCACGGGGTGGCCGGCTTGCCCTGTCCGTACAGCCAGGTGGCGAAGAGGGCGTCCAGGTTCTTCCCGGAGATGCGCTTGCTCAGGGCGATGAACTGGGCGGAGTCGCCGTGGCCGTAGCGGTGGTCGGCGGCCCACGTCCTGAGGATGGCGAAGAAGGCCCGGTCCCCGACGGTCTGGCGCAACTTCTCCAGGACCATCGCACCGCGCTCGTAGGGCGGCTTGGCGAAGAGGTTCCCACCGTCCCCGGGGTCACCGGCCGGGAAGGACCACAAGGAGTCGGTGGCCGGCAGCGCGTAGTCGGCGGCGAACTGCTGAGCCGTGCTGAGCCCGCCGTGCTCGGCGGCCCAGAGCCACTCGGCATACGTGGCGAAGCCCTCGTTCAGCCAGATGTCCTGCCACTTGGTCGGCGTGACCGAGTCGCCGAACCACTGGTGCGCCGTCTCGTGGACGAGCGTTTCGATACTCGGGGCCCGGTCGTAGATCGGCCTGCTCTGCGTCTCCAACGCGTAGCCGATGTCGGGCGCGTCCTCGACGATGGCGCCGGCCGCCTCGAACGGATACCGGCCGAAGAGGCCGCTCTCCCACTCGATCACGGCGGGCAGTTGGTCCAGTACCGGCTTGGCCGCCGCGGCCTGGCTCGGTGCCACGGCGTTGTAGACCGGCAGGCCGCTCCGCGTGACGTACTGCTCGGTCTCGAACCGGCCGATGCTCGCGGTGGACAGATAGGCGGCCATCGGCTTGGACTCGGACCACGAGAAGGTGGTCTTGCCGGCCCGGCTGCGCCGGTCGCGAAGTCGGCCGTTGGACACCGCGGTCCAGCCGTCCGGAACGGTCACCCGCACGTCGTAGGTGGACTTGTCGCTCGGGTGGCTGTTGCTCGGGAACCAGGTCATCGCACCCTGCGGTTCATTGGCCACGAAGACCGAACCGTCCGGCTGGATGATCCACCCGTCCGGAGATCCGTCGGGGTCGGTCACGTGCTCCGGCACACCCGAGTAGGTGACCACGACATGGAACCTGCGGCCCTTGTCCAGCGCGTGCGCCGGCTTGACCGTGAGTTCGGCGCCGTCGCGGCTGAACGCCACCCGCCTGCCGTCGATGCGCACACTGTCCACGGTCAGTCCGGACAGGTCCAGGTTGAACGAGGAGAGCTTGCGCGTCGTCGTGACGGCGAGGTCGGCAGTGCCTTCGAGCCGTCTCGTCGCGGGCGTGTAGTCGAGATCGAGACCGTAGTGGGCGACGTGGTACCCGCCGTTGCCGGACAGCGGGAAGTACGGGTCCCCCGCGCCCGGGGCACCGGGCGTCGCGGCACCTCCGGAGGTGGCGGCGCCGGCCAGCAGGGCGGCGAGTACGGGGGTCGCGACGAGGGCGAGGACGGGGCGGGCGAACTTCGATGCCAAGGCGTGGGCCTCCTGTGTCGTGGCTGAATGCCGAGGTGTCGGCGGATCCGGCGGCGCACACGATCAACGCGTCGCCGGGTCCGCGCACCGAGCCCACACACCCCGGCCGGTGACAGGACCGCGACGCGACACGACAGGACACACGAATCCGACCCGGCGAGGGGTCGGACAGGGAAATACGGATACAGCAGTACAAAGCACGCGAACATCGGCCCGCGCCGGCAATCACTCTACGGTCGAACTCCCGGACGAAGAACCAGCTCCGGGCAATCATCCGGGTGACAGGGGTCGGCCGACGCGCCCTCGGCGAGCAGGCATTCGACCCGGGCCACGAGCCCATCCCCGGCCCTGTCCGAAACTGTTCGACCAATGTCGTTTCAGCCACTGGTGTGGGTCTCGGCGCCACCGGATCATGGACACGTACCCCGCACCGCCCGGCCGCCGCACCGCCCGGGCCTCGTTCCAGAGAGAGAAAACGATGACCGAGAACAGCGCCTCGAACCCGCTCACCGCCGAGACTTCGTCCACCTCCTCGGCTCGCCCGGTCGCCGTCTACGGGGCCTACGGGCACACGGCGCGCTTCGTGGTCGCGGAGTTGCACCGCAGAGGCCGGCCGGTGGTGCTCGTCGGCCGGGACGGGGCCAGGCTCGACGCGTTCGGCGCCGACTACCCGGACGCGCCGCGCCGGGTCGCCGCCGCCGACGATGCCGAGGCGCTGGATCGCGCGTTCGCCGGTGTCGCGGCGGTCGTCAACTGCGCCGGCCCCTTCTCCGAGACCACGCTCCCGGTGGCCGACGCGGCCATCCGCGCCGGAGCGCACTACCTGGACGTGGCCGCCGAACAGGGCGCCACCGCCGCCCTGTTCGACACCCGTTCCGAGCAGGCCGCGCAGCGCGGACTCGTACTCGCCCCGTCGATGGCCTTCTACGGCGGACTGGGCGACCTGCTGGCCACCGTCGCCATCGGCGATTGGCCGAGCGCGGACGAGATCACCATCGCCTTCGGGCTGGACAGTTGGCTGCCGACCGCGGGCACCCGACTCACCGGCGAGACCAACGCGGGACACCATCTCGTCTACACCAAGGGGCGGTTGAGCCCGTTCTCCTACTCGACCGAGATCTCCACGTGGGAGTTCCCGGCGCCGCTCGGGAAGCAGCAGACCAACGAGTTCGCCACGGCCGACCAGGTCACCATCCCGCGGCACCTGGACACTCCGGAGGTGCGCGCGGTGATGAACCTCGCGCCGCTGACCGACATCCGCGACCCCGCCACCCCGGCTCCCTCGCCCGCCGACGACCGCGGTCGGTCCGAGCAGACCTACCTGGTCGAGGCGGTCGTGCGGCGCGGCGACCGGGAACGCCGTGCGGTGGTCGCCGGGCGCGACATCTACGCGGTGACCGCGCCGATCGTGGTGGAGGCCGTCGAGCGCATCCTCGCCGGCACGCACACCGCGACCGGCACGGTCGCGGCCGGCCAGGCGTTCCCCGCCGAGAGCTTCCTGCGCGCGCTCGCCCCGGAACACCTGACCCGCTTCGAGACCTTCACCGAACTCCCGGTGGCGACCACCACCGGCTGACCGGCCGAAGCACCGACCCAAGCACCGACCCGGGCACGTCACGCGCCCGACGACATCGCACCGAGGCCGGATCGAGGACCGCGCGGGGGTCGGCCCCCGGTCCGGCCGCCGGTGTGCCTCCTGTCGACGGGAAGCGCCCCCGGGCGTTTTCCGGAGGTTCATCCATGGGCCACGGGTTCGTCCTGGCGAGCCTTCGGGCGATCCGGGTTGACTCGGCGTGCCCGCACGATTGGTGCTCCGCGCGGCCTCGCCGCGTCCGGACGAACAGGAGATGGCGTTGCGACGTATCCTTCCCGCGCTCGGTGTGGCCGGCGTGCTGCTGGCGACCCTGGTCGCGGTGCCCGCCGCCGCGGCCCAGGACGACACGTCCCGCGCCTCGTCGCGGCCCTCGGCCCACCCGATCGTGATCGGCCACCGCGGTGCCAGCGGATACCGGCCCGAACACACCCTGGAGAGCTACCGCCTGGCGATCCGACTGGGCGCCGACTACATCGAGCCCGACCTGGTCTCGACCAAGGACGGTGTCCTGGTCGCCCGGCACGAGAACGAGATCTCCGGCACCACGGACATCGCCGCGCACCCGGAGTTCGCCGCGCGCAAGACCACCAAGACCATCGACGGGACGCCGGTCACCGGTTGGTTCACCGAGGACCTCACCCTCGCCGAGCTCAAGACGTTGCGGGCCAAGGAGCGGCTGCCCCAGGTGCGGCCCACGAACACCACGTTCGACGGCCGATTCGAGGTGCCCACCTTCCAGGAGGTGCTGGACCTGGCCCGGACCGAGGGCCGCCGGGTCGACCGCCCGATCGGCGTGTATCCGGAGACCAAGCACCCGACCTACTTCCAGTCGATCGGGCTGCCCTTGGAGGAGCCGCTGGTGCAGGCGCTCAGGCACAACCGGCTCTCCGGCCGCAAGGACAAGGTGTTCATCCAGTCCTTCGAGACCGCCAACCTGCGCAAGCTGAACCGGATGATCGACGTCAAGCTCGTGCAGTTGCTCGACGCGTCCGGTCGGCCGTACGACTTCGTGGCGGCCAACGACCCGCGCACGTACCAGGATCTGGTCAAGCCGGAGAACCTGAAGTGGATCGGTGGCTACGCGGACGGCATCGGCACCAACAAGAACCTGATCGTCCCGCGTGACGCCGGCGGCAAACTGCTCGCCCCGACCTCGGTCGTGCGCGACGCGCACCGGGCCGGACTGATCGTGCACGCCTGGACGTTCCGCGCGGAGAACCAGTTCCTCCCGCTGGACTTCCGCCTCGGCGCCGACCCGAACGCGCGCGGCGACATCACGGCCGAGTACGAACTCTTCTACGGCCTCGGCCTGGACGGCGTCTTCGCCGACCAGCCCGACACCGCGGTCGCGGCCCGCGCCGGCCTCCCGGCCTGACGGCCCGCCCACTCGACGCACACCGAAGGGCCCCACCCCGCCGACGGCGGTGTGGGGCCCTTCCCCGTCGTGCTCAGCCGGCCGTCGGCGGTGCCATGTGCTTCTCGAACCAGCCCAGGATGCGGACGCAGTGGTCGATCAGCGCGGGGAACGCACGCACCCCGTGGCCCTCCTGCGGATACACCGCGAGCGCCGACTCCACGCCCGCCTCCACCAGCGCGCGGTGGAACTCCAGGGCCTGCCCGGGCGGGGTGCACCGATCCCGCACGCCGGCCGTCTGGAACGTGGGCGTACGCACCTGCGACACGAAGCGCAGCGGGCTGCGCTCGACGTAGCGACCGGTGTACGAGAGCGGCTCGTCGTTGAGGAAGATCCGGTCGAAGTAGGGGATGTTCGAGGTGTGGTGCTGGGAAATCCAGTCGGTGACCGGGGACATCGGCACCGACGCCGCGAACCGCTGATCCCGGGTGGTCAACCACGCCGACATGAACCCGCCGTACGAACCGCCCATCACGCCGATCCGGTCCGGGTCGGCGATGCCCCGGGCGACCAACGCGTCGATCCCGGACAGGATGTCGTAGGTGTCCGCACCGCCCATGTCGCCGAACACCGCCTCGGCGAAGCGCTGTCCGCGCCCGCTGCTGCCGCGCGGATTGGGATGCAGCACCGCGTACCCGCGATCGACCAGCAGCGGTGTGTACGGGTACATCATCGACCAGCAGTTCCGGTAGCTCCAGACCGGGCCGCCGTGCACGTGGACCACCAGCGGAAACGGTCCGGGGCCCGCCGGCCGACACACGATGCCCTGGATCTCCAGGCCGTCGGGGGCCGTCCAGGTCACCGCCTCGGCGGTACCCGCGATCTCGGTCAGGTGGTCCGCGCCGGGATGGGTCAGGTCGGCGACCGTGCGGATCACGTGGCCGTCCAGGATCGCCAGTTCGGGGTGGCGCCGGTAGCTGTGCCGCACTCCGGCGTGCCCGTGCGCGGAGAAGGAGAGTTCGGGATACCGGGCACCGAAGGTCTCGTCGCTGCGCCACAGTTCGGTGGCCCTGTCCGTATCCCGACGGTACTCCCCGACCACCGTGTGCAATCCGTGCAGTCCGGCCCAGCCGAGCCGGTCCTCGTCGATCCAGCCGATCGTGGTGACGTCGACGCCGTTCGTGTCCACCCGCACCGCGTCGTCGTCCGGGGTCTGCCGCGCCGACAGGAGCAGTACGTCCCCGGCCTCCAGCAGGCGATCGGAGCACAGCGCCTCCACCACCGCCACCGTGCGGCCCGAGGGCGACGCGGACACCGGGCCGAACTGCCGGTCGCTGGTGCGCAGTACGGTCTCCGCGCCGTCGGCCAGTGTGATCCGGCGCAGGTCCGCGACGTACCAGGACTCCTCGCCGGGCGCGGCCCCGGCCACGCAGATCAGCGCGTCCGGGCCCGCCCAGCACGAGTTCCATACGTTGGTCCCGGGCCTGCTCACCTGGCGTACCGCGAACTCGCCTGATTCGTCGGGTCGTTCGGCGACCCAGGCGGAACGCCACCCGTCCTCGGCCAGGTCGGTGAACACCTCGGGCGCCCACGCCGGCGCCTCGTCCGCCGTCCCGGTGACGGTGCCCGAACCCTGACCACCGGACAGATCGGCGCCGTACGCGGCGACGCCCAGGAGCAGGCGGGTGCCGTCCGGCGACCAACTCAGGTACTCCACCATGCCGGGCACCCGGGCCCGGCCGATCCGCGCGCCGGTGGCCGGGTCCAGCACCTCGACCTGGAAGTCGCCGGTGCGTTCGGCGTCGGACAGGTAGGCGAGCCGGGTCCCGTCCGGGGAGAATCGGGGCAGGCGCTGGTTGCCGGCGCCCTCGGTCAGGATCCGGACCCGACCCGCCTCGGCCAGACAGACGCGGGTGGTGCCGGTGCCGACGAGTTCGGTGAAGATGGTGCCGGTGCAGGCCACCGCCGCGCCGTCCGGGCGGATGTGCGGGTCGGCGGCGCTGCCGACCGCGCCGAACGCGGGTTCGTACACCTTCCGGAAGTGCTCTTCGACGGCGGCGAAACGGTCGGCGGCGGACGGCCGGCGAGCGTCGTCGGCGGTGGCGAAGTGGTCGGGTATCAAAGGGATCTCCCATTCTTCGAGGTCACGGAGCCCACGACCGGAACCCGGCGCCGAGCGGGGCGGCGGTGCGGGCGGGCGGGGAGCGGTGCGGGCGGCGGCGCGGCCGGGCCCGGGCCGGGTGTTCAGCCGAAGACCGTCCCGGAGTTGGCCGCGTTCACGCTGCGCCGCCGGGAGAAGGCGCCCAGGTCGATCGCCTCGCCGGTGTGCGGGCCGACGAAGCACACCGGATCCGCGTCGTGGTCGACCCCGCTCTCCACCCGGTCGATCAGCGTGGCCATCACCTGGCCCACCAGCGGGGCGTTCTTGAACTGGTTGCCGCTCGTGCCCATCGCCACGTAGAAGCCGTCGAGTTCGGTCCGATCGTAGATCGGCGTCCAGTCGTCGGCGACGTCGTACACCCCCACGATGCCGCGCGGCCGGTTCGGCACCGCGAGCCCGGTCAGCCGCCGGGCCGCCCGGGTCACCAGGGCCTCGAAGACCTCCGGCGTCGGGTTGGGGTTGGCGGCGTCGGGGTCGTCGAGCCATTCCAATGGGTCGCATTCCGGCTCGGTGCCGCTGACGAGCATGCCGTCACCGACCTCCCCGCGCAGATACACGCCCAGGTCCAGGTCCGCCAGGGTGACCCCGGCCGCCCCGGTCGGGTTGTAGCCGGCCGGCGCCCTCAGGTGCGCCACCTCCTGCCGCATCGGCCGCACCCCGATCGTGAAGTCGGCGCCCACTCCGGCGAGTTCGTTCACCCGGCCGGACCACGGACCGGCCGCGTTGACCACGGTCGGGCAGGCCACCTCGGTGCCGTCGTCCAGGGTCACCGAGCGCACCCGACCGCCCGTCGACCCGACCGCGACGACGGTGCGCCGGAACCGGAATTCGGCGCCGTGCCGCTGCGCCGCCGCGGCCAGGTTCTGCGCCGCCAGTTGCGGATCGCTGACATAGCCCGCGTCCGGCGTGAACACCGCGCCGAGCGTGCCGGTCGGTTCCGCCCAGAAGCGCTCGTCGTCCAGGCGTCGGGGCGGCCAGAACCGTCCGGTGTCCAGGCCCGGGATCCTGGCCGCGAGCGTCGCGGCGTCCCATTCCTGGTAGGGCACGCCCACCGCGTCGAACAATGGGAGGTAGGTCTCGCGCGGCACCGCGTCCACGTCCAGCAGGGCCAGGCCGTTGCGTTCGAAGCGGGCCAGGTCGCCGACGTCGCAGCCCAGGTGGTCGCCCCACGCCTGCCAGCAGAACCGGGCCTCCCACGAGGCCGCCACGCCGGCGTGGGTGGAGAAGTTGAAGCGCACCACCGCGCTGGAGGCGCTGGTCGAACCCAGGCCGACACCGCCGGCCTTGTCCACCACGAGCACCCGCCGGCCCGCGCGGGCCAGTTCGAGTGCGATCGCGGAGCCGATCACGCCGGCTCCGATCACCACGACATCCGTGTTCATTCGGGTTTCCTCCCTGGCGATGCCGCACGCGCCGAACGGGAGCCCCGGTGCCGGGACACCGCCTGCTCCACACGTCCAGTCTGACCGGCGGCCCACCGCCCGGGCAGCCGACCGCGGTCGCGGATCGCGGCACGCCGACGCGACGATCGTCGCGTCGTCCACCGCTCCTGGCCCGGCGCCCCGTCGCACGCGGCCGTACGCTGGCCGCACCCCGAGCCCGGTTCGGCGGGTCTCGGATCGGCGCGGGTGCCCGGAGCGGCGGGTGCCCGAAGCGGCGTGGCGCGTACGGAGGTCGACCGATGGGTGACGAGGATCTGCAATCCCTGGTCGACGAGCTCTCCGAGCGCCTGCAACGGTCGGTGGCGATCGACGACGTGGGCCTCCGGTTGTTGGCGGCCAGCCGGCACTTCGGCGACGAGGACGCGGTCCGGGTGGCCTCGGTGCTCAATCGCGGGGTGCGGCCGGAGATCGCCGATCGGGTGTTGGGCCAGGGGATCGCCGGGTGGACCCGGCCGGGTCGGGTGCGGATCGACGTCGCGGGCTGCCGTCCGCGCTGGTGTGTCCCGATCCGCTGCGACGGGCTGCTGCTGGGCTATCTGTGGCTGATCGACGACGCGTCGGCGGCGACCGAGGCGCAACTCGCGTCGGCCGAGGCGGCGGCCGGGCGAGCGGGCATCGTGTTGTATCGGCGGCTGCTGTTGCACGAGCGGGTCAAGGCCCGGCACGAGGCGATCCTGCGCGAGTTGGTCGGATCCGATCCGGCCGGTCGGCTCCAGGCCGCCGCGGACCTGCGGGCCGAGCAGGTGTTCGCCGCCGAGGCCGGTCCGTTCCGGGTGGTCGCGGCGCAGTGCGTCGACGAGCCCGGCGCGGCGGCCGGCGCGCACGAGGTCGCGCTGGAGGCGGCGGTCGAGGAGGGGCTGCGCGCGCTTCCGGAGCAGGGCCGGCTGATGGTCGCCCAGCGCTCGCGGGCCTGGATCCTGCTGGGGCCGCCGGCCACCGCGGCGGCGGAGCTGCCGGACGTCCTGGGTGGGCGGATCATCGCCCGGTTCACGGATCTGACGCGCGGCGCCGGGCGGGTGGTGGTCGGCGTCGGCGCGCCGGTGGATCGCCTCGACCGGGTGCCGGATTCGTACCGGCAGGCGCTGCTGGCCGTGCGTGCGGCGCTGCTGGTGCCCGGCCTGGGCGACCTCGCCCGCAGTGGTGAGCTGGGTCCCTACGAGTTGCTCCTGCGACTGCCGGCGGCGGAGTTGCGCGCGGCGGCGCGGGTGCCGGCCCTGGTCGCGCTGGAGCGTGCGGACGCTCACGGAGTGCTGCTGTCGACGCTGGCCGCGTTCCTCGACCACGCCGGCGACGTTCGGCGCACCGCCGCGTTGTTGTGCGTGCACCGGGCCACCCTGTACCACCGCCTGCGGCGGATCGAGGCGCTCACCGGCTGCCGGCTCGACCGCGGCGACGACCGGCTGACCCTGCACCTGGGCCTCAAACTCCGCGACCTGGCCGGCCCGGAGCGGCCGGACGCGACACCACCGGGGTGATCCGGGAACGGCGCGCCGTGCCGGGGCCCGCCGCGCCGGGGCCGCGACGCGCGGGGATCCGCCCGCAAGATATCTTGATGTCGAGCAATGTTGCGGACATGGAGCGGAGCATCCTGTGACTGACCCGACCATCATCTATACGCACACCGACGAGGCCCCGGCCCTGGCGACGTATTCGTTCCTGCCCGTGGTCCAGGCGTACGCGGCGACGGCCGGGGTCAAGGTGGAGACCCGTGACATCTCCCTGGCCGGGCGGATCATCGCGCACTTCCCGGAGCACCTGAAGGCGGACCAGCGCATCGAGGACGCGCTCGCCGAGCTCGGTGAACTGGCCAAGACGCCCGAGGCCAACATCATCAAGCTGCCGAACATCTCGGCCTCGATCCCGCAGCTCAAGGCGGCCATCGCCGAGCTCCAGGAGCAGGGCTTCGCGCTGCCGGACTACCCGGACGACCCGAAGACCGACGAGGACAAGGACGTCCGGGCGCGCTACGGCAAGACCCTGGGCAGCGCGGTCAACCCGGTGCTGCGCGAGGGCAACTCGGACCGCCGCGCCCCCGCGTCGGTGAAGAACTACGTCCGGGCGCACCCGCACCGCATGGGCACCTGGACCGCCGACTCGAAGACCAACGTCGCGCACATGAGCGCCGACGACTTCCGCTCCACCGAGAAGTCCGCGGTGATCGCCGAGCCCGGCTCGCTGCGCATCGAGCTGGTGGGCGACGACGGCAGCACCACCGTGCTGCGCGAATCGGTACCCGTGCTCGCGGGCGAGGTCGTGGACGCCTCGGTGATGCGCGCGGCGCCGCTGCGCGAGTTCCTGGCCGCGCAGGTGGCCCGGGCCAAGGACGAGAACGTCCTGCTGTCGGTGCACCTGAAGGCCACCATGATGAAGGTCTCCGACCCGATCATCTTCGGCCACGCGGTTCGGGCCTTCTTCCCGCAGACCTTCGCCGAGCACGGCAAGGCGCTCGCGGCGGCCGGCCTGAGCCCCAACGACGGTCTCGGCGCGATCCTCAAGGGCCTGGAGTCGCTGCCCGAGGGCGCCGCGATCAAGGCGTCCTTCGACGCCGAGCTGGCCGCCGGGCCGGCGCTGGCGATGGTCGACTCCGACCGGGGCATCACCAACCTGCACGTGCCCAGCGACGTGATCGTGGACGCCTCGATGCCGGCCATGATCCGTACCTCCGGTCACATGTGGGGTCCGGACGGCAAGGAGGCCGACACCCTGGCCGTGCTGCCGGACAGCAGCTACGCGGGCGTCTACCAGGTCGTCATCGACGACTGCCGGGCCAACGGCGCGTACGACCCGGCCACGATGGGCTCGGTGCCCAACGTCGGTCTGATGGCGCAGAAGGCCGAGGAGTACGGCAGCCACGACAAGACCTTCGAGATCGCGACCACCGGCACCGTGCGGGTCGTCGACGCCGCCGGCACCGCGGTGCTGGAGCAGGTCGTCGGCGCGGGTGACATCTTCCGGATGTGCCAGACCAAGGACCTGCCGATCAAGGACTGGGTCAAGCTGGCCGTCAGCCGCGCCCGCGCGACCGGCAGCCCGGCGGTGTTCTGGCTGGACGAGGGCCGCGCGCACGACGCGAACCTGATCGCGAAGGTCGCGGAGTACCTCCCCGAGCACGACACCGAGGGCCTGACCATCGAGATCATGTCGCCGGAGAAGGCCACCGCGTTCTCGCTGGAGCGCATCCGCCGCGGCGAGGACACCATCTCGGTGACCGGCAACGTGCTGCGCGACTACCTCACCGACCTGTTCCCGATCCTGGAGCTGGGCACGAGCGCGAAGATGCTCTCGGTCGTCCCGCTGATGGACGGCGGCGGCCTGTTCGAGACCGGCGCCGGCGGCTCGGCGCCCAAGCACGTGCAGCAGTTGGTCAAGGAGAACTACCTGCGCTGGGACAGCCTGGGCGAGTTCCTCGCGCTCGCGGTCAGCTTCGAGCACCTCGCGCAGTCCGTGGGCAACGCCCGCGCCCAGGTGCTGGCCGACACGCTCGACCGGGCCACCGGCACCTTCCTGGACAACGACAAGTCGCCCAGCCGTCGGCTCGGGGGCATCGACAACCGGGGCAGCCACTTCTACCTGGCGCTGTACTGGGCCCAGGAGCTGGCCGCGCAGACCAAGGACGCGGCGCTCGCCGAGGCGTTCGCGGGCCTGGCCCGGACGTTGTCCGAGCAGGAGGAGACGATCGTCGCCGAACTGATCGCGGTCCAGGGCTCGCCCGCCGACATCGGCGGCTACTACCGTCCCGACCCGGCCAAGGCGTCGGCCGTGATGCGCCCGTCGGCCACCTTCAACGAGGCCGTGGCCTCGCTGGCCTGATCGACCCCGCCGAACCGCCCCCGCCGGCAACACGCCCGGCGGGGGCGGTTCGTCGTCTTCCGGGTGCGGCGGCGGCCCGGTCCTTCGGCGGTGCGGTGCGGTGTCGGGGCGGCCGGCTCGGTGCTCAGCCCACCGTCACCGGATGGCGCACGACGGCGTCGAAGAAGTAGCCCTGGGTGTTGAAGGTGGACCGATCCGGCTGGGTACGGCCCGCGGTGTCGCTCGCCCGGGCGAGCAGGTGGGTCGAACCGGCCTCGGCGGGCCGCCAGTCCAGGCTCCAGCGCACCCAACCGTCGCGCCGCGGCTCGTCCCACAGCCGCGCCCGCCGCCAACTCGCGCCGCCGTCGGTGCTGACCTCCACCCGGCGCACGCCGCCCGCGCCGGACCAGGACCGGCCGTGCAGCCGGTGCGTGCGACCCGGCGCGAAGCGGGCGTCGACGGGCAGTTCGAACGCGCTCTTGAGGGTCTGTCGGGTCAGCGGCGCGCTGCCGCCCTCGGGATGGGCGGGCCCGAACAGGCGGTAGAAGTCGGTGTTCCACGGCGAGTACAGCGGCTGCGCGGCGACCTCGATGTCCCCGACCCACTTGATCGAGGAGATGCCCACCCACGAGGGCACCACCACCCGTACCGGCGCGCCGTGATCCGCGGCGAGCGGCTCGCCGTTCATCTCGTACGCGAGCAGCACGTCGTCGAGCGCCTTGGCCACCGGCAACGGTCGACGCACCCGGCCCAGGTTGACGCCGCCGGTCACGTACTCGTCGTCCAGCCCTCGTGGCAACACGTCCACCGCTTCCCGGCGCAGCCCCGCGCGGCGCAGCACGTCCGACAGGCGCGCACCGCGCCAGCGGGCCACGCCGATCGCGCCGAGCGTCCAGGCGGTGCCGGCCGCCGGTTCGCCCTGTTGGGAGGCGTAGAAGCTGCGGCCGTTGCCGGCGCACTCGATCGCGGCCGAGTGGGTGTGCGCGGGCAGCCGACGCAGGTCGGCCAGGTCGAGCTCGATCGCGCCGGCGTAGTCGGTGGATCCGCGCAGTCCGCTCCCCCACAGGCGCAACCGCCAGTCCTGGGTGGGTAGTTGCGGGGTGGCGGTGTGGTTGCGCACGAAGAATCGATCGACCGGGGTGTGGTAGCCGGTGTCGCGCAGTGCGGGGAAGTTGGTCTCGGCGTTGGTGCCGCGGATGGTGAACAGCTCGGGTGGCAGCGGCTTGCGGATGCCCGGGGCGGCGCCGGCGGTCGGGGTGTTGCCTGCCGGGGTGTTGCCGGTCGGGGCCGCGGCCGCGGGTGTGGTGTCGGTCCGGTCGGTCGCGTACGCGGTGCCCGCGGGTAGTGCGGTGAGTACGCCGGCCGTGCCGAGCAGCTTGAACAGGTCGCGTCTGAGCACTCCGTCCGCGCGGGCGGATCCGCCCAACCACTGCCGCAACCGGTGGCGGTCGTAGGCGACTTCACTGATCGGTGTCATCGGGACTTCCTCTGCTCAGGAAACGTCGGGGAGGCGCGCGCGGGCGAACCGGCGCGGCGATGCATCGACTGCGAGGAGAAGTACGGATCAACAACAGCGACGGCGCGGCACATCGAGGCGCGAGGGCGCGCTCGGGTCGGTGCGGCGGTGGCCGAGGATCACAGCGCGATCGTAGAGGACCCGACCGGCCGCCGTCGACGGGCGCGCCGACGGGTGCCTCGGGGGTGGGTGGGAGCGTCGGGACCTCGGGCCTCAGCGGCCGGTCAGCGGCCAGGCGTCCACGTCGCGGTAGTGGATCGGGCCGGGGCCGCGGCCGAAGTTGCTGCCGACCAGGTGCAGTCGCCGGGCCGACCAGCGGCTGCCGACGAAATCGGCCAGCTCGCGGGCGGCGGCCGAGATGCCGTCGGGGTTGTCCCGGCGGGCCCGGGCCAGGGTCAGGTGGGCACGCAGCGGTCGGTCCTCCAGGGCGACGCCGGCCGCCCGCACCACGCCGCGGACCGCGTCGGCCAGCGTGTGCAGTGCGGGCAATTCCCCGTGCACGCCACTCCACAACACCCGCTCGTCGAACTGCCCGGCGCCGCGCAGTTCGAGGTCGACCGGCGGGGTGGAGGCGGCGACCTCGGCCAGTGGTGCGCGCAGGGCCTCGACCACGTCGACCGGCACCTCGCCGAGGAAGGCCAGCGTGATGTGCCAGTCCTCGATCCGGTTCCAGCGCAGCCGGGGATGCGCGTGGTGGATCGGGCGCAGCACCCGGGCCAGTTCGTCCTTGGCGTCGTCCGGCGGGGCGAGCGCCACGAACAGGCGTACGGTCCGGGGCGCGGTCGGGGATTCGTCGTCGGTCACAGGTGATGTCGTACCGCATCGTCACCGGCCGGCGCGCGCGCCGGCCCACCGGGCGCCCGGGCCGGGCCGCCCCGACCGGTCGGCCCGCCACCCCCGATGAGCACCCTCGCGCGGCGGGCCGAACCGTCGGACGATCCCGACACTGGGGGATCGACGCGGCCGCTGCCAAGCCGATCGGGCCGTCCCGGACAACACGCGGCCGTCCCGGCTGGTCACGGCGTCGACCGGCCCGTGTCCCGGACCGTTCGGGACGGGTGTGCGCACCGATCACCGATCGGCGGGCTCGGTTCGGCCGGGAGCGGGCGTGCCGGGCGGGCGACGGGATTCCGGTCCTATTTATCGTTTTTCTGGGACTCCCCGACCCGCCGAACTGCCGGCACCATGGGTGCCGCATCCGCTACCGCGCGTACGTTTTCGCGTGACCGAACGGGAGTCTTGTGACCCGACGTGACGACTCTGCTCCGCGGCCGGACACCGCCACCACCGCCGCGGAGTACGTCGCCGCGTTACGGGAGTTACGCGAGTGGTCGGCGCTGACGTACCGTCAACTGGCGGCCAAGGCCGAGGCGTCCGGGCATGTGTTGCCGGCCAGCACCGTGGCCGCCGCGCTCGGCCGCAGCACGCTGCCCCGGGCCGATCTGGTCGAGGCGCTGGTGTTCGCCTGCGGCTTGGACACCGATGCCGCCGCCCGCTGGTTGACGATCCGCGAGGATCTCGCGGCGGGGCGGGTGAGCGAACGGCCCGCGCCCGAACCCGCCGAGGTGCCCGACACCGCGCCTGCCCCACCACCGGGGCGTCGGCGTCGGCCGGGGACGATGGCGATCGCCATCGGCATGGCCTGCCTGCTGATCGCGATCGGCGTGATCCTCGCCGTGCGATACGGCACGGACGACGGCGACGGCGACGACTCCGCCGCTTTCCCCAGCCGACCCCGTGACGGCTTCTACCTGATCAAGCCCACCCATATCGCCGACGGGTCGTTGTGTCTGGGTGAGGGCAGAGAACGCAACCTTCGCACCGACCGCCCGATCGCGGTCCAGCGCTCGTGCGAGGGCGTGGTCCCGGACACCTACCTGGTCGCCGTGGCGCCGGACGTCTACCTGATCAAGTGGCGCCATCCGGTGGAGGGCGTCGGCTGCCTGCGGGTGGACGAGGCGATCCTGGTGCCCGGTGCGCTGCTCAGTCCCGGCGACTGCACCGGCGCCGCCAACGAACGTTTCCTGATCGAACCGGTGGATCCGGGCGTCTTCCGGCTCCGCCCGGTACACAGCGGCCTGTGTATCGGCATCCTCGGCGGCCCCGCCGAGGTCACCCCGAAGGCGGAGGCGGCCCAGGCGATCTGCTCGGGGGCCGCCGACCAACGTTTTCGACTGCAGACGGTCAAGGGCAAGAAGCCGCTTCCCGCCGGGCAGTGAGCCGCGTCCTCGGTGCCGGGTTCAGGCCCGGAGGGTCGGGTGGTCGACGCCCTCGAAGGGCTTGATCCGCACGATCGGCTCCTGGCCGCCGCGCTGCGGCACGGTCTGCGTGGTGCCCCAGGGTCGGTCCGGGAGGGTCACCGTGAAGGAGTAGCTGTTCGCGCAGCCGGTGCAGTCGTACCGGTCCTGCCAGACCTCGACGTCGGTGTCGCTGCCGGGGATCCGGGCGGCGTGCCGGTAGGTCGCGCGGCAGCGGGTGCAGCGCTCGCCGGGGGCACAGGTGCCGCCGCACGGGCAGGGCAGGTCGAGGCTCTCGGCGGGCTCCCAGTAGCGGGTGGCCAGCGCCTCGGCGGTCCGGACGTCGGGGGCCTTGGACCCGCGCGGGACGGTCATCCGGCGTGCCGCGACGACGTACGACTCGCCGGCGGCGGCCATCCGGCCTCGGATCACGCCCTTGCGGACTCGGTTGGTGGTCATGCTTCCTCCGGCGATTGCCCACGGGGCGGGGTGTCGAGTACGGCCGGCGGCGCGGACGGGACCTCGGATCGTCGGCCCCGCGTGGGCGGGCCGCCGCCCCTCACGATATCCGCCCTCCGACGCGGAACCCGAATCCCGGCCGCCCGATCACCCGGGGCGCACCGCTCGGGGACCGGTCACCTCGGCGGCCAGGGCGCGCACGCGATCCCGCAGGCCGCGATCGGCGGTCACCACGAGGCAGTGCCGCGCGGGCGCGCTCGCGTGCTCGGCCGCGACCAGTTCGACCATGCGGTCGTCGCCGCTGCCCGCGGCCCGGACGACCCGGATGCCCGGCACCTCGGCGACGCCGCCGGCGGCGCCCTCGACCACCAGCACGATGTCCAGCGGCCCCCGCCGCGCCCACGCGGGCACGGCGCTCCCGCCCTCCGGCAGCCCCGCCGCGGCCATCGACGCCAACGCGTCCCGCAACCGCTCGGTGGCGCCCCGCCGATCCTTCCACCACCCGTCGGGCACCGAGCCCACCACGTTCGCCGCATCGACCACCACGAGAGGCACATCCGCGTCACCGACCATCCCCCCATCCTCCCCGCCGAAGCAGGAAGCACACACAGAGGAGTAGTGGCCGAGAGGCCCGAGCGGGCCGCCCCGATGCCGTTGAAACCGAAGCCCGAGGCAACGGGTGGGTACGCCTCCCAGCCGCAAGGCAACCGCAGCCATGACCGCGAGGCCGAATGCAATGGAACGGCACCCGGCCGCCGCGGGGGGCGGTGGCCGGGTGCCGGGTCAGGGGTCGGAGCGACGTACAGGGGAGCCCGGGTGTCCGGGTGCACGTCGCCCGGGAGGTCAGGAGGCCGCTTGGGCGGCGAGCGCCGCGAGGCCGTTGCGCCAGAGCTGGTTGACCCGAGCGCGTTCCGTGGCGTTCGGGTTCGGGTTGGTGCAGGAGGTGCCGGGGCCGCCGCCGGACATCAGTTCGCTGCACGGACCCGAGTAGTGGTCCGGCAGGCCCAGCACGTGGCCGGTCTCGTGGGCGGTCACCCGGGTCGAGTTGTACTGCTGGTTCTGTCGGTAGTCGAGGAAGATGTAGCCACTGCCGTGGCCGTTCGTGCTCGCGTACGAACCACGCGAGTCGTTGCCCTCGTAGTACCGGAAGTCGGGGTTGCTGCCTTCCTGAAGGCGGACGTTGGTGACCGAGCTGTTCCAGATCTGCGCGGATTGGGCGATCTGGCTGCGGAAGGAGGGTGCGCTGGCGGCGCTGTAGGTGACGGTGACCACCGCCGCCGAGTTGCCCGCCGCGGCGCGCTTGCCCGCCACGGACTTCAGCACGGCGTCGAAGAACGCCTGGTTCTGCGCCTGGTCTTCCTGACCGGCGTATTGCGCGGAGGCACGAAGGGGGGCCGCGACTCCGTCGTTGCCGGCCGATGCGGCCGGCGCGGCGATCAGTCCGGCCGCGAGGCCGAGGCCGAGTATTGCGGTGATCACGGTCTTACGGGGGTTCCGGGGACGCACTGGGGACATGGGGGGCTCCTTGGGGTGCCGAAGACCTGTTCGGTGCGCACTGAGTCTCACCGGAGCCCGGTCCGGCCCGGATGATGACAACCGGCGATAGCACCGTCGTATCACCCCCGTTCCCGGACCGTCACCGCCCCGGCACGCATCGTGTTACGGAAGATTCACGCCCCACCCCCGGATCCCACGCCCGTCGGTGTCTGGTACGACCGCGATAGTGCGTCCTATCCTCCGCATCATGGAGCTAGAGGTGAGGCACCTCCGCGCACTGTGTGCCATCGGCGACACCGGCAGCCTGCATGCTGCGGCCCGGCTGCTCGGCATGACCCAGCCGTCCTTGACCGCGCAGCTCAGAAGAATCGAAAACGCCCTGGGCGCACCCCTGTTCGTCCGCGACCGGACCGGCAGCCGACCCACTCCACTCGGCCTCACGATGCTGCACCGGGCCCGACCCATCATGGCCGAGATGAGCGCCCTGGTCATCGACACCCAGGCCGAGGCGATCCGAACCGCCGGGCCCCACCTGCGGATCGGCGGCACCGCGAACCGGGTGATCGCCGACTGGTTGCGCCGGCTCCGGCTGCGACTGCCCACCACCGACACCTATTTGCGGGTGGACGTGTCGGCGAACACGCTGCTCGGAATGGTCGCCGCGGGTCAGCTCGACGTCGCGTTCGTGCACGAGGTCGAGGGCTTCCCGCTGCGGGTCCCGGACGGGGTGCGCGGGCGCGTACTGGTCGAGCGGGAACCGCAGTTCATCGCGATGTCGCCGGACCATCCGGCCGCGGCCGAAACCGAGGTCAAGCTGGCCGAGTTGGCCGAGGATCAGTGGATGGTCGACCCGAGCGTGGACGGCGAATGGGAGGGGTTGCGCGAGGTGTTGTCCGACGCCGGCATCAACCCCCGGATCCTGCACGGTGATTACCTCACCGCGGCGTCCCTGGTCGCGATCGGCGAGGTGGTCACGCCGTGCCAACCCACGTCCCGCCCGCGACCGGACATGGCGGTCCGGCCGCTGGCCGGCGATCCGCTCACGGTCCGGTTGTTCCTGGCCTTTCGTACCGAGAACGGTCCGGCACCGGCCCTGATCGACACCGTCTACCACGAGTTGGAGGCCGCCTACCGCGAGGCCGCGTGGCTCGCGGTGGCCTACCGGCAGCGGCTGCTGCGCGAGGACAGCCCGATCCTGCGCTACGACGGCCAGAGCCGGGCCCGGCCGTGAGCGGCGTGGCGACCCGACCCGGCGTCCGGCCGGTACCGATCCCGGATCGCCGGGGCGTGGGTGAAATGATGGCCCGATCTGCCGGTTCGACCACACTGTGAGCCGGTTCGACCGGACCGTGAGTGAACAGTGAGGACCCCCATGACGACCCCCGAAGCCGGTAACCCCGCCTCGGTCCCGGCCTCCGCGCGTGCCGCCGCCGGGGCCACCCTCGCGCGCGAGGCCGCGCGCTTCGCCGGCCTCGGCTGGATGCGCGGCACCTCCGGGAACCTGTCCGTGGTGCTCTCGCGTGAACCACTGCGCCTCGCGGTCACCGCCTCGGGCCTGGACAAGGGCGAACTGGCGGCGGACGACCTGGTCGTGGTGGACGCGGCCGGCGTACCGGTCCCCGAGGAGGCGAGCACGCCGCCGCGCCGACCGTCCGCCGAGGCCGGGCTGCACGCCCGGGTGGTGGCGCTGACCGGCGCGGGCGCGGTGTTCCACGTGCACACCGTCTCGGCGGTGCGCGCGGGTCGACGCTGGCCGGCCGGGATCGAGTTGCGCGATCTGGAGATGCTCAAGGGCATCGGCCGCTCCGCGCACGACGAGACGGTCACCATCCCGGTGATCGCCAACAGCCAGGACATGACCGAACTGGGCGATCGCCTGGAGGCCGCGCTGGTCCCCGGGGTGCCGGCCGTCGTGGTCGCCTCGCACGGGATGTACGTGTGGGGTGAGGATGCGATCCGGGCCCGCCATCACGTCGAAGTCGTGGAGTGGCTGCTGGAGTACCGCATCGCGGAGGGCTGAGCCGGCGGCGGAGCCGCGTGAGGGTTCGGCCGGGACCGGCCGGTCCGAGCACGCCTCCCGAACCGGGTCCGGGACGCGGCCGGGCCGCGTCCCGGGATCGGTTCAGGGTCGGTACTCGCGTACGCCCGTCTCGTTGACGATCGCGCTGATCAGTCGGGCCGGCGTGACATCGAAGGCCGGGTTGAAGGCGCGCGAGTCGGCCGGGGCGACGCGGATGCCGGCCACCTCCAGCACCTCGGACTCGGGCCGCTCCTCGATGGTGATCTCGTCGCCGTGCGCGGTCGCGTCGTCGAACGTGGTCAGCGGGGCCGCGACCACGAACGGGATGCCCGCGTCGGCGCAGGCCAGTGCGACGCCGACCGAGCCGATCTTGTTCGCGGTGTCGCCGTTGGCGGCGATCCGGTCCGCGCCGATCACCGCGACGTCCACCAGGCCGCGCAGGATCGCGCTCGCGGCGGCGCCGTCCGGTTGCACCAGATGGGCGATGCCCTCCTGGTCCAACTCCCAGGCGGTCAGCCGCGATCCCTGGAGCAGCGGGCGCGTCTCGTCGACGTGGACGACGTCGAGCACGCCGCGCGCGTGCAGTTCGCGGACGATGCCCAGTGCGGTCCCCCAGCCGGCGGTGGCCAGCGAGCCGGTGTTGCAGTGGGTCAGCACCCGCAGCGGGCGTCGCTCGACCCGGGACAGGATCCAGTCCGCGCCGTGCCGGCCGATCGCGTGGTTGGCCTCGACGTCCTCGCGGACCACCGCCTGCGCCTCGGCGAGCACCGCGTCCACACCCTTGGCGGCGAACGGCAACACCCGGTCCACGCCGCCGGCCAGGTTGACCGCGGTCGGCCGGGCGTCCCGGATCCGGGCGATCTCGCCGGCCAGCCGGTCCGCGTCCCAGCCCTCGCGCGTGCCCTGCAGCATGGCCACCGCGACGCCGAAGGCGCCGGCCGCGCCCAGGGCCGGTGCGCCGCGCACCGCGAGGCGACGGATCGCGTCGATCAGCGCGTCCACGTCGGTGATGTCGAGGTACACGATCCGCTGCGGCAGCGCGGTCTGGTCGAGCAGGCGCAGGGCGGTGCCGTGCCAGGCGAGCGAGCGTATCTCGGGGGCCATCGGGGGTCCTTTCCGGGCGGATGGGCGAGCGCCGGGCGAGCACGACGGCCGCGAACGTGTGCGAGGTCACCGGCTCGGCGGCACACCGCGGCGGGAGCGAGCGCATGCGGTGGCACTACGGATGCTACGTCGCCCGGCAGCACGCTTCGAACGCACTCCCGAACGACGCCCGGCATCCGGGGCGGCTGGGTGTCGGCGCGGTAACCCAATGTTCACATGGCGGACAATCGGTCCACATTATGAACAAGCGCGAGAAGTGCCTGGTGAGGGTGCTAACCTCCCCCCGAAACCAGTCGGGTGTGATCATCACATCGAGACTTGGGCTGGTGCGACCGGAAAGGAGTCGGCTGTGGCCGAAACGTGGTGTTGCGACGTACGTATCGAGTGCTGCGGCCGCTCCATGGCGTGTGACCGTCCGCCGCTTCCGCTCGACAAGCGCGGTGCCCGCGGCGTCTGCGTCCGACGCACCGGCCGCTGTCGCCGGCGCCCGTACTGACCCGATCGCGCCGACCGCCGATCGAGCGCCGCGCCTCACCGCCGCGCGCGGAACCGAGGCGCCCTCGGGCGCCGAGACCGATGGGACCGCGAGGTTCCCGTCTCCGAACCACCGACTCCGCCCCGCCGGGATCGACACTCCTCCCAAGGACACTCATGTACCGCATCACCTCCCGCCACCGCCTGGCCGTGGCCGCCGTCGTCGTCGGCACCGCACTGGCCGCCACGGCGTGCAACGCCTCCGCCGACAAGGACAAGACGCCGGCCGCCGGCGGCACCGGCGGCGGGGACTCCGCCAAGAACGTCGTGCTGGTGACGCCCGAGCCGATCGGCGTCAACGACTTCCTCAAGCTGGCCGCCACCGGCGCGCAGAACGCGGCCAAGAAGGCCGGCGGCACCGCGAGCATCCTGGAGAGCAAGGACACCAGCGCGATCCAGCAGAACGTGGAGGCCGCGGTCCGCCAGAAGCCCTCCGTCGTGGTCGCCGTCGGCTTCGAGTTCGCCGACGTGCTGGCCCAGCAGGCCGAGGCCAACCCGAAGCAGCAGTTCCTCTTCGTCGACTCGTGCACGAGCAAGCCGTACCCGAACATCACCTGCGCGACCTTCCGCGAGCACGAGGGCACCTACCTCGCCGGCGCCGAGGCGGGCCTGCTGACCAAGAGCGGCAAGGTCGGCGCCGTGGTCGCGCTGGACAGCCCGCAGATCCGCCGCTTCTCCGACCCGTTCGCCGCGGGCGCCAAGCAGACCAACCCGGCGAGCGCCTTCACCCAGCTCTTCGTCGGCGGCCAGAAGCCGTTCAACGACCCGGCGCGGGCCAGCGAGCAGACCGCGTCGCTCAAGGCCAAGGACGTCGACCAGATCATGGGCGCCGCATCCGCCGCGGGCAACCTCGGCGTGTTCAGCGCGGCCAAGGCCGCGGGCGTGCAGGCGTACGGCGTCGACGTCAACCAGTGCTCGGCGGCGCCGGGCACGGTCGTGGACAACGTGATCAAGCGCACCGACATCGCGGTCGAGAAGGGCGTCGAGCAGATCGCCGCCGGCAAGCCCGGCGGCGTCACCTCGTACGGCCTCAAGGAGGGCGGCATCACGCTCACCGGCATGGAGCCCGGCCTGGAGACCTCGCAGTGCCTGATCGCCCAGCACCCGGACGTGCTCAAGACCGTGCTGAGCCTGCGCGACCAGATCGTCGCGGGCGGCATCACCGTGACCGACCCGGCCGCCGCCAAGTAGGACCGCCGCGCCGGTGTCGGGTCCGCGGACCCGACACCGGCGAACGCCCGTCCCGTTTCGCCCCTTTCGACCGGAGAGACGCCCGATGAACGATCAGCACGCCGCCGCCCCCGGTGACATCGCCGAGGTCGAGATGCGCGGCATCGTCCGGCGTTTCCCCGGCGTGCTGGCCAACGACCGGGTCGACCTGCGGGTCGCCGGCGGCGAGATCCACGCGGTGATGGGCGAGAACGGCGCGGGCAAGTCGACGCTGATGTCGATCCTGTACGGCCTGCAACGCCCGGACGCCGGCCGCATCCTGCTGCGCGGCACCGAGCACTCCTTCGGCTCGCCCGTGCAGGCGATCGCGGCCGGACTGGGCATGGTCCACCAGGGCTTCAAGCTCTTCCCCTCGCTGACCGTCACGGAGAACGTGGTCTACGGCAGCGAACCCACCCGGCGCGGCCTGGTGGATCGGGCCGCCGCCCGGGCCCGGGTCGCCGAACTGGTGGACACGCACGGGCTGCACGTACCGCCGGACGCCCGGGTCGCGGACCTGCCGGTCGGGGTGCAGCAGCGGGTGGAGATCCTCAAGCTGCTCTACCGCGACGCGCGCGTGTTGATCCTGGACGAGCCCACCGCCGTGTTGACCCCGGCCGAGGCGGACCGGCTGCTGGAGGTGATCCGCGGCCTGGCCCGTTCCGGCCGCACGATCCTGCTGGTCACCCACAAGTTGGGCGAGGTGATGGCGGTCAGCGACCGGGTCACGGTGCTGCGCGACGGCCGGGTCACCGCCCGGCTGGCCACCGCCGAGACCACGCCCGCCGAGATCGCGCTGGCGATGACCGGCCGCCGGATCGATCTGGACCGCATGCACCCGGCCGGCACCCCCGCCGCCGACGTGCTCGACGTGCGCGGCCTGACCGTGTCCGCCGGACGCGGTGCCAAGCCGCTGGTCGAGGACGTGTCGCTGCGCGTGCGCGCGGGCGAGATCGTCGGCGTGGCGGGCGTGGCCGGCAACGGGCAGAGCGAACTGGTCGAGGCGCTGGCCGGGTTGCGCCCGATCGACGCGGGCCGGGTGCTGGTGGCCGGGCAGGACGTCGGCGCCGCCTCGGTGGCGCAGCGCCGGCACGCGGGCCTGGCCTACGTGCCCGAGGACCGGGCCGGCGTCGGCGCCGCCCGCGACGCCTCGCTGGCCGACAACCTGGCGATGGGCTTCCACCGCACCCCGGCGCTGGCCGGTCGGGGCGGCTTCCTGCGCCGCGCGGCGATCCGCGCACACGCCGCGAAGGTGATCGAACGTTTCGGCGTCAAGGCCGCCTCGTCGGCCGTCACCATCGGCACGCTGTCCGGCGGCAACCAGCAAAAGGCCATCCTGGGCCGAGAGATCACCCACGACGCGCCGCTGCTCCTGGTCGAGCAGCCCACTCGCGGTGTGGACATCGGCTCGATCGAGAACATCCACGCGCGCCTGGTCGAGTATCGCGACGCCGGCCACGGCGTACTGCTGGTCTCCGCCGAGTTGAGCGAGATCCTCGCGCTGTCGGATCGGGTCCTGGTGATGTACGAGGGCCGGATCGTCGCCGAATTGCCGCGCGCCGAGGCGGACGTGCACACGATCGGCCTGGCCATGGCGGGCGGCGGCCCGGCCCGGCCCGAGGTCCGGCCCGACGACGACACCCGCCCCACCGCAACGACCACCGCCCACCAGGCCTGACGGGTTATCAGATATGACTGCCAGCAAGGCCGGTACGGCCATCGAGCATCCATCGGGTCCGGCCGCACGGTGGGCGCTGCACGTGCGCGGCGCCGTGTTCTCCCCGGTCACCGTCTCCATCGTGGCCGCGCTGATCCTGGGCGCGATCATCCTGGCCGGCACCGGCGCCGATCCGCTGACCGCGTACGGCTCGGTGCTCACCGGGGCGTTCGGCTCCGAGGGCATCGGCGACACGCTCGGCGAATGCATCCCCATCGTCGGCCTCGCGCTCGCGCTGGCCATCCCGCTGCGCGCGGGCCTGGTCAACCTCGGCGGCGACGGCCAACTCGTGCTGGGCGGCCTGGCCGCCGTCTCGGTCGGCCTGTACTCGCCCTTCCCCGGCGCGATCACCGTGATCCTGGCGCTGCTCGCGGGCATGCTCGCGGGTGGCCTGTGGGCCGCGCTCGCCGCCGTCCTGGAGACCCGCTGCGGGGTGCCGCTGCTGGTCAGCAGCCTGTTGCTGAGCTACCCCGCGATGTCGTTCGTGTCCTACATGGTGCGCTTTCCGCTGCTCCAGAAGGGCTCCGGCATCCCGCAGACCGACCGACTGCCCGAGGGCGTCAAGCTGCCCGAGTTCGCCGCCGGATCCGGTGCGGGCACCGGGGTCAGCGTGGGCATCGTGCTGATCGTGCTGGCCGCGGTGGTCTACTTCGTGGTCGACCATCGCACCGCCGCCGGCTACGAGGTGCGGATGACCGGCCTGGGCGCGCGCTTCGCCGGTTACGCCGGCGTGGACCGCGCCCGGCTCACCCTGCGGCTGATGTTCGCGTCCGGGTCGCTGGCCGGCCTGGTCGGCGCGATCACCGTGCTCGGCTTCCCGTACCGGATGGTCGACGGCGCGCTGACCACGCCCGGCTACACCTGGACCGGTCTGCTCGCCGCGCTGCTGGCCGCCGCGTCCCCGCTGGGCACGGTCGCCGCCGGGTTCTTCTTCAGCGCGCTGACCATCGGCGGCTTCGGCATGGAACAGGAGACCGCGGTGCCGCAGCAGCTCACCGCCGTGCTCCAGGCCGTGGTGATCCTCTTCCTCGCGGTGCGCGGCGGCATCTTCCGCAAGGGTGGTTGGTTGCACCGGCTCGGCCGAGGACCCGACGGCGCGGCCGCGCCACCACCGGACCTCGAAACCGGCGTGCTCGAATCCGGCGTGCTCGAACCCGCAGTACCGGAAGCCGCAGTACCGGAAGCCGCAGTACCGGAAGCCGCAGTACTCGACACCGGCGTCGCCGGGCCGCCCGCCCCCGCGCGCGGCGACGGAGGTAAGTGACCATGTCCTTCGACGCCGAACTGATCTTCTCCGCGCTGCGCGCGCTCACCCCGATCCTGTTCGCCGCCCTCGGCGGCGCGCTGTGCGAACGCGCCGGCGTGTTCAACGTGTCGCTGGAAGGCACCATGCTGATCGGCTGCTTCGCGGCCGTCACCGGCAGTTGGTTCGGCGGCAGCGTCTGGGTCGGGGTGATCTCGGCGGTGCTCGCCGCGATGGTCTTCTCGCTGCTGCTCGCCATCGGCGCGGTCACGCTGGGCGCGGACGCGGTGGTGCTGTGCATCGCGCTGAACCTGCTGGCCGTGGGCCTGACCGGCTTCCTGCTGCGCACCGTCTTCGGCAAGCAGGGCACCTTCGGCGACCCGGACCTCAAGGGCCTGCAACCGGTCGACATCCCCGGCCTGGAGTCGGTGCCCTTCCTGGGCCGCGCGTTGTCCGGCCACTCGCCGCTGGTGTACCTGTCCTGGGTCGCCGTCGCGGTGATCGCCGTGCTGCTGTCCCGACACCCGTGGGGCGTGCGGCTGCGCGGCGTCGGCGAGGCGCCGGAGGCCGCCCAGTCGCTCGGTGTCAGCGTCGCCCGCTACCGCTACGCCGCGATCCTGACCTCGGGCGCGCTGTGCGGGCTGGCCGGCGCGCAGCTCGCGCTGGGCAACGTGACCCTGTTCTCCGAGAACATGACCGCGGGTCGCGGCTGGATCGCCGTGGTCGCGGTGATGCTCGGACGCGCACTGCCGATCGGCGTGCTGCTCGCGGGCATCCTGTTCGGCCTGGTCGAGGCGGTCGGCTTCCGGCTCCAGGGCGAGGGCATGCCGCAGCAGGCCGCCGATGCCGCGCCGTACGTGATGACCCTGGTCGCGCTGTTCCTGGCCACCCGCTCGCGCGCCCGCCGCGGCGCCGCGCCCCCGGGCCGGCTCACCGGCCGCATCCCCCGTCCTCGCCGATTCGCCCGCACCACCTCGGAGCCCCAGTCATGAGCAGCGCCACCCGCCCGGCCGTCCTGCCGATCACGAAAATACCCAGCAGCGGACTGCCCGCCCACGCCCTGGTCGTCGGCGACCCGGCGCGCGCCGCACTGGTCGCCGAACGGCTGGAGGACGCGCGGCGGATCGGCGCCAACCGCGAGTACGTCAGCTACGCGGGCAGTTGGCGCGGCGTACCGGTCGTGGTGTCCTCGCACGGCGTGGGTGGCCCGGGCGCGGTGTGCCTGTTCGGCGAACTGGCCGAGGCGGGGGTGCGTACCTTCATCCGGCTCGGCACGGCGGGCGCGATGGCGCGCGGCGTGGGCGACGGCGACCTGGTGGTGGCCACCGCCGCGGTCCGCGACGACGGGGTGACGCAGCAGTTGGTCCCGGCCGAGTTCCCGGCCTTTGCCACGCCCGAGGTGGTCCTGGCGCTCGACGGCGCGGCCCGCGCGCACGCCGCGCCGCATCACCGGGGCGTGGTGTGGACCCGGGCGGCGTTCATGCCGGGTGTGCTGGAGTTGCCGATGAAGCCGTACCAGGCGGCCGGCGTGCTGGCGATCGAGATGGAGTTGTCCGCGCTGCTGGTGTTCGCCGCGCTGGGCGGGCACCGGGCGGGCGGCGTGCTGGTCGTGGACGGGATCGCGGCCGACGACCTGGTCGACGAGTCCGGCGGCTCGACCTACGACCCGCACCGGCAGGTGGTCGCCGAGGGTGTCGAGCGCGGTGTCGTGGTGGCGCTGGACGCGCTGTACCGACTGGCCCTGGACGAGGCCGGCGAGGCGGCGGACCGGGCGTGATCGACCTGCTCGTCACCGGCGGCGCGGTGCTCACCGCGGACGCCGCCGACACGTACCTGCCCGACGGCGCGGTCGCGATCGCGGCCGGCCGGATCGTCGAGGTCGGCTCGGCGGCCGAGTTGGGCGCGCGCCATCCGGCGGCGCCGACCCTGGACGCGCGCGGGTGCCTGGTGTTGCCCGGGCTGGTCAACGCGCACGCGCACTCGGCGATGACGCTGTTCCGGGGGCGGGCCGACGACGTCGACCTCCAGGTGTTCCTGGAGCGGCTGGTGGCCGCCGAGAGCGCGGTGCTGACCGCCGAGGTGGTGCGCGCCGCGGTGCGGTTGGCGCTGGCCGAGTCGATCCGGGCGGGGGTGACCACCGCGATGGACATGTACTGGTTCCCCGAGGCGGGGCTGGCCGCCGCCGCCGAGGCGGGTTTTCGGCTGGTCACCGGGCCCACCTTCATGGATGTGCCCGGGCCGCCGGACGGTCTCGACTTCGCCGCGCGCCTGCGCCGGGCACCCGGGTTGCTGACCCGTTCGGCGACTCGCTGCGTGACCCCGCACAGCACCTACACGCTGAACCCGGACCAGTTGCTCGCGGTCGCCGAACTGGCCCGCGAGCACGACGCGTTGTTGCACATCCACGCGGCCGAGAACGCGGTCGAGACGGAGACCGTACGCCGTCGGTACGGCCGCCGTCCGGTGGAACTCCTGCACGATCTGGGACTGTTGCGTCCGGGCACGCTGCTGGCACACGCGGTGCACCTGACCGACGAGGAGATCGCGCTGATCGCCGCCTCCGGCGCGGGCGTGGCCCACTGTCCGGTCTCCAACCTCAAGCTCGCCTCCGGCGTGGCCCGGTTGCCCGAGTTGCTGGCCGCCGGCGTGCCGGTGGGCCTGGGCACCGACGGCGCGGTCAGTGCCAACGCGCTGGACCTGTTCGGCCCGATCCGCGCCGCCGCCACGCTGCACCGGGTCTCCCCCGGCGCCGCGCCCGATCCGACCCTGATCGGCGCCCGCACCGCGGTCCGGATGGCCACCGCGGACGGCGCCCGGGCGATCGGGCTCGGCGCGCTGACCGGGTCGATCGAGGTCGGCAAGGCGGCCGACCTGGTCGTAGTGGACCTGAACCGGGCGCACCTGACGCCCCGGCACGACCCGTGGTCGATGCTCGCCTACGCGGCCGGCCCCGCCGATGTGCGGGACACGGTGATCGAGGGCCGGATCGTGCTGCGCGACCGGCGACTGCTTACGATCGACGAGGGCGCGGCGATCGAGGAGCTGAACACCCTCGCCGCCACGCTGCCGAACCCGTCCGGTCGAGCGAATCGGGATCCCGACGTGACCGACACCGGCTCGACGCCCTCGCCGGCGATCCCGGCATGAGCGCGGAGGTATCGAGATGAGTGCGACCGAGACGAATGCGGTCGAGACGAGTGCGAAGGCATCGACATGAGTTCCACGACCCGCGGCTTCGTCGGTCGGCACACCGCCGCCGAGCGCGACCCGCGACTGCCCCCGGGGCAGTACGACGCACACCGTGACTTCCCGGTGCTCTCCGCCGAGGTCACCCCCGAACTCGCGCCCGCCGACTGGTCGTTCCGGATCGACGGGCTGGTCGACCGGCCGCGCGCGTGGGACTGGGAGCAGGCACGCGAGTTGCCGCGCGAGACCTACGACGGACCGATCCACTGCGTCACGTCCTGGTCCAAGCTGAGCACCGACTTCACGGGCATCGCGCTGGACACGTTCCTGGCCGAGGTCGCGCCGAGGTCGAGCGCCACCCACGCGGTGGCGTACTCGCACACCGGCTACACCACCAACCTCACGCTCGCCGACCTGACCGGCGGCCGGGCCTGGATCGCGTTCGACTTCGAGGGCGCGCCGCTGACTCCGGCGCACGGCGGGCCCGCCCGGCTGCTGGTGCCGCATCTGTACTTCTGGAAGAGCGTCAAGTGGATCGCGGGCCTGCGCCTGCTCGACCACGACGAACCGGGGTTCTGGGAGGTCAACGGCTATCACCATCGTGGTGATCCGTGGGCGGAGGAGAGGTATTCCGGTGACTGAGGCGACCGTGGCGACGGCCGGGACGGCGAGCGGGGCGGCCGGGTCCGGCGCGCCGCCGATTCCCGCGTTCGCCGCGCCCGGCCGGGCCGCGCCGAGTCTGCGCGGGAAGGTGGACTGGCAGCCGGCGACCGTGGTCGAGGTGCGCCGCGAGACGCCCAACGCGGTCACCGTCCGGCTCGCGCTGCCGGTATGGCACGCGCACGTCGCGGGCCAGCACTACATGTTGCGCCTGACCGCCGCCGACGGCTACACCGCCCAGCGGCACTACTCGGTCGGCTCGGCGCCGGACGACGAGGGACACGTCGAGTTCACCGTCGACCGGGTGCCGGGCGGCGAGGTGTCCGGGTTCGTGCACGACGTGGCCCGGGTGGGCGACGTGCTGGAGGTGCGCGGCCCGCTCGGCGGGTTCTTCGCGTGGCCGGGCGACCGGCCGGCGCTGCTGGTGGCCGGCGGCTCCGGGCTGGTCCCGCTGATGGCCATGGTCCGGCACCGGCGCCGGCGTCGATCGACCGTGCCGCTGCGCCTGGTGGCCTGTGCCCGCACCCCGCAAGACCTGTTGTACGCGGGCGAGTTGGCTCCGCTGCCGGGCGAGGAGCACACCGTGCTGTACAGCCGGGCGGCGCCGGCCGGGTATCCGCATCCGGTGGGCCGGCTGGACGCGCGGGCGATCGCGCCGCACGCGGCGGCGGTGCTCGCGGACGAGCGCTACGAGGTGTTCGTCTGTGGCTCGACCGGTTTCGCGGAGCACGCGGGGCGGTTGCTCACCGCCGCGGGGGTGCCGACGTCGCGGATCCGGGTGGAGCGGTTCGGCTGAGCACGGTCGGTGGCACCAACCTCGGTGCCACCGACCGCGCTTCGGCCTTGTCCGCCCGCACGGGCGGGCTCAGGAGTCGCGCAGGATCGGGCGGTCGCCGCTCAGATCCAGGCGGGCGAAGGTCGCCGTCTCCGGGTGGTCGCCCACGCCCCGGTCGTAGTACGGCTCGTTCGCGTCGGGGCGACGCACGCCGATCGTCCACCAGCCGGCCTCGCGCGCCGCGTCCAACTCCTCGACCAGGTCGGACAGGAAGACCAGACGTTCCGGTCGCGGCTCGCCGATCATCGCCGCGATCGCGCGGTACGAGTCGGCCACCCGCTTGGGGCCGGCGTTCTCGGTGTCGAAGTGGCCGGAGAACAGCGGCAACAACGAACCCTCCGGCGAACTGCCGAACCACGCGCGCTGCGCGGCCACCGAGCCGGACGAGAAAATGTACAGCCGGTGCCCCGCCGCGTGCCACGCGCGCAGCGCCGGGATCGCGTCCGGGTAGAAGTGCGAGGTCAGTTCGCCGGACGCGAAGCCCTCGGCCCAGATCAGGCCCTGGAGCGCCTTGAGCGGGGTGACCTTCTCGTCCCGGTCGAGCCAGCCGTCGAGCGCCTCGACGATGCGCTTGGTGTCCGCGTCCGGCTCGCCGATCAGGGCGCGGACGCCCTCCGCCGCGCGCGCCACGTCCGGGTGGTCGCCGTGCTCGTCCAGCCAACGGGCGAAGTGCACGCGGGAGTACGGGTAGAGCTGCTCCGTGATGAAGCCGGTGGCGCTGGTGGTGCCCTCGATGTCGACGACGACCGTCAGCGGTGTGGTGGCGGTGCCCTCGCTCACGCCGCGTACCCGGCCCAGATCTGGTCGAAGTCGGGGAAGCGGGAGGAGATCGGGTCGCCGGTGAAGTCGCCGATCCAACCGTCCTCGTCGTGGAAGAAGCGGATCGCGGCGACCGAGGGCTCGACGCCCATGTCGAACCAGTGGGTGATGCCCTTGGGCACCGAGAGCAGGTCGCCCGCCTCGCACAGCACGGCGTGCACGCGGCCGGCGATGTGCAGGTAGAAGATGCCCGCGCCCTCGACGAAGAAGCGCACCTCGTCGTCGTCGTGGGTGTGCTCGGTGAGGAACTTGGCCCGCGCGCCGGCGGCCTTGGCCGGCCATTCCGGGTCGTCCGAGGGCTGGAGGCGGATCACGTCGACCTGGATGTAGCCCTCGGCGGCGGTGATCCGGTCCACCTCGGTTCGATACGCCGCGATCACCTCGTCCTGCGTCGCGCCGTCGGGCAGCTCGACGTCGGCCGTCCAGCGCTCGAAACGCACGCCGATCGGCTTCAGGGCACTCGCGATCTCGGCCGGGTCCGAGGTGCGCAGGATCGACTCGGCGGCGTCGGTCTCGGGCCAGACGGTCAGCAAGGACATGGCGTCCCTCCTTGGCTACTGAATCGGGGCGGGCTCCCCGGGCGCTGGGTCCTCGTTCGCCTTCGGGTGCGAAAGCGATCGTGAACGATCCCAAAACTACCGTCTCGACCCGTTCCGGCCGAGGGCGCGGTCACCCTCCGAGACGACTTTGCCCGCCCTGCCGGGCCCGCCGGCCGTCACGTCCGAATAACGAACGCGGCCGGTCACGGGCTCCGCCGAGGACGCCGGCCACCTCGGGTATCCGGCAAGTCGGACACCAGTCGTGATGCATTCGTGACAATCGGCCGCTCCGGCCACAGGGCGATCACGAAACGGCCGTTCGGGTTTGCCCGACTCTTTGTCGGCCGGTGTCGGATCGGCCTAGGGTCGCCACTTCGCACCACCGGGTCCGGCTCGCTTCCGGGCGCCGACTCCGACCGTTTCGGCCCCGCGTCGACGGCTCTCGGGGTCGAGGCTCTCGCAGCGACGGCCGCGGCGGGGCGTGCCCTGTCCCCTGCGGAAGGAGCTGACCGCGTTTTGCGTGCCGTCGATGCCAGACCCCGACCCGGTCCCGGACTCTCCCGCCGCGGTCTGCTGCGCGGCGTCGGAGCCGTCGGCTTGGCGGTGACCGCGGCCGGCACCGCCGCCGCGTGCAGCCGAGTGGACCTGAACGACGAACCGGACGGCGGTACGTTGCTGCACCGACTGCGCAAGCGGGGCTCGGTCCGCATCGGGTTCGCCAACGAGGCGCCCTACAGCTTCCTCGACAAGGACGCCGAACTCACCGGTGAGGCAGCCGAGTTGGCCAAGGCGATCTTCGATCGTCTGGGCGTGCGCCGGATCGAGCCGGTGCCCTCCGACTTCGGCGCGTTGATCCCGGGCCTGCGGGCGGGCCTGTTCGACATCGTCGGCGCCGGCATGTCCATCACTCCCGCACGGTGTGCGCAAGTGTTGTTCACCGACCCCGAGTTCGATGCGGCCGAAGCGTTCCTGGTACCCAAGGGCAACCCGCGCGGACTGGCCACCATGGCCGATGTGGCCGCGAATTCGAATGTCCGGCTGGGCGTCCTGCTCGGCGCGGTCGAGGCGGACGTGGCCGAACGAAGCGGCGTACCCGGCGCCCGGATCACCCGGTTCGCCGACCAGCCCAGTGCGTTCGACGGGATGATCGGCGGCCGGGTGGACGCGGTCGCGCTCACCTCGATCTCGCTGAACTGGGGCCTGCAGCAGCGCAAACACGCCGACCTGGAGGTCACCGCGCCGTATCGGCCGGTCGTCGACGGCCGGCCGATCACGGCCGCCGCGGGTGCGTTCGCGGTGACGCCGGATCAGACGGACTTCGTCGCGGCCTTCGATCGGGAATTGCACAAGCTTCGGGACAGTGGCGAACTGCTGCGCATCCAGCGGCCGTTCGGCTTCACCGAGGCCGATGTTCCGGCGCCGGAGCTGACCGCGCAACGGGTGTGTGCGGCATGAGCGAGGGCAACCGCGCCGGCTCGCGCAGACCACCCGCCCGTTCCCGATCGGAGGCCGCCGGATGACGTCCGGGCAACTCGACCTGTTGTTGCACGGTGCGCTGAACACCGTCTACCTCACGCTGGGCGGCGGGGCACTCGGCCTGCTCCTGGCGCTGGCCGCCGGGCTGGCCCGATGCAGCGAGCATCGGCTGCCCCGGCTGCTCGGCGCCTGCTACGTGGAGGTCTTCCGCGGCCTGCCCACCCTGGTGCTGGCCTTCTGGTTCGTCTTCGTGGTCCCGGTCCTGGGTTGGCAGTTGCACCCGATGTGGGCCGGCATGCTGGCGCTCGGCCTGAACATCGGCGCGTATGCCGCCGAGGTGGTGCGCGGCGCGATCCAGGCGGTGCCGGCCGCGCAGATCGAGGCCGCGATCGCCCTCAACTTCACCCGCGCCCAGCGCATCCGCCGGGTGTTGCTGCCCCAGGCGTATCGGGCCATGCTCCCGCCGCTGGGCAACAACCTGATCGAGTTGCTCAAGATGTCCGCCGTGGTGTCGATCGTGTCCATCCCGGATCTGACCTTCAACGCCCAACTCATCCGGATGTCCTCGGGTGAGACCACCCTGGTGTTCACCGGCCTGCTGTTCGGCTACGCGCTGATCGCGCTGGTACTGATCACGCTGATCCGCGCGCTGGAACGGCACGCCGTGCGCTCGCTCGGCCGCACACCCGAGCCGGGGCCGCTGCAACGGCTGCTGCGGCGTGCGGAGGTGGCCCGATGAGTTGGGATTGGGACTACGCGTGGGAGATCGTCCCGGATCTGTGGTCCGGCATGCTGGTCGCACTCCAGGCCACCGCGTACGGCTACGTGTTGGCCCTCGTACTGGGCCTGGTGTTCGCGCTGTTGCGGCGCAGCCCCACCCGCTGGGTGTCGGTACCGGTCGCGCTGATCTGCGAACTGATCCGCTGTACCCCGCTGTTGGTGCAGTTGTTCTTCATGTTCTACGTACTGCCCACGATCGGGATCGATTGGGCACCGCTGACCGTCGGCGCGTTGACCCTGGGCATCCACTACGCGACGTACGTGTCCGAGGTCTACCGCGCGGGCATCGAGGGGGTGCCGGTCGGCCAGTGGGAGGCGGCCGTGGCACTGCACCTGCCGCGCCGGCGGGTGTGGACGTCGGTGATCCTGCCGCAGGCGGTGCCGCGGGTGTTGCCGGCGCTGGGCAACTACCTGCTCTCGATGTTCAAGGACACACCGCAGTTGATCGCGATCACCGTGGTGGAGGTCTTCTCCACCGCCCGCGAACTCAACGCGGAGACCTTCCGCACGCTGGAGCCGTTCACCGTCGCCGGCGTCTTCTATCTCGTCGTCACGTTGGTGATGTCCGCGCTGTTGCGGCTGGTCGAGCGGCGGTTCGGGCGGGTGCGCGCGACCTGACGCCCCGCGAACGCACGGACCACCCGGCTCGACGTTGGAGGAACACACGATGACCCAGACCCAGGCGGCGCCGACGCCCCCGGCGGACCAGGCACCACCCACCGACCTGATCACCTTCGACCGGGTGGGCAAACGCTTCGGCGACAACGTGGTGCTCGACGACCTGTCGTTCGGCGTGCGCGCCGGCGAGCGGGTCACCCTGATCGGGCCCAGCGGTTCCGGCAAGACCACCATCCTGCGGATGCTCATGACGCTGGCCCGACCGGACACCGGGGTGATCGAGGTCGGCGGCGAACCACTCTTCCACGAGCGGCGCGAGGGGAAACTGGTACCCGCGTCGGAGCGGCACATCCGGGCCATCCGCAGTCGGATCACCATGGTCTTCCAACAGTTCAACCTGTTCCCGAACATGCGGGTGCTGCGCAACGTCACCGAGGCGCCGATCCGCGTACACGGCGTCTCGACGGAGGAGGCCGAGGCCCGCGCCGCCGACCTGCTCGAACTGGTCGGCCTGCGCGACAAGTTGTCCGCCTACCCGGCCCAGCTCTCCGGCGGTCAACAACAACGGGTGGCCATCGCCCGGGCGTTGGCCGTCGAGCCGGACATCCTGCTGCTCGACGAGGTCACCTCCGCACTCGACCCCGAACTCGCCGCCGAGGTCCTGGACGTGCTGCGCGAGGTGGCCCACACCACCGACGTCACCATGCTCTGCGTCACCCACGCCATGCGCTTCGCCCGCGACGTCTCCGACCGGGTCCTGATGTTCTCCGACGGCAAAATCATCGAATCGGGCCCCCCGGATTCCCTCCTCACCACCCCGACCCACGAACGCACCCAACGCTTCCTCAAATCCGTCCTCGCCGAATCCTGACCCCACCCCACCCGCCGAACGAGAGACCCACCAGCACACCGGAAGACTCCGGTTCCGAACCGGAGAACGCCGCCGAGAAGCCCACCAAGCTGCAAGCCCAATCCGAGCACGTACTCGACTCCACCCGCCGAGGCACAGGCAGCGCCGGAAGCCGCACGACGGCCGACGTCCACGACCCCACCGATCCCACCCGTCCCGCGTTCGAGGACAAGCCCGGCCGCGGGTCGGGGCGCGCTCGCCCACCGCACGGAGGTCCCGCCCGTCCGGGAGGGCTTCCCGTCCTCGGCCGACCCGCCGGTTACGGCAGATAGCCGCCCGCGCGCGCCGCGACGACCGCCTCGACCCGGTTGTGCACGTCCAGTTTCCGCATCGCCGAGCGCAGGTAGCTCTTCACCGTCTCCGCCCCCACCCCCAACGTCTGCCCCACCTCCGCGTTGCTCCGACCCACCGCGACCAGCGCCAGCACGTCCGTCTCCCGGGGTGTCAGCCGCACTCCGGCCGCCGCGCTCCCGGGCCCGCCGAGGCCACCCGTATCCCCGCCGGAGGCGCCCGCGGTGCGCGCCAACCGCCCACACACCTCCCGCAACCGCTCCCCCAGCCCGGGATCCGTCGCGGCCCCGGCCAGCGCCAACAGCTCGGCATACGCCAACCGGATCTCCGACGCCGCCCACCCCGGCAGCTCCGCCGCCTGCGCCATGCGTTGCTCGACCTCGCGCGCGACCGCGATCTCGTGCCCGGCGTCACGCGCCGCGTCGCAGGCCGTCGTCAGGATCCCGTCGCCGAAGTCGCACGGCCGACGCAGCGCCCCGTACAACACCGCCGCCACCTCGCGCCCCGCGAGCACCGGCACCGCGAACACCGCCCGCACCCCCTCGGTGGTGACCGCCCGGTCGTACTCGTGGCTGATCGCCGACGCCGCGACATAGTCGACCACCCGGATCGGCCGCCGCGTGGTGATCGCCTTGCCGCCCACCCCGGTCCCGGCGACCACCGTCAGCCCCGCCAACACGCGCGTCGAGGTCCCGCTCAGATACGAGATCACCAGCCGATCGCCCACGTCGGGACACGGACCCGCGAACGCGACGTCCACCCCGGTCCGCGCCCGAAACCGCTCGACGGCACGACCCACCGGATCGCCGACCGATCCCGCGCCCTGGCTCATGGCTCCTCCGTGTCCTCGGCCCGGGGTCGGCTCGCGTCCACCCGGCACGAACGGCACGCCCCGGCCGCAAGGGAAACGTACTGCCGAGTCCCGCCTCGCATCACCCCCATTCGGGGGTACAACGCTCGCCGTCCCCGCCCACCCCGCCTACCGTCGCGGCAACGCCGACCCGCACCGCTCGCTCCCACCACACCCCGACCAGGCCAGGTGACCCGCGATGACCGCTTCCGCGCCCCCGCCCCCGCAGCCCCAGGACGCCCCCGCGCCGGCCGGGCCCGCCACCCGCCAGGGTGAGCGCACGCCGCCGCTCCCGCACGAGACCATCGGCGCCAACCTGGCCCGGATCGCCGCCACCCACCCCGACAACGACGCCCTCGTCGAGTGCGCGAGTGGCCGACGCTGGACGTACGCCGAGTTCGACGCCGCCGTCGACGACCTCGCCCGCGCCCTGATCGCCACCGGCATCGAGGCGGGCGACCGGGTCGGCATCTGGTCGCCCAACTGCGCCGAGTGGACCCTCGTGCAGTACGCCTCCGCCCGGGTCGGCGCGATCCTGGTCAACCTCAACCCGGCCTACCGGGTGCACGAGATCGAGTACGCGCTGGCCCAGTCCGGCACCAGGCTGCTGATCGCCGCGTCGCGCGTGAAGACCAGCGACTACGCGGCGATGGTCACCGAGGTCCGCCCCGCCTGCCCCGACCTGGAACGCGTCGTGCACATCGACACCCCGGACTGGCCCGCGCTGGTCGCCGAGGGCGCCGCGGTCTCGGTCGAGCGGCTGCGCGCCCGCGAGGCCACGCTGCGGCCGGAAGACCCGATCAACATCCAGTACACCTCGGGCACCACCGGCTTCCCCAAGGGCGCCACGCTCTCGCACCGCAACATCCTGGGCAACGGCTTCCAGGTGGCCGAGATCCAGGGCTGGACGGCCGCCGACCGGGTGTGCCTGCCGGTGCCCTTCTACCACTGCTTCGGCATGGTGATGGGCAACCTCGGCGCGACCAGCCACGGCGCGTGCATGGTCGTCCCGGCCCCGCTGTTCGACCCGGCCGCCACCCTGCGCGCCGTGCACGAGGAACGCTGCACGGTCCTGTACGGCGTCCCGACCATGTTCATCGCCGAACTAGCGCTGCCCGACTTCGACTCCGGCACCTACGACCTCTCCTCGCTGCGCACCGGCGTGATGGCGGGCTCACCGTGCCCGGTCGAGGTGATGAAGCGGGTGATCGAGCGGATGGGCATGACCGAGGTGACCATCTGTTACGGCATGACCGAAACCTCCCCGGTGTCCACCCAGACCCGCCGCGACGACTCGTTGGAACGCCGCGTCGGTACGGTCGGCCGCGTACACCCGCACCTGGAGATCAAGGTGGTCGACCCGACCACCGGCGCGACCGTGCCCGAGGGCACCCCCGGCGAGTTCTGCACCCGGGGCTACTCGGTGATGCTCGGCTACTGGCGAGACCCCGAGCGCACCGCCGAGGTGATCGACCCGGACGGCTGGATGCACACCGGCGACCTGGCCACGATGGACGCGGACGGCTACGTCTCGATCGTCGGCCGGATCAAGGACATGGTGATCCGCGGCGGCGAGAACGTCTATCCGCGCGAGATCGAGGAATTCCTGTACGGCCACCCGGACATCGAGGACGTCCAGGTCGTCGGCGTGCCCGACGAACGCTACGGCGAGGAACTGATGGCCTGGGTCAAACTCCGCCCCGGCGCCCCCGAACTCACCGCGGCCGAACTCCGCGAGTTCTGCACGGGCCGCCTCGCCCACTACAAGATCCCGCGCTACGTCCACCTCGTCGACGCCTTCCCGATGACGGTGACCGGCAAGATCCGCAAGATCGAAATGCGCGAAGCCTCCATCGCCCTACTGGACCAACCCCCGAGCTGACCCCTCCCGATCCCGCGCCGACTCGCCCGCCGGCCCGAGCAGCGTGCCTGCGCCCGCTCGTACGGCGGGCCAATCGGTGTCGGCGTCGCGGGTCGTCGCCTCGGCCAACCAGCCCGCACGGTCGCGCTGTTCGTGGCGCAGCCCGCGCAGATCGAGGTCGACCCCGGCGGGTGGGCCGGCCGCTTCCAGACCGGCGACCCGTTCCTCCATCGCGGCGAACAACTCGCGATCGAACGCGGTGACCGCGGCCACGAAGGCATCGGTCGGGAGCACGACCCGGCCGGTCGGCGGCGCGGTGAACACGATCGGGTCGTCGTCGTCCGGATCGACGGGATGCGACCACGCGACGGTCATCGTGTCGGCGCCGCCCGAGACCGTGCGCCAAAACCGGATGTCCGGAGCAGCCCGCAGGTGGCCCATGGTCAACGAGTGGCCCGCGTGCCAGGCCCTCGCCGCCTCGATCTCCGGCGCGGCCGGCCACGTCGCCGCCGGCAGCTCGCCCGCGACGAAATCGAGCAGATCCGCCGGCACCGGTTCCAGGGCCTGCGGCATCAGGTCGAGCACGTCCTCCCACAACCGGACCACGTGGTAGTCGACCCACGGCGGCCCCGAGTCCGGCGCGACGTCCGCGTAGCGCAGCAGCTCATGGCCGCCCACCTCGATCCGATACCAACCGTCCGTCAGGATGAACCAGCCCAGTCGAGGCGGGTCCGCACCCCAGGGCCGCACCGCCGACACGGGCCGCAACACGAACCGAAAGCGCAACATCCGTCGAGTCTCCCAGTCCCGCACCGCCACAACGTCCACCCGCCACCACTCGCCGCGGCGCTCCCCTCGAAGCTCCCCGGCGCTCCCGGGCACTCCCCGACTCTCACCCACTCTTAAGACTCGTCTCACCCACCACACACACCCGCACAGCACCGTGTCGACCATGAGCCCCGCTCGGGAAGGCATCCACCGCGCTCCACGCAGCGGCCCATCGCTCCTCGCGCCGGCCGCGATCGTGCTCGTCTGTGCCACGCTGCTGTGGCTGGTCGTCTCCGGCAACCGCGCCGACCCGACCCCGTTCGGCGCCGCGGCGACCACGACGGCCGCCCCGCCCGAAAGCCCGGAGCCCACCTTGCCACCGTCGCACACCCCCGGCCCCACCCCGACCGAAACCGCCCTCGCCGCCGCCCTGCCCGAGATCACCGGCAACCTGTCGGTGGCCGTCCTCGACCCGACCGCCGACACCCTCGTCACCTACAACGCCGACCGCCCGTACGTCACCGCGAGCATCGTCAAGGTCGACATCCTGGCCACCCTCCTCCTCCAGGCCCAACAGGCGAACCGCACCCTGACCGACACCGAACGCTCCACCGCGGCGGCCATGATCGAAACCAGCGACAACGACGCCGCCGACACCCTGTGGTCCGCCATCGGCGGCGCCGCCGGCCTCCGCACCGCCAACACCACCCTGGGCCTGACCGACACCGAACCCACCGGCCTCTCCTGGGGTTTGACCCGTACCACCGCCGGCGACCAGGTCCGCCTGCTCGACGCGATCACCGCCGCCGACTCCCCCCTCGACGCCGCGTCCCGCGCCTACCTGGCCGACCTGATGACCTCGGTGCAAGCCGACCAGACCTGGGGCGTATCCACCGCCGCCGATCCGGGTACCACCCCGGCCCTCAAAAACGGCTGGCTCCCCCGCGACGCCACGGGCCTGTGGGTGATCAACAGCATCGCCCACATCACCCACACCGGCCACCCCCTCCTGATCGCCATCCTCTCCGACAACCAACCCTCCATGCCCGCCGGCATAACCCAACTCGAATCCGCCGCCCAAGCCGCCGTCTCGGCGGCGGCCGGCACCTCGCCCTGAGCCGGACCGGCTCGTGCCGCGCGGTCCGGTTCGGCCCGCCGGTCCCGCTGCCCTACGATCTGCTTCCGGCCGCGCCGCAATCCGGCTGCCACGCGCCGGACTCGGCGAGGAACGAGATGAGGATCCGGCACGCCGGCAGTCGTCGTACCGACCGCGCGTTCCGTCGACGGCCCCTGGTTGAGCGACCTACGGGCCGGATGGCAGCCGAACGGCCACGTCTGCCGCCGGCTCCCCATCGCCCTGCCGCGCGAACATCCCGACGGCGAGGCCGTCTTCGCGCGCCGTGGACGTCTTGCGGGGCAGCGCCCCGGCGGCCCCCGTCCCGCGCCTCCCTGCCCGACGTCTGCCTCCCCGCCGCGTGGACGACGTTGGATCGCGTCCTGCTCGCTCTGCTCGGCTTGGCGAACGCCCCGGCGCCGGTGACCTGATCACCCGCGAAACCGTGGTGGTGGTCCACCCGCAGCGCCTGTGATCCGCTGCCGATACGGGCCGGTACACCACCGCGGCGCTGGTCGGCGTGCCCGTCCCGCTCACGCGTCGCGGCGGGTGAAGGTCAGGGTGCCGAGGAGCAGGGCTGTTGCCGTGTAGCCGGCGAGTACGGCGAGGCCGGGCCAGGGGGCGATGGGGAGTCGGTCGAGGTTGCGGGTGGTTTGGATGGCCAGGCCGGCGGTCATGGGGGTCAGTTTTTCGAGGCGGCGGTGCCAGTCGGGGTCGGTAATCGCGGTGGCCAGGAGCGGGAGGATATAGAGGAGGGTCAGTACGACGGTGAGGGCGCCGGCCGTGTCGCGGATCAGCAGGGCGATGCCGAAGGAGAGCAGGGCGATCAGGGTCAGGTAGAGGATGGTGCCGGCGGCCGCGCGCAGGGTGGGGCCGTCGATGGGGGGCGGTGTGGGGTAGCCGTGTTCGGGGGTGAAGCCGTTGCCGGCCAGGATGGTGCGCCCCGCCCACAGCGACGCGAGTACGGCGAGCGTGCTTGCGGTGGCGACCAGCGTCGCCAGCGGCAGCGCCTTTCCGGCGAGCAGTGTGAGGCGGCGGGGGTGGGCGGTCAGCGAGGTGTGCATCATCCCGGTGCCGTATTCGTTGCCGATCACCGACACCGCGAGCAGGACGACGGCGATCTGGCCGACCCGCACGCCGATCAGGCTGTCCTTGGTGATGTCCTCGAAGCAGCCGGCCGGGGTCGGGCAGTGCGAGGTGTGCATGGCCGACGTGGCCAGTGCGCTCACCAGCACGGTGGCCGCGATCAGGCCGAGCAGCAGCCATCCGGTCGAGCGCACGGTGCGCAGCTTGGTCCATTCGGCGTGGGCGGCGTTTCTCATGTGTCCCGCCGGCGCAGCCGCCATCCGGCGACGACCAGGGCGGCCGCGGCGTAGAGGCACATCACGCCGAGCCCGGTCCACGGGCCGACCGTGCTGTCGTAGCGGTCGAAGGTGCGTTGGATGGCGAATCCGGCTGCGGGGGTGAGCCGTTCCAGCCAGGTCGCGGTGGACACCGACAGGCCGGAGCCGACGATGCGCGGGATCAACAGCAGCGCGAGCACGACGGCGATCGCGGGCGCGCCTCGGCGCAGGATCGCGCCGATCGCCAGCGCGAACACCGCGACCACCGCGAGCAGCGCGGCCGTACCGATCAGCGCGCGCAGCACGTTGGGGTCGGACAGGCCGGCCGGTATGCGGTCCTTGCCGCGTTCCACCGGGCCGGTGATGGCGAACGCGCCGAAGGTGCCGACCAGTCCGGCGACGAAGGTGGCCGCGCCGATCACGATCGCCTTGGCGGCGAGCACCCGGCCGCGCCGGGGTACGGCCGCGAACGTGGTGCGGATCGTGTCCCGGTGGAATTCGGCGGTGATCGACAAGACGCCGAGTGCCACCACCGCGATCAGGCCGATCAGTACGCCACCGAGGATCGTCTGGGTGCCGTCCTCGCCGAACGGGTCGGGGCCGATGTCGCCCGTGCCGATCACCGTGAAGGTGCCGTCGACCTCGGTGAAGCCCGGGGGCGGGCCGGCGCCGGGGCGCTCGACCGCCGGGCCGGAGGGGCCGGTCGAACCGTCCGGGCCGACCCGGTTGTGCCAGGTCCCGGTGGGCTGTTGCGGCTGTGCGGGGGTCAGCCGCACGTGGTCGAAGGTGGCCTTGCCGGTGGTGGTCTGCCCGGAGATGCCCTCGTTGCCGAACTGCCGCTCGACCTCGACCGCGTCCGGGGAGCCGACGAACAACCCGATCCGGGCGGTCTGCGGAAGTTGCCCCGGGTCGACCCGGCCGACCCGTCGCCAACCGGTGCCGTCGGCGGACTCGTACGCGGTGATCGTGTGTCCGGCCCGGACCAGTTTGAGCCAGCGCGGCACGGGCCCTCCGCCGCCCGCCCGGTCGCGGTCGTACCCGCTCTGCAACCGGACCCCGTGGTCGGGGGTGACCACCACCGCCGCGTAGGCCGCGCCGGGTGCGTCGCTCGCCCGGATCATCAGGCCCGCCTTGGCCCGACCGGCGCTGCGTTCCTGGGTGTTGACCCGGGCGACCAGTTCGCCGTCGCCGGCCAACTCGCGTTCGACGAACTGTCCCCCGTCGGTGTAATGGTCGGCCAGCCTGACCTTGCCGCCCGCGCCGCCGCCCGTCACCTCTCGGGTGCCGCCGGAGCCGCTTGCGATCAGCAGGCCGACCAGCATGGTCAGCACGGCCGCCGAGATCAGCGTAAGCATCCATCTGCGGACCGACCTGAGCTTGGTCCACTCGGCGAGCAGCAGCCGACCGAAGGTGTCCCGCCCGCCGGTCAGCGCGCTGCGGTAGGGCGTGGTCGTGGGGCCGCTCATGCTCGCTCCTCGACATCGGCGGCGCGGAAGTCGACCGCGTCCCGGGTGAGTTCCATGTATGCCTCTTCGAGCGAGGCCCGGTGCTCGGCGATCCCGGAGAACGGCACGCCGTGCTCGGTGAGCAGCCCGATGATGCGCTCGGCCGACAGGCCGGTGACGGTCAGCGCGTCGCGATCGGTGGCCGCGACGGTCGCGCCGACCCCGGTCAGCACGGTCATCGCCTCGCGGCGCTGCGCGGTGCGCAGCAGGATCCGCCCGCCGGAGGCACCCGCGAGCAGCTCGCCGATGCTCGTGTCGGCGATCAGCCGGCCGCGCCCGATCACCACCAGGTGGTCGGCGCTGTCCTCCAGTTCGCTCATCAGGTGGCTGGACACCAGCACCGCGCGGCCCTCCGCGGCGAGCGAGCGCAGCAAGCCCCGAATCCACATCACGCCCTCCGGATCGAGGCCGTTGACCGGTTCATCGAGCATCAACATGGGCGGGTCGCCGAGCAGCGCGCCCGCGATGCCCAACCGCTGCCGCATGCCGAGCGAGAAGCCGCCCGCGGGCCGGCGCGCCGCCGACGTCAGGCCCACGGTCTCCAGAACGTCGTCCACCCGGCGCGCGGGCAGGCCGTTGGAGTGCGCCATCCACAACAGGTGGTCGCGGGCCGGACGCGCCGGGTGCAGCGCGGCGGCGTCCAGCAGCGAGCCCAGTTCGCGCAGCGGCGTGCGCAGCGTGTGGTACTGCCGGCCGCCGACCAGTGCGGAGCCCTCGTCCGGGCGGTCCAGGCCGAGGATGATCCGCATCGTGGTGGACTTGCCGGCGCCGTTGGGTCCGACGAAGCCGGTGACCCGGCCGGGCTCGACGGTGAACGACAGCCCGTCGACGGCGGTATGCGGGCCGTAGCGTTTGCGCAGTCCGCGTACTTCGATGGTTGCTTCCATGTCCACGAGGCTATGAAGGCGACCGGTTCCGAGGCATCACGCAAGCGAGCCAAACCGGGTTCCCCGCATGGGGGGAAGCCCGCGGTCCGTCTCCCCGCTGCGGGGGAGGCGGATTCCCCGGCCCGGGGGAAGCGGGCCGGGTGGACCGGCCGAGACAATGGCGCCATGAAGCACAGCGATCCGATCCCGGGCCGCGCCCTCGACCCCGGTCGGCGGCGCGGCGAGTCGCTGTGGCGCGGACGACCGCGGCGAGCACAACCGTGGCGCGGACCCCGCCGGCCCGCCCACCCGTGGCCGACCCACCCATGGCGCACGGAACCGCCGTGGGGTTCCCTCGCCTTCGCCGCGGGAGTGGCGCTCGGCCTGTTCTCCCTGCCGGAGACGGTGTTGCGCACCGCGCTGCGCTCCGGCCAGGCGGCGGGCACGTTGTCGATCGCGCTGATCCTGGGCCTGTGCGCGACGGTGCCGTTGCTGTTCGCGCCGCGCCGGCCGGCGACGGTCGCGGTGGCGATGACCGCAGCCGCGGTGCCCACCGCCGTGCTCTACCAGGGTGTGCCGATCGCCGCTTCGGTCGCGCTGCTCGCCGCGTGGGCGACGCTGGTCCGGATCCGGGTGCGCGGCGCCCGCACCCGCACCGCCGAGCGGGACGCCTCCCGGCACGCGATCGAAAGCACCCTGCTGGAGTTCACCGCGCGCGGCGAACGGGACAGGATCGCCCGGGAGTTGCACGACGTGGTGGCCCACCACATCTCGATGATCTCGGTGCAGGCCGAGACCGCCCGACTGACCACCCCGGGGATGCCGAAGCAGGGCGCCGAACGGCTGCTCGCGATCGGCGACACGGCCCGCACCGCGCTGACCGAGATGCGCCGCCTGCTCGGGGTGCTGCGCGAGGACGCCGGCGCCGAGCCGACCCGCCGGCCGCAGCCCGGACTCCAGCAACTGCTCGATCTGATCGACGAGTCCCGCGACTTCGCCGGCGCGGGCATGCGGCTGATCGTGCACGGGCGGATCGCGGTGCTCGACCCGGGCGTCGAGTTGGCGGCCTATCGCATCGTCCAGGAGTCGTTGACCAATGCTCGCCGCCATGCCCCCGGAGCCGCCGTGGACGTAGTGCTCGACTACTCCGACGAAGACCTGTTGCGGGTGCGAGTGCGCGACAACGGACCGGGCCCGCGCGTCGGCGCCGGCCCGGGCGGGCACGGTCTGCCGGGCATGCGCGAGCGCGCTGCGAGCGTGGGCGGCGAGGTGCGTACCGGGGCGACGCCGATGGGCGGCTTCCTGGTCGAGGCCACCCTCCCGGCCCCGCGCCCGGCAGGCACCGGTGGGCCGGCCGGCACCGGCGGGTTCGCCGGCGCCGGGGGCACGGGATGAACGGGCAGGCGACGTTGCGGATCGTGGTGGCCGACGACCAGGAGGTGGTCCGGGCCGGTTTCGCCGCACTCCTGGACACCCAACCGGACTTCGTCGTGGTCGGCACCGCGGCGGACGGCGCGGAGGCGATCGCGCGTTGCCGCGAGCAGCGGCCGGACGTCGTGGTGATGGACGTACGGATGCCGGTCATGGACGGCATCGAGGCGACCCGGCGCATCCGTACCGACGTCGGCGACGGCGAGCCGCCCCGGATCCTGATGCTGACCACGTTCGACCTGGACGAGCACGTCTACGACGCACTGGTCGCGGGCGCCGGCGGCTTCCTGATCAAGGACGTGACCGCCGAACGCCTCTTCGACGCGGTCCGCGTGGTGGCCGCCGGCGAGGCGCTCCTGGCGCCGAGCGTCACCCGGCGGCTGATCGGCGAGTTCACCCGACTGCGGCCACGCCCGGCCCCACCCGGTCTGGCCGACCTGACCCCCCGGGAGGTCGACGTGTTGCGTCTGGTCGCCGAGGGCCTGTCGAACGCGGAGATCGCCACCCGCCTGGTGGTCGGCGAGGAGACGGTCAAGTCGCACGTGAGCCGGGTGTTGCGCCGACTGGGCCTGCGCGACCGGGTCCAGGCGGTGGTCGTCGCCTACGAATCGGGACTGGTCGTACCGCGCACCGGCAGCCACTGAACGCCCCCGCCCCCACCTCGGCGAGTCCGAGTGCGCGTGCGGTGTCCGCCGGGAGATCATCGAAGGATGAATACGACAGTGCACCTCGCCCAGCAGGCCGAGGCGGACGAATTGCTCGGGCGCAGTGCGTTGGCGGCGCTGGTCGGCATGCTCCTGGATCAGCAGATCCCGATGGAATGGGCCTTCGCCGGCCCGTACACGATCGCCCAACGCCTGGGCCGCACCGACCTGGACGCGCACGAGATCGCCGAGTACGACCCGGACGAATTCGCCGAGTTGCTCTCCACCAAGCCCGCCGTGCACCGCTATCCCGGGTCGATGGCCAACCGCGTGCAGCAGTTGTGTCGATACCTGGTCGAGCACTACGACGGCAAGGCGAGCGCCGTGTGGGCCGACGCGGCGACCGGCACGGAGTTGCTCAAGCGCCTCCAGGACCTGCCCGGCTTCGGGAAGCAGAAGGCGCAGATCTTCCTGGCCCTGCTCGGCAAGCAGTACGGCGTGGCCCCGAAGGGTTGGCGCGAGGCGGCCGGCGGCTACGGCGAGGCCGGCGCGCACCGCTCGGTGGCCGACATCACCGGCCCCGAGTCGCTGGCCAAGGTCCGGGCACACAAGCAGGAGGCCAAGCGCGCGGCCAAGGCCGCCAAGGCGGCGAAGGACGCCTGACCGGGCTCCCGACCGAGAGAGCCCCCGACCGCCCCGGTGTCGCGGCCGGCCCCCGGCACCGATTCCCGGCCACGACACCCACCGGCCCGGGCCCCGTTCGGCCCCGACGGCCCGCCCCGCACCCCGGCCGATCGCTAGCCGGCCGTCGCCCCTTCGGCCCGCACCGACCCGGCCTTCGACGCCACCGGTCCCCCCGTCGCCGGCTCCCGCCCCGGTCGCGGCAGGAACAGCGCCGCCGTCGCCGTGAGCAGGGTCGCCGCGCCGAGGATGTACCAGGCCCGGTCGTACCCGTCGAGCGTCGTCGGCGCGCCCACCGCCGCGACGAACACCGCGACGCCCAGCGCCGAGCCGACCTGACGCAGCATGGTGATCACCCCCGAGCCGGTGGCGAACCGGTCCGGACTCAGCGCCCCGGTCGCGGTGGCGATCAGCGTGGGCAGAATCAGGCCGACCCCGATACCGGTCAGGATCGAGCCGGGCAGCATGTCGCTCGCATAACGCGCGTGCGGTTCGAGCCGGACGATCCACCATCCCAACCCCGCGCTGAACGAGAGCCCCCCGAGCACCACCAGCGGCCCGGGTCCGAACCGGCTCACGTATCGGCCGGCCACAATGCTCACGAACGGCACGCACAGCGGTCCGGGCACCGTGCCCAGCCCGGTGCGCAGCGCGCTCCAGCCCCACACGGTCTGCATCCACATCGTGCCGGAGATCAACATCCCGGCGAACGCGATCCCGAACAGGGTGTTGGCGACGCCGGCCACCGCATAGGTGCGGTTGCGCACCAATGCCCCTTCGACCACCGGGCGCGGATGGCGCCCATTGCGCAGCAGGAAGCCCAGCACCAGGACCAGGGTGAGCGCCCAGACGGCCACCGTACGGCCGGACCACCAGCCCCAGTCCGGCGCCCGGACCACACCCAGCGACAACGCGCCGATCGCCGCCGTCAACAGCGCGGCCCCGAGCAGGTCGGGCAGCGGCCCGCGGTCGGTGGGCGCCGGATCGGGCAGCCGCCGTAGGCCGAGCACCAGCGTGCCCACCCCGATCGGCAGGTTGACCAGGAAGACCCAGCGCCAGCCGGGTTCGAGCAGCAGCCCGCCCAGGATCGGCCCGAGGGCGGCGGCGAGTCCGCCGATCGCGGCCCACGCCCTGATCACCGCGCCGCGCCGCTCGGGCGGATAGGAGGTGAGCAACAGGCCCAACGACGCGGGCATCAACAGCGCGGCGCCGACCGCCTGGCCGAGGCGGGCGATCACCAGCACCGCGAGCGTCGGCGACGCGGCGCACAGCGCGGACGCCGCGGTGAACACCGCGGTCCCGGCCAGAAACGCCCGCCGGTGGCCGATCCGGTCGGAGAGTCGGCCGGCGGGGACCAGGAGCGCGGCGAACACCACGGTGTAGGCGTTGAGCACCCAGGACAGGTCGGCGAGCGAGGAGTGTGACCAGGTCTCGGCCAATGACGGCATCGCCACGTTGACGATGAACAGGTCGAGGTTGACGAGCACCACGCCCGCGCAGACCAGAACTGCGGCGAGCGCACGTGGTGGGTGATCCGGATCGGTGTCGGCCATGACGGCGCATCCCCTCGGTCGAGTTCCATGACGGATGAGTTCTATGACGAAACTCAACGTAGAGCGGGTAAGTTCTATAATGCAACTCAATGAGTTCCATGAAAGGACTCACCGGTTAGGATGGCGCCATGCGTCGGAAGAGTTTCCAGGAGATGCCCTGCTCGGTCGCCCAGTTCCTGGAGGTGGCCGGCGAGTGGTGGACGATGCTGATCGTGCGGGACGCGTTCCTGGGCGTGACCCGCTTCGACGACTTCCACGAGCGGCTGGGCATTTCCCGCAATGTGCTCACCCAGCGGCTGGAGCACCTGATCGAGCACGACGTCCTGGTCCGCGAGGCGTACCAGGACAAACCGGCACGGTACGACTACCGGCTCACCGACAAGGGCCGCACCTTGTGGCCGGTACTCAACGCGATGCGTCAGTGGGGCGACCAGTGGGCCGCGCCGGACGGCCCGCCGCTGATCGTCACGCACACCAACTGCGGCCAACCCACCACGGCCGTACACGTGTGCTCACACTGCGGCGAACCGCTGACCTCGCACGACCTGCGCGCCTCGGCCGGTCCGGGCGCGCGAGGCGACCTCCTCGCCGGCCTGCCCAGCCGGGCGACGCCCAGCGCCTGACCGACGCCGGACCCGAAAAGGCCGAGAACGGCAGGCACCGACCGGGGCCGACGAAGGCCGGCCGGGCAAACACAGCCCGACCGGCCTCCATGCCGAACGATTCCGAACGTCCCCGCACGGCCCGCAAGACTTCGAACGACTACGAGCGGCCCCGAAAGACCCGAACGATCAGAGTTCGGTCTCGGCCGCCGGCGCCGGCGGCAAAACGGTGAAGCCGAGCTTGGTGAGCGCCCGCGAGACCTCCGCCGCGCTGAAATCACGCGGAAGTTGTCCCGTGACCACCGATCCCACCTGCTTGACCGGATAGGTACGGCGCCCGATACGGACCGATTCGCCGGTGATCGGGTCGGGCTTGACCCCGCTCATCGCACGCTCCACCTCGTTCATCTGCAGGTGGAAGGACTGGCCAGCGATCGTGCAGCGCATAGTGCCTCAGCAAAGGAAGGGGTGAGTGCTACCGGTGTGGCAAGTCTCGCGCAGTCCCGGCCGCAAGCACACCCCACGACCGCCGTCCGGGGGGCAGCCGGATGATGCAGGGTGATATGTCACGTCGTCTCGGTTCGGGCTCCAGCCCCGTACACCCATCCGGCAAAAGCGGAATGGCTCGTTCCACCGCAGACAACCGCTACCGCCGTCTGTCACCCTGCTCCGGGCAGTGACCAACCGTCGACCATCCGGAGTTACTCGGGGAGGACGAACGTGAACAGGCTCCCGAACGCGCCCGTCACCACAAAGGTCGCGTCCCCACCGCTAAAGGTCGCGTCGACACCGTTGTGGGCGGAGTTCGGCCGCACGCTGCGGACCCGGCGCCGCCTCGCGGGAATGACGCAACAGCAGCTCGGGCTACGCGTCGGCTACCACCACAGCCTGATCAGCAAGCTGGAGGCCGGCCTGCGCGAGCCGCCCGCCGGACTACCGCGCCGACTCGACGATCTGCTGGACACCGGCGGGGACCTGTCCGCGCTGTTGACCAGCCGATCGATCCCGCCGCCCGCCCTGCACCGCACCCATTTCTCGGTGATTCCGGGCGGCGAGGCACCCGCCGGTCTGGCACCGCTGGCCGACCGGTTCTGGCCCGATCGGCTGCCGTACCACGGGCTGCCCTGCCCGCTGCACGGCAAGGACGGGTGTCACGAGTGCGAGGTGCCCCCGTACGCCGACGCGCTCACCATCCTGGGCGACATCGACGGGAACAACCCCACCGGCGTCGACCCCGACGTCGTACACGTGCTCACCGCCCTGCTCGGCGGCTACACCCAGGCCGGTCTGCACGGCGGCGCCACCACCGGGCTGGTCGGTTCGGTGGAGTACGTGCTGCGCCGGATCGTCAGTTGGGCCGAATCGCTCAACGCGCACGGCCGTTCGCCGCACGCGCAGCTCCGACTCGCGGCCGACTACGCCCAGCTCGCCGGTCGGTTCCGGATGCAGCAGGGGCAGAGCGTGATCGGCATGGCCTGGTACGACCGAGGACTCAACTGGGCCGATGTCTGCGAGAGTCCGGGCGCCCGCGCGTCGTTGCTCGGCGACGTGTGCTCGCTGGCTCGCCTGGACGGCGACGCGGCGGCGGCGCTGGCCTATGCCCGCGCGCTGGAGGCGGTGGACCCCGGTCGGGCCTGGATCACCACACTGGCCCAGCTCTACCAGGCGCGCGGCCACGCGCTCGACGGCGACATCGCCGAGTGTCGTCGGCACATCACCACCGCACATCGACACGTGACGCGCTTCGACGAACGCGATCGGGACGAGGCGCCGTGGCTGACCGGGCTGGCCGGCCGGCTGCGGATGGAGGCCACCATCGGCGGCGCGCTGCGCGACCTGGCCGCGCGCACCGGCGACCTTCCCTCGGCGCGCGCGGCGGTGCAATCGGTACAGGCGGCGCTCGACCTGCTGCCGGTGCCGATGCGACCGGCGCGGGTGTTGCTCACGGTGCGCCTGGCGGACGCGCTCGCGTGCGCCGGCCAACCGGACGCGGCGGTGCTCGCCGCCGCGCCGGTGGTGCACGAGGCGGCGGGTCTGGGCACGGCCACCACCAATCGGGAACTGCTGAGCCTGCGCCGACGTCTGACTCGGCATTGGAGCGATCTGCCCGAGGTCCGCGACCTGTTGGAGCAGATGCCCGGTCACTGAGCGGCGGTCGGCGCGGCTCCGGCCGTCTCTGTCGATGGGCGATGAGACGGCCTCGGAGCAGGCACCGAAAATCAGCGACGGCCGCCCGATCGGTTGACCCGGCACTCCCGCGACTCCCGGGGTCTGCTTGGCGTTTGCCAGAATTTGCCGGCCGTTGCCGATCACTTCACCAAGTCCCCACACCCGTGTGAGTGTTTCGCTCGCTCGGGCACGAACCCGGCCTGCACGGTCGCCCGCGTCGCTCACGAGGCGTACGCGGCGCATGCCGGCGACGTGGTCGAGGTCTGCCTTCCACCCAAGGAGCCTCGATGAATCGCAGAACGACCACGGCCGGGACCGTCCTGGCCATGCTCGCCGGTTTGGCGATCGGCGCGGCCGGACCGTCGGCCGCCGCCGACCCGTCCCCTCCCCCCGCAAACCCCCAGGCACTCGCGGTATCCGCCGCCGACCGGGCGGCCGCCAGCGGCCTGGATGTCCTCGCCAAGGGGCCCGACGAGCAGTACGAACGCCAGGTCGTGACCCCGTGGGTCGACGACCTGTACTCGGTCGCGTACCAGCGCACCTACCGCGGCCTCCCGGTCGTCGGTGGGGACGCCGTGGTACTGGCCGACGGAAAGGGCCGGGTGCGGGCGACCCAGTCCTCCACCGAAGCACGCATATCGGTCACCACCCAGCCGACCATCACCGCCGCCGCCGCCGAGGCCACCTCCAAGGCCAGGCTCGCGGTCGTGGACAAGGTCGAGTCGCACCGCCTGGTCGTCCGGGTCAAGGACGACAAGAGCGCGCTGGCCTGGGAGACGGTGGTGGCGGGTCGTACCGCGACCGCGCCCAGCAGGCTGCACGTGTTCGTCGACGCGAGCACCGGCGCGGTGCTCGACACCACCGACGACGTCAAGGCCGGCACCGGCAACAGCCAGTGGAACGGCCCGAACCCGCTGACCATCCAGACCAGCGGCTCCTACACCCTGCGCGACACCACCCGTCCCGGCCTGTCCTGCGCCGACTACAGCACCGGCCAGGTCTTCACGAAGTCCACCGACTCGTGGGGCAACGGCCAGGCGACGAGCAAGGAGACCGGCTGCGTCGACGCCATGTGGGCGGCGCAGAAGGAATGG